>SLJM01000470.1 GCA_007135085.1 Myxococcales bacterium
CGACAGACCCGCATCAGCCCCCCAATACCGGCCTCCGACAGACCCGCATCAGCCCCCCAACTCCGGCCTCCGACAGACCCGCATTCTCTACAGACCCGCATTCTCTCCTGGGCACTCCCAATTGTTTCAACTTCATGAAACACCTACCTCACCAAAACCGAAACAATGAAACACATCGAAACATATCCAGGCTCTACTCCGCGGTATACATTCCCCGCGTCATCTTTGGTTCCAATACGGATATCCCCGACGTCATCCCCTCAGCTACCGGACTCCATCCCCCTTCCGACCTTTTGACTTCTGTCTTCTGGCACGCCTCTTGCTCAAACTATTTGCCGAGATCAATCACTCCCAACCTCAGGAGACAAATATGTACGCAAAAGACATCACCACCCGCGAAGAGATCACGGAACTGATGCAGCCCGGCGGACCGGCGGCAATAATCGACTTCTGGGCTGCCTGGTGTGGTCCCTGCCGCGCCATGGCCCCTCATTTTGAGGAGGCGGCACGACAGATGGAAGAAGAAGACGTGACCTTCTACAAACTCGACACCCAGAAGCATCCCGAGCTGGCAAAGGCGTTCAACGTACGCTCCCTGCCAACGGTGATGGCCATTCACGACGGTCAGATTCAGGACGTCTTCATCGGCGCCCGCGACGCCCACAGCCTCACCCAGATCGCCAAGACCCTGGTCAGCCGGGCCAGCGGCGAGGGCTTTTTGAAGCGAATCTTCGGCGGGAACAACAAGGCATCCTGACCCGTATCGATTAACAGGCGCTCAGAAACACCTTCCATTCAGGACTTTTATCATGGAAAATCTCACCACCATCATTATGATCGTCGCCGCCGTGGCCGTCATCGGCACATTTATCGCCCCCGGAGCACTGGCCAGCCTGCGCTCTCCGCCGGAGGAGGCCGACAAGATTCGAACTCTCGTCGACGACGGTGAAGCTGTCGTGGTCGATGTGCGAACCCCACGGGAATTTTCCCATAACGGCCTCGACGGAGCACTCAATCTACCCCTACAACAACTGTCCCAGCGTCACCGGGAACTGGGCGACAAAGACAAACCGCTCGTCCTGTATTGCCGCAGTGGCAGCCGCAGCGCACAGGCCAAGAACCTTCTCGAACAAATGGGCTATGAAGAGGTCTATGATCTGGGCTCAGTGGGCAGCGCCGCCAGGGTTCTCGAAGAATGACGCCTCTTTTCCTCGTTTCGGCCCTCTCCCTTGCATCCCATGACTCTGTGAGACTTTCCATGAGCAACCCCAAATTCGACGACCCCGGTAAGTTTTGGGACGAAAAATTCGACCGTCCCGACTACCGCTACGGCCGGTCGCCAAACGCTTTTGTCGCCCAGACCCTCCCCGAACTCATCGACCCCGGTCAGACCGTGCTCTGCGTCGGCGACGGAGAGGGCCGAAACGGGGTCTGGTGCGCCGAACAGGGCTTTAAAACCACATCTCTGGAGCCCTCTAAAGTGGGCACCCAGAAGATCGCAGCCCTGGCACAACAACGAGGCGTTGAGCTGGCGATCATTCACGATCGCATGACCGACCAGGCCGTCCAACCCCACTCCTTTGATGCCGTGGTGCTCACCTTTATCCACGCCCCGGCCCAGACTCGACAACAACTCCACCAGGCCTGTATCCGGGCCCTTCGCCCCGGGGGCGTCATCGTCCTCGAGGCCTTTACCCCGGCCCAACTCACAAATAATAGGCCCAGCGGCGGGCCTCCCACCGAAGCCCTCATGTTTACCCCTGAGATGCTCCGCGACGATTTTGCCGACCTCACCATCGAGACCCTCACCGAGGAGGTGGTCCAACTCGACGAGGGCCCCGGCCACCGCGGACCGGCCGATGTGGTCCGCCTCGTGGCCCGCCGTGGCGAGGGTTGAACCTCTCAAGACTCGGACTTGACCTCGATCTTGCGCCAGTTTTTTTGAGCCTCCTCGTTTTTTGGCACGTCGATGGTCAGCACCCCGTTTTTGAAGGTGGCGCTGATCTTGTCGCGTTCAATATTCTCCGGCAGCGGGATCCGCCTTCGGAACATGCCGTAACTGCGCTCGCGACGGTAATAATTCTCATCCTCCTTTTCCCGCTCCATCGACCGATCGCCACTGAGCATCAGAGTATTGTCCGAGACAGTGATCTCGATATCGTCTTCGCTCATCCCCGGCACATCGACCGTGATCTTGAAGGACTCTCCCGTCTCGCTGAGATCCAGGTGGGGGCTGAAACGACTCATCCCCAGGGTCCCCCGTCCCCCTCTGCCCATCATTCTTCGGCCCATCTCAGGTCGGGTCAGGGGAAAATCTTCATAGAGATCGTCGAAAAACTCATCGAATACCCGATTGATCTGACGCTGCAACCCGACGAAGGGGCGACTCATCAACTCGCCAAATTGCTCCTCTTCATCCTCCATGCCTCGTCGGGTCATCTCCCTGCCGCTGCCATTACTTCGTCGCCCACTCCATCGTCCTAGCATAACTTTTCTCCCTGTTCTTGGTCCCACCGGTGCCTCCCAGAGGTGGTGATTGCTTGCACAACTCCTCCCTGCACCCGTTGCGGGATAGGTTTATCTGTCCACATCGTCTGTAAATACGGCGAGCAATATCAATAGGGACCACCACCGCTTTGGCAAGCAAATGGTCTATTTCGGCGGGGAATAATTTTATTGGCCTTTTTGCGACATCCCTTTACAATCCATCCTTAAGGACAACATCTTGTGGAGCCTCTATGGATGCGATGGACGAACATTTGCGCCGCCAACTCACGGAGACTCTCGGTGGCATCGCCGAGCAGGGCATCCAGGCTGTCGGCCTGGACACAACGGTTGAAATCTTCGGCGGGTTTTTGGAAGAGCTTCGGGCGCGCGCCGAAGAAAAAGAGTGCCTCTTTTCCTCCGAATCAGGCCAGGACGTACTGGTCTTTCAATATCCCTCGGCGAGCTGCCTGGCCCGCGATATGGACGCTCTTTTAGAGATGCGGGGCTTGATGATCGCCGTCGATCCCCCTCCCCCATTGATGGAGGAAATCACCATCCGCATCGAGCGCCACGGCATTGATGAATCGGTCGATCTCAGCGGACGGGCCGTGCACCATAGCCCGGATGGGGCAGCGATCGAACTATTTTCCGCCTCATCAGATCAGAGAAAAGCCCTGGAAGCTCTCGTCGAAGTCTCCGCTCAACATGACGACACCAACACCACCGGTACCACCGTGGGAGACGAGCGTTCGGAAAATAGGACCGCCGCCCCTTCTCCTCCCAAACCAGACGACGGACTCTACCCGGTGAATCGACTCATCGATTTGCCCGACTCCGTAGAACGTCAATGGAATCTGAAGCACGACGATATCAACACCATGCTCTTGGAGCTCGCCCGCTTGGAGGGCTATGCCGTCCTCCAAATTCGATGCCCCCAGGCACGTCGCCACTATGTCATTCACTATGGCAAGCTCATCGACGTACGTACCGATCCCTATGAGGATTCTGAAGAAGAACTCATCCAAAAACTGGTCGCCACCGGTCTGGCCACCGCCAGTGATCTCGAGCGCGCCGAGGCGCTGGCGCGAATTCATCACATCACCCGCCAGGATGCCCTGGTCGATATAGGATGCATCACACTCGAAGAATTGCTCGAGGCGGTCCGTCAATGTCTCATCGATAAGATGAGAGCCCTGTGGACCATCGCCCCCGACCGCGCCGACCTCTACCTGCTGTCTCACCGTCCTCCACTGCGCCTACGCCGCTCCTCGGTAAGCCTGGCCAAACAGGTCGCCCTGAGAACACAGCAGAAGTTGGCCGGACTTTCTTCACAGGCTCTGGAACAACGAAAGGAACGTCTCACCGGGAGCCGATTGACCTGTCCCACACAGCTTGCCATCGATATCGAGGAGCTTCCCTTCGACAAACAAGAGCGTCGCTTCGTCGAGGTCATCCTCGCCGAACCACGTACATTTTCCGACATCCAGCGTGTCAGTCATCTTCGAGGCGATCGGTTACTTCGCTTTTTGCTGCTCCTCGACGAACTGGGGCTGTTGGAGCATCGGGAGCACCAACAGCGCCTCTATGAGCAAAGCGAAATCGAGGGCCTGGTCCAACAGGTGCGCACAAAAGACCACTTCGAAGTCCTTGGTATCCATTGGTCGGCCTACGATGAAGAAGTGGAGAATGCCTACCAGGGATTACTCGACAAACTCGACGTGCCCGAAAAGACCAGACAAATCATGCACGACGATTTACAGACGGTGCGCCGCAAAATCGATGAGGCCTATGCCGTCTTATCACAGTACAGATCGCGTAAAGCCTACCGGGATTCAATCATCGACGACTTCGCTCAGCGCAGCGCCCTCCAGGTCTACGAGAAAAAACTGGACACTCAACACATGCGCCGAGACACCCCCAGGCTGATCGACAGCCTGAGCCGAATCGTCGAACTCGATCGATCAAACGAACAGGCAAAACGGCAACTTGAAGCCCTAAAAAAGGCACTCGCCACAGAATCCTAGTACACGGCCACAGCACCACATCCCACCTCCACCTCCCACCTCCGAGAGACCCGCAACCCCCTGATATTTCGTGCTGCCAGACAACTCCGGTCCTGGCGGTGCTGGGCTCGACTATACAATCCACGAAAGAGATTGTAGACATTCGCCTATCGATAGATGGAGTAACCACGTCACCGGTAAAGGGATTCGACGATGGCGGCAGGCAAAGACAGCATTCTCCAGGCAGCGGAAGACCTCTTTGGAGCCCACGGCTTCGACCGTATCAGCGTGCGCGATATCGCCGAGGAGGCCGGGGTCAATAAAGCGCTGGTCTTTTATCACTTCAACAGCAAAGACGAGCTCTTCGAAACCGTATTATTGAAGTATTTCGCCGACCATCGAGCCGCCCTGGAAAAAGCCTGGAGTATAGGGGGCAGCGTCGATGACCGATTGCACGCCGTGATCGACGCCTACGTGGATTTTATCGTCGAGCACCATGCCTGGCCCCGGCTCGTGCAACAGATCTCTTCCACACAGCACAAAAAGTTCCTGCCTATCGTTCAGGAGGGACTCCTTCCCCTGGTGCGGTGGACCGAGGAGGCGCTGGAAGGGGTGACCGATCCCGACGGCCCTCGCTCGGCCTACCACTTCTTTGAAACCTTTGCCGGCTCCGTAGTCCACCACTTTACACATGCTCCGGTATTGGCCCCATTGTGGGATGAGACTCCGATGGCCCCGGAGGTGATCGAGGAGCGTCGCCAGCACCTTCACTGGCTGGTCGACGTCCTCCTAGAGGCCCTGAAAAATGGCAGCTCCTCGTCGTCAATCCCCACCAGTAAGGCCGACGAATAAAACATCCCCCCAGTTTCCCATCTCCCTTCGGAGTGCTCCGTGATCACCGTCCACCACTTGGAAAACTCGCGGTCTCATCGCATCCTATGGCTTTTGGAAGAACTGGGCGCAGATTATCAGATCGAGCATTACCAGCGGGACCGACAGACCCGCTTGGCCCCGCCAGAACTGCGCGACGTCCATCCGCTGGGAAAATCACCGGTGATCACCGACGGGGATGTCACCGTGGCAGAATCAGGTGCGATCATCGAATACCTCCTCGATGCTCATGGTGACCATGACCTGCGGCCTGCCCCACAGACCCCTGAGTTTTTTCGCTATCGCTATTGGCTCCATTATGCCGAGGGATCGGCAATGAGTCCCCTGCTGTTGAAGGTCATCTTCAATGAATTGCCCCGTCAGGGACCATTTTTAGCCAAACCGATTCTCCGGGTGATATCAAAAATGGTGAGCGCCGAGTATATCGATCCTCAAATCGATCGCCATATACGCTATTGGGAAGATGAACTCTCCACATCTGACTATTTCGCAGGCGATCAATTTAGTGCCGCCGACATTCAGATGAGCTTCCCCCTGGAAGGGGCGGAGTCGCTGGGTGTCTTTGAAAAAAAATTTCCGGCAGCCAGGGCCTATCTGGAAAAAATTCGCCAGCGCCCAGATTATAACAGAGCCATCGAGCGCGGTGGTGGCCTGGACATGAATTTTTGACCCCCCGGGGACCGATGCCTTCAGAGAAAGTAGAACTGCTCTTCAATCACCTGAACAATCGCCGCGATGAGTTGGCGTTTGCGATAGACGACCGACAACTGACCTTTGGTGAACTTGACGACCGCGCCCTTCGCTACGCCGCCGGTCTCGCTCAATTGGGAATCGAAAAAGGGGACCGGGTAGTCACCATCCTCGATAGCTCCCTCGAACTCGTTGAAATCCTGGTGGGCCACCACCGTCTGGGCGCCGTTCACGTGCCGGTCAATACGCGGTATCGAAAAGAAGAACTCACCCATATCATCGACGACGCTCGCCCCGCCGCCGTCGTAGTGGGAGCAGGGTTGGCTGCGCGTAAGATCGTTGGAGAACTCGAGCTCCCAGACTCGGTGAGAAACGTCATCGTCGTGGGCAACACCACTCTAACTGCTCACGAATTGTCGTTCTCAGAAGTTGCCAAAAATAAACCGCTTGCGGGTCTCCCGGAGCTTGATGACCAAGACCTGGCGCTGTTCATCTACACCTCGGGGACCACAGGCCCCTCCAAAGGCGTTGAGCACACCTACAGCTCTGTGGTCTCCGGGATCGATGCCCTGACACGCCACTGGCAGTGGACACCGAAAGATCGACTGGTCCTCGCACTTCCTCTCTTTCATGTCCACGGATTATGCATCGGCATTCACGGGACCCTGATTCGCGGCAACGACACGATCATTCACCAACGGTTTGACCCCGCGAAAGTGGCCCGCGCCATTGGCCGAGGGGGTACGATATTCATGGGGGTACCAACCATGCACACCCGACTGGTCGCCGCCATGGACAACGATCCCGAGCTCGCCGAAGCCATGAGCAACGCCCGACTCATCACGTCTGGTTCGGCGGCGCTTCGTGAGGATATTTTTCGTCGTTACGAAGAACTTACAGGTCAGCGAATCCTGGAGCGGTATGGGATGAGCGAGACCATGTTGACCATCTCAAATCCCTATGAAGGAGAGCGCCGAAGGGGATCGGTGGGTTTTCCCGTTCCAGGCACTGAAGTCCGGATCGCCGATGAGGAGGATAAACCTCTTGGTCCCGGTGAAGTGGGAGAGATCCAGGTTCGCGGACCGAGTGTAATGCGGAGCTACTGGGGATTGCCCGAGAAAACGGCGTGCCAATTCACAGTGGATCGATTCTTTCGCACCGGCGATGTGGGTCGCCGCGATAAAGACGGCTATATTTATATCGTCGGCCGGCGCTCGGTGGACATCATCAAGTCCGGGGGATTTAAGATATCCGCCCGTGAAATCGAAGGAGTGCTGCGCCGGCATCCCGATATCGATGACGTCGGTGTCGTGGGACTCCCCGACGAAGAGTGGGGCCAGCGCATCGCCGCTGCCATCGTACCCGCAAACGGAATCATTCGAACTTCCGAGCAATGGGCCAGCCAACTCGCCACACTCTGTGAAGAACACCTGGCGGACTTCAAACGCCCGCGGGAGTTTTTTACATACTCCGACGGGCTGCCCAGAAACGCGTTGGGCAAGGTCCAGAAACATCGAATCATCGAGGACCTGCAGAAAATAAGCTGATCGAAACTTTCACTTCATGGGGATCACCAGAAGAGGACGGGGTACCCGTCGAATAACCTTCTGGGTATGGGTACCGCTAAAGACATCGATCACACCGTCTTGACCGCGCGTGGCCATTGCGATCAGGTCAATATCCTTTTCCTCACAGACTTCGCCGATCACGTTTGAAACAAAGCCCTGGCGGGTCTCTCGGTGCCACCTCCAGCCCTCTCGTTCCGGGATGGTAAGATGCTCCAGAATATCCCCTCCACCCACTCGGAGCAGAAAGATATCGACGTCATCGATATCAAGACGGTCCAGAAATTCCGTCGTTCCACGAATAGCATCGCGCCCCTCTTCCCCGTCACCTACGGGGAGCAATATCCGCCGCAGCTCAAAATTGTCGGCATCATCGACTAGCCCTTGCTGGCCAATGTGGACGACTAAAGTGGGCACCGGAGCATCCAATGCGGCCACCTCTGAGACGCTACCGCGGAACCCCTTTGGCTGATTTACTTGCTGTCGCGTTCCCACAATCAGCAGATCGGCGTCGTTATCGCGCAATGAGTTGACGAGCCCCTTTTTGGGCTTTTCCCCAATGCGGCAGACCACTTCGTGATGGGGAACGTCCAGGTCTTGTAATGCTGCGCTTGCCACGACGTGCTCCGGATCTGACATCGACTCAGCAGAGAGTTTTTCGCTCACATGAAGGGTCACCAGCCGTCCCCCGCCGCGACGAGCAATCGCCACGCCGTGATCCAAGGTAGTCCCCGCATCGGGACGAAGATCTGTAGCATGAACGACGACAAACGATTCGCGCTGACTATTTTCGGGCATTGCATTTCTCCGCAGGATGAGTGGCTGTCAACATACAGA
The DNA here is from genome assembly GCA_007135085.1 of Myxococcales bacterium. Lineage (GTDB taxonomy): Bacteria > Myxococcota_A > Bradymonadia > Bradymonadales > Bradymonadaceae > SLJM01. The sequence continues at coordinate 8,474 of SLJM01000470.1, forward strand.
AAATGAAGAACTGTCGACATCACATGAACACGTTATTTCATCAATAAGGTGATGTCGGCCGCGTTCAAGGCCAACCGATCGATTACTCCCTCAATTCAGGCGTTTTGCGGGTCTCCCGGCCCCATACAGAATGGCGATTTTTGACCTTTTTTTGGATGGCCGACAAAAGTTTTTTTCATTTTTTACGCAAAACTTTTCCAAATCTCTCGACAACAGTTTTGAGGCATCAACAAAACTCTTGACGGGAGAAAACCGATGACTGAACCACGACGACATATTGCCGGCCAGGTAGCCATGACTTCACGACGTTGTTCCGAGCGCCGCTATTTTCTTCGCCCGGATAAATTCATCAACCATGTCATGCTCTATGAAGTGGGCAAAGCCTCCGAACGCCATGGGCAAAACGTGTACGGTGCAGTGGCCATGTCGAACCACGTCCATATCGTGATCGGTGACACCACGGGCGACCGAAGCGATTTTATGCGTGATACGATGAGTGGTATCGCCCGATCCAGAAACGATGATCTTGGACGAGACGAACATTTCTGGTCCTCCGGGTCCTACAATGACACCGTGCTGTTGGACGACGATGCCATCGAACGCAAGCTGCTTTACGTCTGGCTCAACCCGGTTCGAGCAGGCGTGGTCGATCGCGCCGAAGATTGGCCGGGGTTTATGATTTTGCCAAAGCATTGGGGGAAAGAAATCACTGTCAAAAAACCCCCTCGATTTTACGGCAGAGAGTCACCGGAAGAGGTGACGTTTATCCCCAAACCGCCGCCGGGATACGGCGATATGCCGCTCGAGGACGTCAGGGAGCATTTTGAAAAACTGCTCCGAAAAGAGGAGAATAAGATCCTCGCCATGCGCGTAGCCAATAACCAATCCTGTTCCGGAGCCAAGTCCGCCGAGGAACTCGATCCTTTCAGCAGTCCGAGAACCAAGAAATCTAAGCGACGGACCAATCCACGGTTTGCCACCAAGAATGCCGAACTGATGGCTAGTGCCCAGGACATCCGCCGCGGATTTCTCGATGATTATGAAACACAGCGCCAGCGGTGGGTCGCAGACCAGAAAAACATCGTCTTTCCATGTGGAACAATTCAGTTAAAGCGCTGTGCACCGATCAAATGTAGGGAGGTCCGCGATGACGAGCCAGGCATCTTCGATCTGAGTTGGACACCGCCAGCGGACAAGAAGACTGCCGCTTGATACAAGCGACAGCCCGTTCTTAGGGGGGGCCAACAATAGCGGATGGATCATAGGCCTTCTGCCATCGCCTGACCGGCCAGAAAGCCTGTGGTCCAGGCATTCTGAAAGTTGAACCCCCCGGTGATACCATCGATATTGATCACTTCACCGGCGAAATAGAGCCCAGAAATCTGGCGACTTTCCATAGTCCGCAGATCTAGTTGATCGGTGCGAACACCTCCACAGGTGACAAATTCGTCTTTGTAGGTGCTTTGACCGGTCACGGACAGGCGGGTATCGGTTAATTGATCTATCAACGTTCGGCTTTGGGCCTTGGAAAATTCTGCCCATCGGCGATCACCAGGTATACCTGCGGCCTCAACCAGCCTCTGCCAGAGTCGCCTGGGGATCGACTCCACTGGTGACCGCGACGTGATCTGTCGACCGCCCCAATGATGTCGCAATTGGTGAACCTGCGCCTCCAAATCGACGCCAGGCAGCCAATTGACGGAGATCTCGAAGTCGTAATCGACCTCGAAGAACTCACGTGCTCCCCAGGCAGATAATTCGAGCACCGCGGGGCCACTCACTCCCCAATGAGTGATTAATAATGGTCCCTCGCTGGCCAGGTCATGACCTTGTACTTTGATCTCCACGGGATTGACGGCCAGCCCTTGCATTCCCTCGAGCAAAGAGTCATCGATCTGAAAGGTGAATAGCGAGGGCACTGCTGAATCTAAGTCATGTCCCAGGCTCTCCGGCAAAACCTCACTGCTCCCCAGTCGTGTTCCCCCGGAAGCTACCAACACTCGACGAGCGCGAAGTCGATCTCCCCCTTTAATATCAATTTCAAACACCGTTTCCGCCTCCTTCCCTGCGGGTCTCCCGGAGAGTTCATCTGTTGTATTTCCAGGAGATTCCAGAGGGCGTATGGCCAAAACCGGAGCGCGGCAACGGAGCTTCACACCCGCCTGGTCTGCCGTCTTTCTTAAGCAGTCGATAATGGTCTGGGAGTCGTCCGTAATTGGAAATATTCGACCGTCGGCCTCCGTCTTCAGCTCGACACCATGGCTCTTAAACCATCGAATAGTCTCGCGCACACCAAATCGATAAAATGGCCCGACAAGTTCCTTATTTCCCCGCGGATAACGAGCTGCCATACGCTTTGGCTCGAGGCAATCGTGAGTGACATTGCACCGACCGCCACCGGAAATTTTCACTTTTTGAAGGACCCGAGAAGCTCGCTCAACCAGGAGAATGCGCGCGCCCTGCCTGGCGGCGTTGGCGCAAGCGATAGCGCCAAAAAAGCCGGCTGCTCCTCCTCCAATAATGACGGCATCCCAGGAATCGTAATTTTCTGTCATCTACGTACACTCAAAAGCGGTTTCGGCCCCTTCCGGAGCCATATTGCGGGTCTGTCGGAGGTGGTTTCTGGGGGCCATATTGCGGGTCTGTCGGAGATATTTTCTGGGGGAATCTGGGGCTTATTCTCCCTTTGAGGGTGGGGATTCCAAAGATTTCTCCCGAGGTCCACCTCGTGACGGAGCGGTGGGTTCGAAAAGTCTCCGATCAGTGCGCGTGAGCTTGTCGCCCAGGTTGACCGCCAGATTGCGATAGAGGACCACGGCGATATCGGGACGGCGGCGAATTAGTGTCTGTAGCGCGTCTCGCTCCAATACGGCGGTGATGGTCTCTTGGTTGGCTGTCACAGTGGCACTGTGGGGTCCCTCGGCGAGCATGGCGCTTTCACCGACCACGTCTCCCGGGCCTAGATGAGCCACTGTATGTACCTCGGAGAACAGCACCTCAACCGTCCCCTCCAGGAGAACGAAAAATTCCTGGGCCCAATCACCTTCTTCAAAGAGATATCCCCCTTTGTCGATAGTGCGCACCGTCATCGCCGCCGCCAGCCGACGGGCCTGCTCGTCATTGAGGCTGTCGAAGATGCTCAGCTCGCCAAGACGCTCGGCAATATGGGGCACGACGGTTCGCACGTCGAGTTCTTTGATCACTAACTCGAAGAAGGGCTCCATCGACTCGACAAGAGCAATATCGTCGCGGTTCACCTCGGTCGACACACGGACCATCTTGACCACATCCAGGCGTTCCACTTCGTGAAAGACCATGGCCGGAAGATAGGCCGCAGGCAAGAAGTCGAGTTCGAGCAAGGTGCGCTGAAGACGTGGACTATACGCGCTGACTTCGATCTCAATATACTCCACGTCCAGGCTGCGCGCCGCTGCAAGTAGCTCCATGAATAGATAGCGGACAGCTCGATCGGAGGCTGCGATGAGTTCGAAGACTCGGATATTTTGTTCCGCCTTATCGTGAATAAAACCAATCGCCCCTGCCACCGCCTCGGGCCTCATACCCGGGCGGCGGGCCACCAGATAGTTGGCATCGTTGGTGGCGAGCTTAAAAAAGCCATAGCTCAACTGCATGGGCCCAAAGACATGGCGCTTTTTGACCCGGCCCCGTGCAATCCGAAGCAGCTGTGGCATGCCCTGGGCCTCCAATGTATCGATCTCAAAGTCGTCGTCGCGCACATATGGAGCGGCCCCCTCATCGACGATGATATCGGGCTCCATACCGAGGTTTCCCATCGCCAGATGAGCCAGGGGCGCCACCTCGGGAATCAGCCTGGGGTGGTTGCGCCGAAGGGATCTGGCAGGTCCGAAAAGACGGGCAAAGGTAGCCACGCTCTCGCGAACTTGATTCTGAAATTTATGCTTAATCGGCATAAATCCGACGGGCACAAAACCAAAATCCTCGGAGATCATCTGGGAGTAGGGATGGTCGGTGCGATTGTCGACCAGAGCCATGTGGAGACGGTCCTCAATAAGCTCGATACGCCGCTCCATAATTTTTTTGGCCACCCCCCTGCCACGTGCATCCTCACGGACGGCGAGTCGACCGAACTCTCCGACAAGGTCGGAGTGCACCCCGATACTGAAGACCACAGAGCCGGTGCCCACCACAGTGCCATCTTCGACATCCTCGGCGACGACCATGATCAGGTCGTCGCCGTATACGGCACGTTTTAACCATTGCTCATCATAGAAATCGCGGTAGGGATAGGTGGGTCCGTAAGCGGCCATAAAGATGTCACGGATCGCCTCAATATCTTCCTCCCGGGCCTGTCGAACAGTGATCTCCATCAGGATCGATCCTCGGTCAATGGCTGGCCATCAACGATCTTCTGACCGGCCAGATGGGCCACCTCGACAAGCCAGGCGGCGCCGGTGGCCATGGCACTTTCATGGAAATCAAATTGACTGGAGTGGGCTGGAAAACTCTCCCGGCCCTCTACCTGGGCTCCATAACGGATATAACAACCGGGCACATGGTTTAGATAACAGGCAAAATCCTCCCCCCCCATATTGATGGTATGCATTTCGATGATATCCTCATGGTCGACGACCTTGCGAGCGGCCTGCCGAGCCAGCTCGACCATCGGTGGCTCATTGATCAAAGGGGGCGTACGCCGGTCGATATCGACGGTAATCGCCGCCTGGTGCAAGGTGCCAACGGCGGCGGCAATACGACGAAGAGAACGATGGAGATGGTCGCGCACCGCCGGATCCTGAGAGCGAATAGTCCCCTCCAGGGTGGCCCGTCCGGCGATGACGTTGGGCGCCGAACCAGCCTGAAAAGAGCCGACGGAAATCACTGAGGGGTGAGCGGGATCGACCTCGCGAGAGACAATGGTCTGAAGGCTGGTGACCAACAACGATCCGACCACCACCGCGTCAAGAGCTTCATGGGGTCTGGCCCCGTGTCCCTGGCGACCTTCGATATGGATGGCGAATAAATCGGTGGAGGCGTTGACCGCCCCCGGGGTGACGACCAGCTTTCCCGGTTTATAGTGGCGATCGAGGTGGCCACCGAAGATTGCCGCCACTCCATCGAGGACGCCGGCTTCGACCATCGCCTGAGCGCCGTCAGCGGTCTCCTCAGCGGGTTGCCATATCAGACGTACCCCAACGGGCGGTGGACGCTCCAGAAGCAACTGAGCGGCTCCCAGGAGGATGCTGCTATGTCCGTCGTGACCGCAGGCGTGCATGAGTCCCGGCCGTCGGGAGGCAAATTCCAGCCCCGTCTCCTCGGCCACCGGAAGGGCATCCATATCTGCACGAAGGGCGATCTTTTCGGCCTCCCGGTCTCGACCTGTGATGTCGGCGACGATGCCGTGACCGGCGACCACCTGATAATCAATGCCCAGCTCCTCGAGGTGAGTCCGTATTTGCCGGCTGGTCCGCTCTTCCTCCCAGCTCAATTCCGGGTACCGGTGGAGATCACGGCGCAGCTTCACCATCCGCGAATAGACGGGCTCGGGAACGGCCTTTAAAAAATCTGCGGTGTTCACATCATGCTCCTTTGCCGGCATAGTCTATCGACAGGTTCGCAGATAGGGTCTGCCGAACCTCTAACGAGTATTGATGCCGAGCAGCCCCAGTTCAAGGACGAGCGCCGCGGCCGACGTTAATTTGATGCTAAACACGGAGACCCAAAGTGATGTCCATCATCGGTGGAATGATCAAGGCGATGTTTGAAATTTCGAGTCTCAACGACGTGCAATCCTTTGCGGCCTCCGGCCTGCGAATGCCCCGGGGTTTGATCGTCAAATCCCAGAACCGGAAGACACCGCCTCGTCCGCAGAAGCTACTTGAACTCTACGAATTCGAGGTATGCCCCTTCTGTCGGAAGGTCCGAGAGGAGATGACCGAGCTCGATCTGGCCTATATAAATCGCACCTGTGGCAAAGGGGCGTCGCAGAACCGTGAGGAGGTCAAGCGGCGCGGTGGAAAACTCCAATTTCCCTACCTGGTCGATCCCAATACGGGCACCGAGCTCTATGAGTCGGAGGATATTATCACCTACCTGGCCGAAACCTATGGGCCGGGACGCAAATTCTTGGGGCCGGCCGTCTCACCAATAAATACGGCTTTTGCCATGGCCGCCTCAGCCATTCGGCCCCGTGGTAGGCGTGTTCGGCCGGGCTTGGAGAATCGCCAGCAACCGGAAGAAATCCTGGTTCTGTATAACCTGGAAGCATCTCCCTATTGCCGAAAGGTTCGAGAGACCCTCAACGAATTGAATCTCGACTACCAGGTCGAAAATGTAGGGAAATTCAGCGCCCGTCGGCCCGAGCTGGTCGATCGGGGAGGAAAGATGATGATTCCCTATCTCATCGACCCAAACACAGGGACCGAGATGTACGAATCGGACGATATCATCGACTACCTGGAGGCCACCTACGGCGTCGACTCCGCCTGAAGTTGACGGTCAGGGTCGCTTCGACGAAGGGTTTCGGTCATCCGCACCGCAACGATGAGTCCCGAAATAGCGGTGAGGACGGCGATGACCCAGATGGCCCATCGAAGCCCCAGGGCATCGGCGACCACCCCGGCGATAATGGCACCGACGGCATAACCGGAATCACGCCATAGCCGATAGATCCCCACCGCCGAGGCTCGCCAGCTTGGGTGGGCCACGTCGCCGATGGTAGCGAGGAGGGTGGGATAGACCATGGCCGTACCGATTCCCATCAACGCCGCCCCGGTGGCAAACCACCAGAACTGACTGGACGAGGCCGTTATCGCGATGCCCACCGCCTGCAACCACATTCCTGCTACGATAAGCCGTTTGCGGCCAATCCTATCGGAGAGCCCCCCCGTCACAAGCTGTCCAATACCCCACAGTGCGGGATAGATGGCAGCCAGCCAGCCTATCTGAGAGAGACTCATATTGGCGGAGGCAAAAAATAGCGGAAAGAGTCCCCAGGCCATGCCATCGTTGAGGTTGTTGATCAATCCAGCCTGGCTGACCGACGACAGATCGCGGTGCCCCCAGGAAGTACGGGCGAAGACCTGTCCCTGGCTGAGATCTGCCCTCTGATCCAGTTCCTGGCTGTGCTCGTCGGCTTCCAAACGGGCATGAGCCGAGGTATCGCGAACCACAAATATGGACAGCACCAGCCCGACCGCCACAAAGGCCACTCCCAGATAAAACGGCTCCGGTCGCAATCCATAACGGGCAGCGATCCAACCCGTGGCCAGCGCTGCGGCGGCGACGGCAAAATAGCCGGCAAATTCATTGAACCCCATGGCCAGACCGCGCTGTTTTGGCCCGGCGAGATCGATCTTCATGATCACCGCCGCCGACCAACTGAGTCCCTGGCTGGCGCCGAGCAATACATTGGCAAAAATGATCCAGCCCCAGCTGGGGGCCCACATCAATAAGAAGGGAACGGGCAGGGCCACAATCCAACCTGCGATGAGAACCGACTTTCGACTCCATCGATCGGAGAGGCGCCCGGCGAAATAATTGGCCAGGGCCTTGGTGATCCCGAAGACCATGATGAATGAGAGGATCGCCGTGCGAGCGGCGATGCCGAATTCCTCTTCACCGATCTCGGGCAAGATACTGCGCTCCAGGCCCACCATTGCGCCCACGAAGGCGTTGACCAAGACGAGGAGTGAAAATTGCGCCCAGTTCTCGCGCAATCCGAGTCGAATTTTGGATGTCATCTTCGTCATTTCCGGTTCTCCTGGTGGTGCCCAAATAAACGTATCTTTGCGGGTCTCTCGGAGGCCCATTCCCGGGCCGGTTTGCGGGTCTCTCGGGTCTCTCTGGGGCCCATTCCGGGGCCGATTTGCGGGTCTCTCGGGGGCCCATTCCGGGGCCGATTTGCGGGTCTCTCGGGGGCCCATTCCGGGGCCGGTTTGCGGGTCTCTCGGGGGCCGGGTTTATATATTCAATTGATTTATTGAAAACATGGCAAAAGATAGCGATGGGGCATCGACGCCTCGCTCGGTCCGGCTCTCGCTGAGAGAATTCAATCAGCTCTGGTTATCGGTCCGCATCTCGTGGTTGTATTCTTGGACACTCATCTCTACCCGCAGGGCATCGAAGCCGGCGTCGTTGAGTTGGGCGACCGCCTGTGAGGCCATGGTGCAGTAGGGGCCGCGACAGTAGGCCACTAGTTTCTTGTCCTTCGGCAATTTATCGAGCTTTTCCTCCAGCCGATCGGCAGGCGCCGAGACGGCCCCCGGCAGGTGACCCGCCAGGTATTCGTTTTCCGGGCGGGTGTCGATGAGCACCGCCCTTTGCCCGGCAAGCTCGGCGGCGATCTCCTCCCAACTGGCGGTAGGTACGCCGCGAAAGAAGGACTGGACCGTGGCGTCGATAAGGGGCAGCCGCTCTTCGGCGAGCTGGCGGAAGATGAGCAGGAATGCAGCCACCGACTCATTGGCCAGGCGATAAAAGATATAGGTCCCCTCCTGCTCGGTGGCGACGAGCCGGGCCTTCTTGAGGCGCTGGAGGTGTTGGGACGCATTGGCCACGCTCATCGCCGTCTCCTGCGCCAACTCCTCGACCGTATGCGGTCCCTGGCTGAGCACGTCCAATAACTCGAGACGCCGGCGATTGGCGACGGCCTTTCCCAGGGTCTCCAGCTCTCCGTAGACCCGGTCTTTAAACTCTCGTTTGTCCATCTTACTCTCTCCGGCGATGAGTAGTTCGGTATGACTTATATACCAACAACCCTTCAATAACTCTATTGAACACTATATTCCCTCCCTCCAAATTATCAAGTCCGACACACCGTACAGGTCGCACCGTACAGGTCGATCTGAGATGGAAAGTGAAGGATTACCCATTTTTGCTCGATAGTCGGTGTTTATCTTTTCACGAATGGGGCCCGTCGAGGACCTCCTGTTTCGCAGAGAAAACGCCCCCCGGAAGATTTCCATGAATGCCCCTGCGGTAGTGGAGTAACCGGCATGAATAAGGACGCAGAAAACAGCCAGGGTTCATCGGAGAGACAACCACCGCGCCATGGATACGGCGCTCCGCGCACCCTGCAGGAGGCCACCCAGATCAGCCGCGATCTGTCGATGCTCTTGGAGGTCATGCCCGACGTCTTGATATTGGCCGCCCCAAACCGACGCATCACCACGGTAAATAACGCGTTCACCTGCCATTTCGGTTATGAAGAAGAAGAAGCAGTGGGGCAAACCACGAAGTTCCTGTATGCCCACCCGCAAGACTTCCAGCAGACGGGAAAGCGCTATAATCCGGAAGCCCCAGATCGCCGCGAGCCCTATCGGATTGAATACCGCCGCAAAGACGGCTCCACCTTTTTGGGAGAAACCATCGGGGTTCATGTTCGCGACGACCATGGCCAGACCATGGGATATGTGGGGATCATCAAGGACGTCACCGAAGAGGTGCGTCGCGAGGAAGAACGGCGCAATTTTCTGGAGCAACTCCAGCATAGCGAGGAATTGCTCCGAGAGACGAGCCGACTGGCGAAAGTGGGAGGCGGCGAGTTCTATGTCGGCGACGAGGAGGTCAACTGGTCGGACGAGCTCTATCGAATATACGATCTGCCCATCGGTACCTCCCTGACGACTGAGGACACCCTCGAATTTTTCGAAGAAGATGCCCAAAAATATTTGGAGAGCGCGGTAAAGGAGACTCTTAGCTCCGGGAAGCCCTTCGAGATGGAGCTGCCCATGAGCACCGCGATTGGACGTGAAAAATGGATCCGGACCAAAGGGGTGCCCATCGTCGAAGGCGATCAGATCCTGGGCATTACGGGCTATACCCAGGATATCACGGAGACCAAACAGGCCGAACAAGCCAAGCGAGAGTTCATCTCCGTGGTCAGCCATGAGCTGCGCACGCCAGTGACCTCAATCCGGGGTACTCTGGGACTGGTGCTCCACGGAGTGACCGGCGAGCTCCC
>SLJM01000152.1 GCA_007135085.1 Myxococcales bacterium
ACGAGCGAGATAAGAGGTCAGCCCGCCTCCGGCGCGGGGTCGCACCTGGGAGGCGCGCTCGAGAGCCTGACGGCTCTGGTCGTCCAGGGCCTCAAAGGTGGCGGGATGAATCTGGGTCAAGAGAATCCCCTCCTCGACGAGGATGCGCAGCAGCGCTTCCGTTGGGGCATCGACGTCGATGCGGCCCGGTCGTAACACGGGGGCTCGAAGGGTCTCCTCATGGGTGTCGGCGAAGAGGACGGTCACCGGCGATAATTCAATATTTTCCGGGGCGATGAGGCACCATCTGCCCCGGTCATCGGTGGTGGCAGACTCATCGACTAATCCCTCTTCCGATCTGCCTCGCTTGTCGACCAGGACCAGCGAGACCTCGATATCGGCCAGGGGACCGACCGCTGCATCAGCTCGACGCCGATCGGGCCCCAGAACCTCGCCGTAAAGTGCGCGCTCCAGATCGGCTTGGTCCTCTTCGCCGACGCAATGAACATCTTCGAAGCCCTCGGCCAGACGGGCCTGCTCGACCTGCCGGGGCTCCTGCTCGGGGAGCGCTTCTTGGACATCGGGCTCGTCGTCACAAGCCCCGATAAAGGCTACGACTGCGATCAGCGACAGGCTCAATCTCTGACGAAGGTGTCCCATGGGCCTCTTTTGGTGAGAGCGAATCATTTCAACCGATCGAGGATAAGCGGGGGCTCATTGATGTCGCCGGTGCCGATTTCGATGGCTTGCCGGAGGCGCTGTTTGGCCCCTTCCAAATTCGCGTCGTCGTTATAATGGATGGTCAAGATCGGCTCCCCCGCTGCGACCTGGGCGGCGCGCTTCTTATGGAAGACAAGCCCCACGGCGGGGTCGATATCGTCCTCTTTTTTACGGCGCCCTGCGCCCAATTCCAGGGCGGCCACGCCAACCTGCTCGGCGTTGATGGAGCGGATGACTCCTGGTTCGTCGGCGCAAAATTCGACGGTATGTGCGGCGGAGGGCAGACGATTCGGGTCGTCGCACACACCGGGGTCGCCGCCCTGAGCCTCGATGATATCGGCAAAGATCTTAAGCGCCGAACCATCGTCGAGGAGACGGCGCAGCTCTTTGAAGGCCTGATCGCGATCGTCGAGCTGACCTGCCACGTCGAGCATTTCCACCACCAATTCGATAGTGATCTGCGTGAGATCGTCGGGGCCTTCGCCGCGCAGGGTCTCGATGCTCTCGATGACCTCCAGGCTATTGCCCACGGTCAGGCCCAGGGGCTGATCCATATCGGTGATCAAGGCTCGTACGGGCCGATCCATGGACGCCCCGATATCGATCATGGTGCGCGCCAGTTCCCGGGCGCGACCGATATCTTTCATAAACGCCCCACTTCCAACTTTGACGTCTAATACCAGGGCATCGATCCCCTCCGCCAATTTCTTGCTCATAATCGAGCTGGCGATAAGGGGGATGCACTCCACCGTGGCCGTGACATCGCGCAATGCGTAGAGCTTTTTGTCGGCCGGGGCGATCTCGCCGGTCTGACCGATAAGCCCCAGGCCGAGCTGGTCGACCAATTCTTTGAAGCGCCCCACCGGCTGATTGACGTCAAAGCCGGGGATGCTCTCCAATTTATCGAGGGTGCCTCCCGTATGGCCGAGCCCACGGCCGGAGATCATGGGCACCTTAAGCCCCGCCGCCGCCGCCAGGGGGGCGAGGATGAGCGATACTTTGTCGCCCACCCCGCCGGTGGAGTGCTTATCTACTTTGGCTCCTTCAATATCGGAAAAGTCGAGGACCTCTCCCGAAAAGAGCATCGCCTCCGTCCAGGCCGCCAACTCCTCGGGGTTCATGGACTGAAAATAAACGGCCATCAAAAAGGCGGCCATCTGATAGTCGGGCAGCTCGCCGTCCGTATAAGCGTCGACCAGGGCTTTGAGTTGCTCAGCCGACAAGGTCTGGCCGTCCCGTTTGTGGCGGATCAATTCGACGAAAAGCATGGGTGGTCCTAAAAGAACAGAAATGGGAAGTCAGGGGATTTGGAAATCAGATCCCGCTTTGAAACTCTCAAGCCGCTCAACTTTGCCGCGAGGCCTGCCGATTTGCAAGGTTGGGCCGGACGCATTCGCCCCGTTTTTCACCGGGAAAGCGCTCTTCAGGAGAAGCGATCGCTGGCTGTGATCCACTGCAGTCTACCTTCTGGATCGGGACTATATTTTGGGACGACCTGTACTTGTCGTGATCGGTTTGCGATCTCTCCTCAATAAGAGTTTTTTTGTTCTAGAATCTGAGTTAATCTGCGGCGGCCATGAATGAACACGAACTCATCGACCGTATCACCGCCGCCACGGGCGCTTCAGTTATCGGCCTGCCACCGCTGAGTGGGGGCTGTGTGGGAGAGGTCTACCGGGTGCACCTGAAAGGGGCCGACGACGTGGTGGCCAAGGTCGACCGCAGCGACGCGCCACGTCTGGATATCGAAGCGATGATGCTTCGCTACCTGGGCGAAAATAGCGCGCTTCCCGTTCCCCAGGTGGTCCTCGGCGACGCCGACCTGCTGCTCATCGAATATATCGAACACGACGGCCAGCGCGGTCGAAAGGTCGATATCGAGGCCGCCGACGCCCTGGCGGCCCTCCACGAAATCGGCGCCGAGCAATATGGATTTCCCCAGGATACGCTCATCGGCGGGCTCAACCTGCCCAATCAGCAATGCGATGATTGGGTGGAATTTTTCGCCGAATATCGACTGCGCGATATGGCACGGCGCTGCCTGGACGCCGAGATGCTCGACCAGGCCACGGTCCGGCGAGTAGAGGCCCTGGCCGATCGACTCGACGAATTCATCGAGAGACCCAACCCGCCGGCGCTCATCCACGGCGATATATGGGGAGGCAACGTCCTCGTCGACCAGGGCCGCCTCAAAGCCCTGATCGACCCGGCAATCTACTACGCCGACCCGGAAGTAGAGCTGGCCTTCATCGATATGTTCAACACCTTCGGCCCCCGATTCTACGATCGCTACTCAGAGCATCGCCCCATCGCCCGCGAGTTCTTCGAGATTCGCCGCCAGTTGTACAACCTCTTCCCCATCCTGGTTCATATCCGGCTATTTGGCGGGACCTATGTGCGCTCCCTTCGCTCCACGCTGGGACGCCTTGGTGTTTGAACCCTTCCCAAACCCTTACCGTGCCGTAAGGAGAAGTTGACGGCATCACAACCAAGGACCGAGATTCACCCGTGAGTTGAGATCAGTGTCCGGAATCAATTTACGGCGTCAGTGTTTATATTTCTCCCGGGCGACCAAAGAGACAGTTATCGGAGTATGTAGTGACCTTCCGCCAAGTCGATCCCGCTTACCCCCTATATCGCCAGAGTGACGAGCACGACGGCTGTGGCGTAGGATTCCTCGCCGACACCAGCGGCGAAGCCCGCGTCGATATCTTGCCGCGAGCTCTCGAGGCCCTGCGGTCGTTGATTCACCGCGGCGCCGTCGACGCCGACGCCCGCACCGGTGATGGGGCCGGTCTGCTATTTGGAGTGCCTCAACCGTTCTTCGCCGACGTCCTCGCCAGCGCCACGGGTCGCACCGTGGACGGCCCGGTGGGCGTAGGCGTCTTCTTCTGGCCCCGCACCGATCCGGGAACCCAGCAGCGGGGCCGGGAATTGGCGGCCCATATCCTCGGCCAGCGCGGTATCGAGAAATTCTGCTGGCGCCCCGTGCCCACCCGCCCCGACGTCCTTGGGGTGCGCGCCGCCGAGACCAGGCCCCAGATCGAACATCTGGTCGTCGGCTTCGACGCCGAGACGACGCCGGCCGACGCCGACCGACTGCTCTACAGGGTACGCCGGGAATTCGAGGCCCGGGCGCGCAAAAATCATATCGACGCCTACGTGGCCTCCATGTCGGCGCGGACCATCGTCTATAAGGGATTGATGATGGCCGACGCCCTGGGCGATTTCTATCCCGACCTATGCCAGGGCTGGGAGACCAATTTTGCGGTCTTTCACCAGCGCTTTTCCACCAACACCCTGCCCTCCTGGCCGCTGGCCCAACCCTTTCGAAGGCTCGGCCATAACGGTGAGATCAATACCATTTTGGGCAACGCCAATAATACGGAGATGCGCGAGGCCGACCTGGGTGACCAGTTGTGGGGCGATGATCTGGACTTTATTCGCCCCCTGTTGCAGCGCGGATCCAGTGACTCGGCGTTACTCGACAACGTGGCCGAACTTTTGGAGTTGTCGGGCCGGCCGATGATTCACGTCATGCCCATGCTGATCCCCGAAGCCTGGGAGAACGATTGGTCGCTCACAGAGAAGATGCGAGCATTTTTCGCCTATCACGCCTGCATCAACGAGCCCTGGGACGGGCCGGCGGCGGTGATCTATGCCGATGGCGAAGTGGTGGGAGCCCACCTGGACCGAAACGGCTTGCGCCCTCTGCGATACCAGCAAACCGACGACGGGCTCATCTGCGCTGGCTCCGAGGTGGGCGTGTTGGACGTGCCGAGCGCGCAAATCGTAAGCCGCGGGCGGCTCGGACCGGGCCATATGCTGGCCGTCGACCTCAAGGAAGGCCGCGTCCTGACCGGGGATCGAATCAAAGCCGAATTGGCCGAAGAGGCGCCCTACGAAGAATGGCTCGACGAGCAGCTCGTCCGCATCGAGCGCCAGCCCTACGTCGCCGACGACCCCGAGAGCTGCGACGTCGTCGACACAAGACCCGACGACGACGATACGCTGCTGCGCAAGCAACTCGCCTTCGGATATAGCGGCGAGGAGATGCGCTTTTTGTTCGCGCCCATGACCGAGTCCGGCGGCCAGCCGATCAGCTCCATGGGCGACGATACGCCGATCTCGGCGCTCTCCCATATGCCCCGGCTATTGCCTACCTATTTCAAGCAGCGCTTCGCCCAGGTGACCAACCCGCCCATCGACCCGATTCGCGAGGCCTCGGTGATGTCGCTGAGCGTCCACCTGGGCCGGCGCCACGACTGGCTGGAGCAGAGCGACAAACACGCCCAGAAGATCGAGATCGACGGGCCCGTGCTCACCGACGCCGATCTGGTTCGGCTCTGTCAGTTGGCCGGCGACGAGCGGCTCAAGAAATTGGACTGCCATTTTGTCCCCGCCGCCGGCGCCAACGCCATGGTCGATCGCCTCGACGCCCTCTGCGAGGCTGCAGAAGAGGCCGTCGACGCCGGCAAGGACATCCTCATCTTGAGCGATCGAAATATCGACGAGGACCACGCGCCGGTGCCAATTCTGCTGGCGCTGGGGGCGATCTCCACTCATTTATTGCGCGCTGGAAAGCGGCTTCGAACGAGCCTGGTCATCGAGAGCGGGGAGCCTCGAGACGTCCATC
>SLJM01000061.1 GCA_007135085.1 Myxococcales bacterium
CCGTCGCCGACCTTCATGCTCCTCCCAAATCGCCGCTAATCGAATCCTCTGATTCTATTGTCGGTGATTCGGGAGAGATTGTTCGAATCTTTTCAACTTTTTACAGAACTGGCCCTCATCGGGACCGGGAAATATAAGCGTTCCGTGGGGTGACCGTGATCTGCGATGTTCTCTGCTTTCATATTCCTTGGAGCGCGGACTGCCAGTCCGCATTGCGGCCAGGCTGGCCGCGCTCCAAACCACCCGAACGAAGTCCCTCGATCTCTCGATTAAGAACGGTCCCCCGAGTTATACCTACAACGGATTCCAGACCAGCCCGCTCAAAATTTTCGGATAAAAATAGGTCGACTTCTGGGGCATCTTGCTCCCCGACAGACAGACGTCGTTGACCTGTTCTACCGGGGTGGGGTTCATGAATACCACCATCTGAGTATCTTCCGAGGCCAGGGATTTGTCGGCGCCGCCCCAGCTCTTGATATAGGCCAGATTGGTCATCTCCCGTTGGGCGGCCCGGTCGATGCCGAGTAAGGAGTCGAAGATGCCGTCGTGGAGGATCGTCACGTCCAGACGACGCACCGACTCCGGCATATCGGCATCGAAAAACGAGGCTTCCCCGTCGCCGATAAACCTCACCCAGGCTCCCCTGCTGGCGCCGGGAGAGACCACGGCAAAGCTCGTGGCCGATTCGCCGAGGCGACCCAATTCGCTCCGAAGAGCGTCCAGATCCTTCAATAATTCGTCGGCTATGGGCTCCACCGAAAAATGGCCCGTGGCGTCGAGATCTTGCAAAAAGACGCCGAAATCAAAGTCGTCCAGCGAATGTACCACCCGATGGGTTGGAAAGACCTGCAGGCCCGGGTCGTGGATATTGACGAGGAAGCCCATCACAAATTCGTAGGGGGCATTTTCGTCGGGTTCGTCGGCGATGCGACGCCGAAAATTGCGGTAGGCCAGCGCCGTCTCGTAGCGGTGGTGGCCGTCGGCGATGAGCAGTGGCGAGTCTTTGAGCGCTCCCATGACCGTGGTCTGGACCTCTTTGTCGGTGATCGGCCACAGCCGGTGGCGAATCCCGTCTTCGGTGGTGATGTCCAGCGTCGCCTCCACCCCGGCTTCGATCGGGGAGTAGAGCGACCCATCGACGGCGGAGTCCGGATCGTCATAGAGGAAAAAGATCTGACTCAGGTTGCACTCTGTGGCCTTCATCAACTCCAGACGATCTTTTTTAGGCCCCCGCAGGGTGCGCTCGTGGGGCAGGACGACGCGCTCGTCGTAATCGGCGAGGCGCACCAACGAGATAAATCCCCGCCTGGCGTAGGTGGTCCCCGCCTCATCCTCGAATTGCTGCTCGTGGACGTAGATGGTGGGCTCTCGGTCCACCACCACCAGTCCCTGAGCGATCCAATCGAAGAGATGGCGCCGGGCCCGCTCGTAGCGATTATCCTCGCCATTATCGCTTCGCTTGATTCGATTGAGGTCGAGACGTACCACGTTGGCCCGATGGCGGGCGTAGAGTTCGTCTTGCTCGTCGTCGCTGATCACGTCGTAGGGTGGCGCGACGAGATCTTCTAATTCGCTGGCGTCCAGGTCTTCCCAGGCGTAACGAATACCTCGAAATGGTTTGATTTCGGCCATCTTTGATCCATTGTTGTAAATGACGGTACTGCTCGGCCTCGGCCGGCGGGCGTTCACCGTTGTCGGCGGGCATACCATAGCTTGCCGACCGGCGTCGACCCAACGGTGAAGCCAGGTTTATTTCTCTTCCGGAGCACTTTTGTCATGGCCAATTACCGCGTCCAATGGCCCCCGTTCACGGCTAATATCAAGGGGCTGGCCATCGTCTTATTCACTCTGTGGTTTGCCTCGGTCATGGTCGACCCTCTGGGGGACTTCGTCGGCCAATATATGCTGGTCAGCCAGCGGGCGGTCATCCAGGACTTTCAGGTCTGGACCCTCTTGACCTATTCGCTGTGGCACGCAGACTTCATGCACCTGCTATTTAACGTTCTCGTGCTGTGGTTATTCGGCGGCGAGATCGATCGACGGTGGGATACTGTCCGGTGGTGGCGGTTCAACGCCCTCTGCGCCCTCGGCGGCGGGGTGGCAGTGGTGCTCTCGCAGCTCATCTTTCAGACCTTCCACCCCACCCTGGGCTATTCCGGGGCCGTCATGGGCGTGGTCGCCGCGTTTGCCTGGCAGAATTGGGATCGCACGATCCACCTCTTTTTCTTCCCCATGAAGGGGAAAACTCTTCTGCTGGTCTTTATCGCTCTCGATGTGTTTATCGTCGTCGTCGGCCGTGAGCCCATCAGCGTGGCCGCCCACCTGGGCGGAATGGCCACGGGCCTTCTGATCGTTTCCGATTGGTGGCGCCCGCGACGCTGGAAGCTGGCCCACAAGCGCTACAAGCACAAAAAGCGGCGCAAGAAATTCCAATTATTGCAAAAGGATCCCGAATCGGATCGCTACCTCAACTAAACCTGGCTCCACTAAGCACACCGTAACTCGACTTTTTGCTCCACCGCCCTTATGGTTTGCCAATTCTGCTGACTTCGCCTGCACGGCGGGTTCCTGCACTGCAACGACGGTACGCATATGAAAATTACACGCGAATTTATCGAACGAATTCCCAAGACCGACCTCCACGTCCACCTCGACGGCAGCGTGCGCCTCAATACGATTCTCGAGCTCGCCGAAGAACAGGGCATCGAGTTGCCCGGCGACCCCCAGACCGAAGAAGAGCTGGCCAAATCGATCAATATGGGCGCCATCTGCGAGGATCTGACCGATTACCTCAAGGCCTTCGACGTCACCCTTCGGGTCATGCAGACCGAAGAGGCGTTGTACCGCATCGCCTTTGAGCTCGGTGAAGACGCCGCTCGAGAAAACGTGCGCTATATGGAGGTGCGCTACTCACCGCTGCTCCACACCCGCAACGGGCTGTCCTACCCGGTCATCGTCGAGGCCGTCGCCGAGGGGCTGCGCGAGGCCAAGCGCCAATACGGCCTGATGAGCGGCCAGATCATCTGTGGCATTCGCCATATGACCCCCGAGTCGTCGCTGCGAATGGCCGAATTATGCGTGGCCTTCAAAAATAGGGCCGTCGTCGGCTTCGACCTGGCCGGCGCCGAGGCCAATAACCCGGCCAAGGACTACCGGGAGGCCTTTTATCTGGTGCGAAATAACAACGTCAATCTCACCATCCACGCCGGTGAAGCCTACGGCCCGGAGAGCATCCACCAGGCCATCCACCTCGCCGGCGCCCAGCGCATCGGCCACGGCACCCGCCTTCGCGAAGACGGGGACCTGCTCAATTACGTCAACGATCGACGCATCCCCCTCGAGGTCTGCCTGACCAGCAACGTCCAGACCCGGGCCACCAAGAGCTTCGAGTCCCACCCGCTGCCCTTTTATATGTCCTACGGGCTTCGGTGCACCCTCAACACGGATAACCGGCTGGTCACGGACACGACGATGACCGAGGAGATCTGGCGGGCCGTCCAATATTACGACCTCAATATCGGCGATCTTCGCAAGCTGATGATCGACGGCTTCAAGTCGAGCTTTATGCCCTATCGAAAGACCCGCTCCGTCACCGCTCAGGCGGCGGCCGAATTCGACAGCGTGGTCCGCCAATTCGAGGAGAGCACCGGCGAGAGCGCCATCACCGACCCCAGCGTGGCTCAGGAGATCGCCTTTCAGCAGGCCACGGCCAATTCGCGAACCCCCCAGGTCTACTCCGTGGCACCCGAAGATCGGGGCTATACCCTTCGGGAGCGAAACTCGAGTTCCGACAATAAGCGCGGCAGCGATGACTCCGACGACGACTCCGAAGAGAAGACGGCCGTCACCGAAGAGGTCTCGCAAGCTGAATAATGACCGACTAGATCGCACGAGGGAACCCGACCATGACCGACACACCGACGATCCAATCCCTTATCCTCGCCGCCGGTCTGGGAACGCGGATGCGCTCTCAGACCATCAAGGTCCTCCACGATATTCTGGGCCAGCCCATGATCGGCCATGTGGTCGACGCCGCCCTGGCCTCGGGGAGCCGGCGAGTGATCTCCATTCTGGGCCACCAGCGACAGCAGGTGCGGGCCTGGCTCGACGAGCAGCCCTACGCCGAGCAATTGGCCTACGCCTTCCAGGACGAACAGGAGGGGACGGCCCACGCCGTATGGTCGGCGCGCCAGTATTTCGAGGACGGCCCGGACTATACGGCGATTTTATGCGGCGACGTCCCCAATATGGACGGCCAGACCCTGGACGCCTTTTTTCAGGCCGCCATTGAATCAAAGAAGGTGGTCTCTCTGGTCACGGCCCGCCTCGACGATCCATCGCGCTACGGGCGGATCATCCGCGGTGAGTCGGGCCACGTGGAGGCCATCGTCGAATACGCCGACGCCACCGACGAGCAGCGGGCCATCGACGAGATTAACGCCGGCATCTACCTGGTGCGCACCGACTTTCTGGCCGACGCCCTCCGCACCATCATGGAGCGACCCGCCGACAACGCTCAGGGCGAATATTATCTAACCGACCTCATCGCCCTCGGCGCCAGAGAGGGCGGCGTCTTCGGCTGGACCGTCGATGATCCCCGAAAGATCCAGGGCGTCAACACCCGTGTCGACCTGGCGGCGGCCACCGAATTTGCAAGGCGACGCATCAACGAGCGCTGGATGCTCGACGGCGTGACCTTCATCGATCCCAAAGCCACCACGGTGGAGACGACAGTGGAGCTGGGCCAAGACATCGTCCTCTATCCCGGCGTCCACCTGGCGGGCACCACCTCCATCGGCTCCGGCACCACCGTCGAGTCCGGGTGTGTGGTGCGCGACAGCGCCGTCGGCGAAGAGGTCACGGTCCGCTCCCATTGCTACCTCCAACAGGCGCGCGTCGATCGGGGCACCGCCCTGGGGCCCTTTGCCCATCTTCGGCCAGGCTCTGACATCGGCAAAAATTGCAAGGTCGGCAACTTCGTGGAGGTCAAAAAGACTCGCCTCGACGACGGGGCCAAGGCCAGCCACCTGACCTATCTGGGCGACGCCCACGTCGGCGAAGGGGCCAACGTGGGCGCCGGCACCATCACCTGCAATTACGACGGACAGAACAAATCGCGCACCCAGATCGGCGCCGGAGCCTTCATAGGATCCAATACGGCGCTGGTCGCCCCCGTGACCGTCGGCGAGTGCGCTTATGTGGGCGCCGGCAGCGTGATCACCGACGATCTTCCCCCGCGATCGCTTGGGATCGCACGGGGCCGCCAGCGCACCATTGAGGGCTGGGCCGACGAGGAATAAGCCCGATCTCTTGGAACAAAAAGGAGTGGGACCTAAGTTTTTCTTAAGTATTCGACGCAGCCCGGTTTGAGCCGTGACTCGCTTTTCGGTACTCTATATGTAGCGCCCCCCTGGCGAGCAACGGTTTCTCGGCGGAGATCAAGGAGATCGCATATGGCCATCACCCCTCGGACGATTCTCACCAGCGCAGCGCCGGCCACTGTGGCCGTCGTCTCGCTCTACTTCTTCACCGTGCTGGGCACTGCTGCCTTCACGTGCATGACCAAGGGGGATAATGTCCAAGACATCCCCATCGTCATGACCGGCGAACACCATCAGGTCTATACCTCGACGGCCTGCAATCATGTGGCCGATCAATTCGAGTCCGACCGCAGCCTGTGGTCTGAATACGCCTGGGCCAACTACACCTATTGCTACGACCAGAACGATCAGTCCGAGATGGTCGTGCGCAGCGCCGCCGAGGGCCTGAAATACCATCCCCAATCGGAGATCCTCTATAACCTCAAAGGGGTCCACCAGATCCTGCTCGAGGATTACGCCGGGGCCATCGACACCTTGAGCGACGGCATGGACAACGTCGAATTTCACCGCTCCGGTCAGATGGCCAACAACCTGGCCTGGGCCGGCCTGTGGGAGCCGCGCCTGATGCGCCTCGATGAAGCGCGCAGCCTCTATATCGAGGCTCTGGCCCGCTCGCCATATGCCTGTGAGCTGGTCCACACCGGCCTCTTCGTCGAATTTGCCATCGCCAGCCAATCCCACGGCCTCGATCGCTACGACTCGCTCAAGCGCTTCAACGACCTTCGCAACCGCTACAACCGCTGTCTGGACCGACTGGAAGACGGCGACTGGATGACCGTCGTCGAGATCGTCGGCGCCGCCGTACTCTTCGACAATATCGACAGCGCCCACGTCGACGACGTCCAGCCCCTGATGCGCTCCGCCGTGCGCGTCCTCCAGCGAGAGCACGGCGACGTGTCCATCGACGACGTCTGCAGCGAAGCCATGCCCCTGGCCGACTTCCACCACCAATGCGTGGACGCCGTGACCAGCGCCATCGACGCCCGGGAAGCCCTGGAAGCGCGCCACAAAGAGCGCAACGACCGCGCCGCCCAGGTGCGCATCGAGCTCGTCGAAGACCTGAGCACCGACACCAAGGTGCCGGTCATCCGCGTCGAGCGACAACAGGACCGAGTGATCGGCTGCGGCCGCTGAGCTAGACCGACAGATCCGAATAAAAAGGGCCGCCTTCAGGGGCGGCCCTTTTTTTGAGCGCGGACTGCCAGTCCGCTTTGCGGCCAAGCTGGCCGCGCTCCAATGAATGAATGAATATTTTTTACTTTAGGAGCGTAGAGCTATGATTATTTTCAGCGATTCGATTTTTTCGACCAAAAAACTCTGTCTGGGACTCCTGGTCTGCTTCGCCGCGAGCGTCGGCTGTGTCCCATCGGAGTCAGTTCAAGACTCGAGCTCAGCCCACATCTGTATGCAGCATGCTGAAGCTCAGAATGATGCACAGACGATCGTGCCCGATGAGCCCTTGCAGGTCTATGTGATGATTTGTGGTCATAGCAACTGGGAATCCGTCGAGACCTGGTGCGAAGCGGAGGTTTCCGGTCAGGATATCACGATTTCCAGTCGATTCGATTATCGGACCACGTCAAAGACTGTCCTCACGATCTGCTATAATAAAGTCGCCGCTTGTGATTTACCCGCACTTTCGGAGGGGACCTACACGGTTATCCACGGAGAGACGGAGAAAGAATTGGTAGTGCCCTCCGACGAGGTGCTCGACTGCTCGAGAGTGCAAGGCTACTTATGAGAGGCTGAGAGCTGAGATCTGAGAGCTGAGAAGCGGAGGAGCTGAGAGCGAAGCAGCTGAGAGCTGAGAAGCGGAAGATTCAAACGAATTATAGCGAAAAAGCGACGTCTCCCATCATCGAGGGGGGGCCGAGCCGCCTGGAATCAATGACCGTCTGTTCCCCTCATATCGAACCGACAGAACCGTGCGATAGACAGAACCGTCCGATAGACAGAAGCGTCCCACTTCTTCGCTTTTCCGCTCACTCAGTTCGAATCTTCCGCTCTCAGCTTCTCAGCTACTTCGCTTCTCAGCTCCTCCGCTCCACAGCTGCTTTGTTCCTCAGCTCCCCACTACGGCCACTTCAGTACCCACCGCCTCGTCGGTGGTGATCTGACCCGGGCCGCGGTCGTCGCGGCGATAGACGACGTGGCCGTTGACCACGGTCAGCACGGGCCAGCCCACCAGGTCGCGGCCCGCCCAGGGGGTCCAGCCGCAGCGGCTTCGCTGCTCGTCGTCGGTGACGGTGCGCGACATGCGGTGGTCGATGAGCACCAGGTCGGCGGCGTAGCCCTCGCGAATGGCGCCTCGCTTTTCCAGGGCGTAGATCTCGGCCGGCTTATGGGCCATCCACTCGACGACATCGTCGTATTCGCACATCCCTCTGAAGGAGGCGTCCAACATCAGGGGCAATGAGGTCTCCACGCCGGGTACACCGCTGGGGGCCTTTCGGTAGGGCTGTGCTTTTTCGTCGGGCCGATGGGGCGCGTGGTCGGTGGCGATCATATCCACGTCACCGTGGTTCAACGCCCGCCACATGGCCCTTCGGTCCTCTTCGCTTCGAAGGGGAGGGTTCATCTGCACTCGCGTGCCCCAGCGCGTATAGGCGCTGACGTCCATGAATAGATGGTGGGGGCAGACCTCGGCGGTGACCCGGGCTTTGCTGTCGCGGGCGATGATCTCCTCGCGGATGGCCTCCAGGGCCTCCAATTCGGCGCGGGTCGACATATGCAGGATATGCAGGCGCCGCTCGTTGATAAGGGCCAGCGTGCCCGCCAGGGCCACCGCCTCGGCGGCCATTAGATCGTCGCGGATCTCGGAGTGAACCGCCGGATCCTCGCGGTGGGCGAACATCTCTTCCCGCTGGTCCATGCGCACCTGATTTTCGGCGTGGACGCTTATCTGGCCATCGTAATTGGCAAAAATCTTTTCCAGATCCTGGCGTTTATCCACCAGCAGATCTCCTGTGGAGTCGGCCATGAAGATCTTGAGCCCCGGCACCCCTTCGGCTTTGAGGATCTCCTCCAGATTATCCGGCCCGGCGCCGAAGAAGAGGCCGAAATTGCACAGCGCCTTTTCGTCGGCCAACCGCCGCTTCTCTTCCAGGCGCTCCACGGTGGTCATGGGCGGCACCGTATTGGGCATATCGAAGACGGTGGTCACCCCGCCGCTGACGGCGGCCCGGCTGCCGCTTCGCCAATCCTCCTTGTGGGTGACGCCGGGCTCGCGAAAGTGGACGTGAGCGTCGATGATGCCGGGCCATAACCATCGCCCTTTGGCGTCGATCTCTTCTTCTCCACTCGAGGAGACGTCGCCGATTTCGGTGATCACCCCATCTTTGATGCGCACGTCGCCTTCCCGGCGTCCTTCGGGGGTGAAAATAAGGGCTTGTCGGATGATCAGATCATTCACGTCGCTCTCGTCTTGCTGGGTATAAGCGTTAAACCTGGAGCGCGGACTGCCAGTCCGCTTTGCGGCCAAGCTGGCCGCGCGCCAATGGGAGACTATGCGCCATTCATTTGGCTTATGTCGTCGAGACCTTAATTTTTATAGGTCGGAAGTCGTCAATGCGGCTTCCTCATCGCAATCATTAACATAGGGGGCAAGTATGCAGATTCGAGATATTATGACCACCAACGTCGCCACTTGTACGAACGATACGCCGCTGGAAGAGGTGGCTCAGATGATGATGGATTGCGACTGCGGGATGATCCCCGTCGTCGCCGGCGATGACACCACGCGCCCCATCGGCACCGTGACCGACCGGGATATCGTCTGCCGCACCCTGGCCTCCGGTGACAATCCCCTCGACTTCACCGCCGGTGATGTCATGACCGGCAACCCGGTCACCATCTCTCCCAACGCCTCGCATGACGAGGCGATGCATATGATGGAGAGCAATCAGATTCGCCGATTGCTGGTCATCGATAATAATGGAGAGTGCGTGGGAATCGTCTCCCAGGCCGACCTGGCGCGAAACGCCTCCGAAGAAGAGGTCGGCGAAGTCGTCCAACATATCTCGCGGCCCGGCGGCGGCATGGGCGCCGGTTTTTGATCAAAGCCTCTGTTCAGCCCTGGGGCCCGGCTTCTTTCTCCAGCCAATGCTCGGCGGGATTGGGCCGCCCCAGAAGATAACCCTGGCCGAGCTCGACGCCGAGCTCGACCAGGGTTTCCATCTCCTCCTGAGTCTCGATGCCCTCGGCGATGAGCCGGGCGTTGCTCTTTCGAGCCAGCTCCAGAAGATATCCGGCGAGCTCGCGCTTTCGCACGCTCTCGGCGATCCCCGTGGTCAGCGTGATATCCATCTTGATGAAGTCCGGCTCCAGATCGGCCAGGAGTTTTAAGTTCGCAGCTCCCGTGCCCACGTCGTCCAGAGCGAATAAGAATCCCCGCTTCCGCAGCTTTTCCACGGCGGGCATAATCCGATGGGCCTGCTCGCCGGTGATCTGCTCCGTGATCTCGAAGACCAGCTGGTGGGGCTGAAGCCCGTCGGCCAGCCACTTGTCGATAATCTTCTCCAATTCCCGATGGGGCTCGAAGAAGGTGGGGGGCAGACAATTGATAAATAGCTTGGTCTCATCCGACAGCCCCGGTCGGCGATGGACCGACAGGCTTCGACAGGCCTGGTCGAGCTCGCCGTCGAGCTCGGCTCGCGAGGCGGCCACGAAGAGGTGAACTCCCAGCTCCTTGGCGTCTTTGGGCTCCGCACGACTCAGCGCCTCAAATCCCATGATCTCCCGGCTCGGCATCTCCACGATGGGCTGGTACATGGTGCGGATTTTGCGATGGGCGATCATATGGCCCACCACGCGATGTCGGCGGCGCTGCATCTCGTGATAATTGACCGCCGCGTCGGCCCGGGCCTGACGGATCGCCCGATAGATCTCGCGCTTTGGCTCCACCGACGAATTATGCAGCAGCAACGCGCTGCCCAGAGAGACCTTCTCCAGGGCCTGATGAAAGCTCATCTGCGCCGTCGTAAAGGGCCTCAATAGATAGCGCTTAAATCGGGCCATCGCCTCTTCCAGGTCGACCATGGCCGCCACTTCGTTTTCGTCCTGGCGGGGATGGGTCAAAAAGAGGAGCACCGTGTCGCCGCCGGGCATGTCCAGGCAGACCTTGTCGTTATTTCGAACCGCCTCCCCGCGGGCCATCTCGGCCGCCCGCGACAGACGCCCCATCAAGGCCGTAAAAGATGCCGCCCCGTGGCGGCGCTCCCAGGAATCGAGATTCGACGTATCGACGACGATGACCCCCACGCAATTGCGCTCGGCGACCTGCTCGGCCAGTTCGTCGATCAACTCGTGGAGAATAGGCAAGTCCGGCCGGCTTCGCTGCGCCTCTTCGTCGAGCACCGCTTCCGATAACTCGTCAAGTGCTCGCTGTTCGACCGTGGCGAAAGGATCCTCGTCCAACATTTCACTCTCCAAGAGACGGGGGACCGCCCAGGTTTCAATCCAGATTCAATATTGGTGAGTGAGTACTCAACCGCCCAAAGCTTAGACAACTCCTATACAAAAAGTCAATATTGGTATTGACCGTGTGGTCAGAATTTCTCGCTTCGCTCGTCGTTCGCTTCGCTCACTGTGGTTGGTAGTGGGTGGTTACGTTCGCTTCGCTCACTGTGGTTGAACGGCGCGCTGCGGCGATCCCGAGTTCCGAGCCGCCACGGTCTATGAGTCGACATTTATTGGTAGACCCGATGACTTTCAGATCGCGTCGGGTTGAGCAATAATGTCGCTATCTCGCTGAGTATAGGAATCAATTATGGCAGCAGCCGAGAAAACGGCACCTATGTCTCGATCCTACGTCCTCTTGGGCACGGCCGCAGCGACGACCGCGGTTTTGGTCGTCGTCGCTGCGTTGACGGATCTGCAATTCGTCTTCCATCGAGTCATGATCGGACTTGCAGTGGCGGCGTTCTGGCCATTTATGCTCATCGCCGTCGGACTCGCGGTCTTCGTCGCCGTCCTCGGCCTGATGCTGCTACTTGCCGCTCTGACCGACGGCGCCGTCGCCGATGCACCTGGAGGAGTTCCCGGCTCTGACTTCATGGAACTCGGCGCCGAGCTCATCAAACCCTATTACAGCTTCGTCCTCGGAATTCGCCATCCCATCTTCTGGGGTATCCCGGCGGGGCTTTTGGTGGGATGCCTGAGTCTTGGGGCCTATCTTGCGATCACGGTCTACCTGCCCGAATCCAATACGGTCGGCGCCATGGCAGAGGGCCAGGCCTATATCGAGGCATATTACGACGAGCATAGCCGCCTTCCCCCCCCCGAAGATGGGCACCTGGTGCTGGCAGATGGTGAGCCCCTGACCGATGGCTTCGGAAACCCCGTTCGCTATGAGGTCTCCGGCCACTGGAGGGTCGCCACCTGGGCACTCCGCTCGGCGGGAGCAGACGGCGACTTCGAGACGGCCCAGGATTTTTGCCTCGAAGGCGGTACGAGGGCTGCAGAACTGGTGCAATTTGCCGCCGACGCGCTCGACAGACTGCGCGATTCGGAGTCACCACATCGCGATCGTCTGCAAGGCATCGTCGAGATGCGTTGCTGACGTCTGAACGATGGCGAGTCGGGGGTTCGAAGGCAGGGCCCGGTATCGGGCTTCCATCGACCAAGAACTCCAAACACGGCATCGTCCAACCTCTTAAATCGTGTCAGCAACTTCTTGCGAATATCGGCTCAACTGTGCGATTCTCGGCTCACGAGGTGCCTCCTTGCAGCGATGGGTTGTCGAGGCCAATTTCGGTTGAAATTGATCAAGTTTTTCAACTAAGCGGAGTAAAAAATGCGAAAATTTTGGAAGCTCGGTGTTATCTCTTTGCTCGTCTTCGGGGGGCTTGCCTGTGTGCAACAACCAATTCTAAACGATGGGGGCAGCGCCGTGAGATTGATGACTCATGCAGAGCCGGATTGTCCCGAAGTCGGACATGTGTCGACGAATAATAATTGGTTCCGGGAACCCAACGACGTCAACATCTACCTGCGAAACGAAGCGGCCAAGTTGGATGCAAATGTGGTGCTCCGGGACTCCCTCGTCGTATCCGAAAGTCACCTATATAGCGGGACCGGTCGGGTCTTCCGCTGTGACGATGACGAATAACCTGCTCGTACCTCGGGAGCCGGGAGGCGGAAGTCAGGAGTCGGAGGAGGAGCGGGGAGATGGTCAGCAAAACTCGAACTGTTTTGGCTTTAATTGTCTTTGGGCTGGTTCCACTGGTTGTTGGATTCTCTTCTGAAGACAGATCCCCGCGCGAGCAGCCAGAAAAGGAGGCGGAACACGATCTACACCCGAAAGACATAGACGACTTGTACTTGGAAGAGCACTCGGAGCGTGACCAATACACGGTCCATTACGTTTCGGTCCACGGCGAACTCGGTCAAGGCTGAAGTATAGGAGCCGGGTATTCAATTGCCTCTGAGAGTCTCGGGCGTCACGGCGCATCGTGGCTTGCCGTCGGACCAAATATGCACATTGCTCGCAGGGGAACGAGCGATTTTGGCGTGGTTTCTTTGTTTACTCTTCGAGCTGGAGTCACTGGCCACGGTGGGGGCTTTGCCGGAGAACTTGTAGCGGGACCAGGTACTTCTTTCGGCACTGGTACTGCTGTCGATAATATTGTGGGTATAGGAGGAGGCCTCTATTACAGCCTTCAGCAAGTAGAGTTTGGTTATAGTTTCAGGTTTTTCGTTGGTGGGTCCGAAAGACCCTCGTGGCTAGGTGCACATTTTTTTGGCATCAGGGTCTACAGTCCATTCCGCAGCAGTAAAAGATAGCGTTTCAAGAACCGACGACCGACAGATTCCCAAAGGCCTTTAAATTCGGGCCCATCTACAACTCCCATGACCTAGAGCGAGTTAATTTTCCAGGTCTGTGGTTTTCCGACTCCTCCTTGGTCCTTCCGGCGCCAGCGCCGGAACGATGGCAGGGACGCCATCGGGTCCAATAAGTGTAGGCTGGCAGGTCGGCACCAGGTGATCGTCGCAGCGCGCCGTTAACCACAGTGAGCGAAGCGAACGTAACTACCAACCACCAACCACCGCGAGCGAAGCGAACCCAGCGAACCTTGTCAGCCGGGCCCTACTTCGATAGTTTCGCGACCTGTAGAAAAGCCCATTGATCAACATATCTTCTGCCGGATTGACCATGGCTAACGAATACGTCGTTCCCCGAGTGCCCACGGTCGACAGAGTGGCCGCCGATGAGCGGGCGGCCAAATTTGCGACTCGAAGCATCAAGACCACCGCCAAGGCCGCCGGCCTGAAGCTGGTGGTGTCCATGATCGACCTGACCACGCTGGAGGGACAGGACACGCCGGGTAAAGTGCGCATGCTATGCCGCAAGGCCCGTCGGCCCATCAATCACGACGATTGTCCCACGGTGGGCGCCGTCTGCGTCTATCCGCCCATGGTGCCGGTAGCCGTGGAAGAGCTCAAGGGCACGGATATCAATATCGCCGCCGTGGCCACCTACTTCCCCAGCGGCCAGGCCACTCTGGAAGAGCGGGTCGACGAGGTTCGGCGCACCGTCGAGCTCGGGGCCGACGAGATCGATATGGTGATCAGCCGCGGCGCGTTTTTGGCCGGTGAATACGGTCGAATTTTCGACGAAGTGGCCGCCGTCAAAGAAGCCTGCGGAAAGGCCCATCTCAAGGTCATCTTGGAGACCGGCGAGCTCAAGACCTATGACAATATCCGCCTGGCCAGCCAGATCGCCATCGACGCCGGCGCCGATTTCATAAAAACCTCGACCGGTAAGGTGGCGGTCAACGCCACCATGCCGATCACGCTGGTGATGCTCGAGACGATTCGCGATCACTTCATGAAGACCGGCAAGATGGTGGGCATGAAGCCCGCCGGCGGCATCCGCACCGCCAAACAGGCCCTTCGCTATCTGGCGATGGTCAAAGAAACGCTGGGCGACGCCTGGCTGAGCCCTGACTGGTTTCGATTCGGCGCCTCGTCGCTGCTAAACGACGTGCTCATGCAGATCGAAAAGCAACGCACCGGCCGCTATCACTCCGACCGCTACCTGAGCATTAGCTGACACACCGGGAATCACTTATGGGAAAGCAGAGCACAAAGTCGGTCAAAGACCTCCTCTTCGGCGACCTCTGGGAGTACGCCCCGGCGCCGCAGGGCACGGATTTCGTCGAGCTCGACGAGCGCTACGGCCACTATATCGGCGGTGAATTCGTCGGCCTCGACTCCGAAGAGACCTTCGACACCATCAACCCGGCCACGGAAGAAAAATTGGCCACCATCTCGGTGGCCGACGAGGCCACCGTGGACCGGGCGGTCAAGGCGGCCAGAAAGGCCTACGACAATCACTGGTCGAAGATCTCCGGCGCCGAGCGGGCCAAATATCTGTACCGTATCGCCCGGATGATTCAGGAGAAGGCGCGCAACCTGGCCGTGGTGGAGACCATGGACGGCGGCAAGCCGATCAAGGAATCCCGCGACGTCGACATCCCCCTGGCGGCGGCCCACTTCTTCTATTACGCTGGCTGGGCCGACAAATTGGACTACGCCTTCCCCGGGGCCACCATCAAGCCCCTGGGCGTGGCCGGACAGGTCATCCCCTGGAATTTCCCGCTTCTGATGGCGGCCTGGAAGATCGCTCCCGCCCTGGCCGCGGGCAATACGGTGGTCATCAAGCCCGCCGAGACCACGCCCCTGACGGCCATGCTCCTGGCCCAGATCATCGACGAGGCCGGCCTTCCCCCGGGAGTGGTTAATATCGTCAACGGCGCCGGCGCCACAGGCGCGGCCATCGTCAACCACGACGATATCGACAAGGTGGCGTTTACGGGCTCCACCCAGGTGGGCAAGATCATCCAGCGCGCCGTCGCCGGCACGGGCAAAAAGCTCACCCTTGAGCTCGGCGGCAAGGGCGCCAATATCGTCTTCGACGACGCCCCCATCGACCAGGCCGTCGAAGGCATCATCAACGGCATCTTCTTCAACCAGGGCCACGTCTGCTGCGCCGGCAGCCGACTCCTGGTCCAGGAGAATATCGCCGACGAGGTCATCGCCAAGCTCAAGCAGCGCATGTCGACGCTTATTGTCGGCGACCCGTTGGACAAAAACACCGACGTGGGCGCCATCAACTCCCGAGAGCAGCTCGACCGCATCACCGAGCTCGTGGGCTCCGGCGTCGACGAAGGGGCGCAGAAATTCCAACCCAAATGCGCCCTCCCCGATACCGGCTATTTCTTCGCTCCTACGATCTTCACCGACGTCACCCCGTCGCACCGGATCGCCCAGGAAGAGATCTTCGGCCCCGTCTTGTCGGTGCTCACCTTCCGCACTCCCGACGAGGCGGTCAAAAAAGCAAATAATACCCCCTACGGACTGGCCTGCGGCATCTGGAGCGACAAGGGCAGCAAGCTCTTCCGCGTCGCCGGAGCCCTCAAGGCAGGCGTCATCTGGGGCAACACCTATAATAAATTCGACCCCACCAGCCCCTTCGGCGGCTACAAAGAGAGCGGCTTCGGTCGTGAAGGTGGCGTGCAGGGACTGCTGGCCTATCTGGAGGTGCGCTGATGGCGAAGAAAGCAAAACGAGAACGCCTCGACATCTACAAGACCTTCAAATTGTATATCGGCGGCCGCTTTCCGCGCACCGAGAGTGGGCGCTATCTGACTGAAACGACTCATAAGGGGGCTTTTGTGGCCAATATTTGCCGCGCCTCTCGAAAGGATTTTCGCGACGCCGTGGTGGCCGCCCGCAAGGCCCAGTCAGGCTGGGCGGGGCGCACCCCGTTTAACCGCTCCCAGATCTTTTATCGCATGGGGGAGATGCTCGAATCGCGGCGTGACGGCTTCGAGCGAGCCCTCCAGGAGCGCGCCGGATATAGCGAGAAGAAGGCCGTCGCCGAGGTGGACGCCGCCATCGACCGCCTGGTCTGGTACGGCGGATGGGCCGACAAATTCATCCAGGTCTTCGGCAATACCAACCCCGTGGCCTCGCCGCACTTTAACTTCACCATGCCCGAGCCCACGGGCGTAGTCGCCTCCCTGGCGCCGCGCAGCGCTCCCCTTCTGGGGCTGGTCACGTCCATGGCGCCCCTTATCGTCTCCGGCAACGCCGTGGTCTGCTTCGTCGACCACGACCACCGCAGCATCGCCATCGACTTCGCCGAGGTCCTCCACTGCAGCGACCTCCCCGGGGGAGTGGTCAATATCCTCACCGGCCACCGCGACGAGGTCTTAGGCCACGTCTCGGGCCACCGCGACGTCGACGGCATCGCCGTCTTCGACGCCGAGGGCGACGAGAGACGCTCCATCGGCCTGGAAGCGGCGGACACGGTCAAGCGAGTCCACTTCTACGACACCCCCGACAAGGCAGACTGGAGCGACAGCGCCGCCCAATCCCCCTACTGGATCCTGCCCTTCGTCGAATTCAAGACCGCCTGGCATCCGATGTAACGCGCGCAAGCGCGCCCGGGGTGGAGGCAGCTTCGCTGCCGGGGTGGAGCGCCTTCGGCGCGGGGTGGAGCGTGCTACGCTTCGCTAAGGCACGCGGGGTGGAGGGCCTGGACTGCTGGCCCGGTAACGACGGTTAACCGAGGCGCACCAGCTAACCTCGATGGTAAATGGCGCGATCAAGACTTTTACTGCGAGAGACCTCGGTGGGTAGTTAATCCCGCGGCGCAGTTAAGCCGCTCCACCCCGGGCCCGAAAGGGCCCTTCACCCCGCGCCGAAGGCGCTCCACCCCGGGCCCGCAAGGGCCCTCCACCCCGGCGCGAGCGCCGTCGAGCGCCGTCGAGCGCTACGTGCCGAAGAAATAGTCGATCTCTTCGGGGTCGAGGTGATCTTCGAGGCGCTCCATGAGGATCGGGTTGGAGCGAATCAGGCCTCCGAACTGCATAAAGCTCTCCCACTCTAAGCCCTCTTCGGCCAGGGCGTCCTGCATCTCCGCCAGGACGTCCTGCTCGATCTGGATGACCTCTGCCGGGTGGGAGGCCTGGGCGCGGCGGGTATCGTAGTCTCGGCCCTCATCTTCGAGCTGCTGCTCCCGTTCGCCGAGGGCCCGCACACCGGCGGCGAACATCGATAGATCTTCATCGGTGATCTGCTCGGCGATGGCTCGCTGTTCCTCCGTGGGCTCTTCAGGCTCCGGCGGCGGCGCCGGCTCGGACTCCACCTCTTCTACCGGCGGCGCTGCCGGGACCGCCGACGGTTCTCCCGCCGGCTCCGGCGAGGACTGGCAGGCCGTCACACTGAGCAGCAGGCCCATGAGCAGCCCGGTGGTCATGACTATCTGAAATGATCTCATCTTATTTCCTCTCGAGCTCTTAATTGGCGTTACGAAGGCAGGAATTGACCTGTGGTCCCGTTGAGGACCTCCACCCTATCACAGACGCGGTTGAGAATATCTTCGATCTCAACGGCCGACTCCGGTGTCCCTGGAGTTCGTAGGGTGAGGGCTCCGCCCTCGATGGTCATCTTCGAGCCCATCTCCAACAGAACCTCCTGCACCTCCGGTTGCTCCAGGGCCCGAGCGACCGGGACCGACACCGGCCCTCGGATGGTGAACCGGGCGTCAAAGTCTTCATCTCCTACGGTGTGGCCATCCTGCCCTCGAAAGACCTCGGCGATTCGATCGCGAAACTTCCAATATCGCATCGCCATCCCCGTCTTCCATGCCGGATGGAGGCGCACCGTATAATCCGTATAGGCCGTGCTACTTTCTCCACTGCTGACCACAACTCGCTCCACGACGACCGCATGCCCCCGAAACTCACCGCTCAGGCTAAGCGCCCAGTGTTGCCGGTGACCTGCTCGAAACTCTAGACCATGCCGCTCGGCAAATGATCTCCACGCTTGGCGATATCGCTTCTCCCGGCGGGATCCGAAAAAAAAACCGAAGATCATTAGCACGATAAACGTGATGATAAAGGGCCAACCAAAAAATGCATCCAGCATGACTCACCACCACAAATAATCACCCAGGTCTATACACTCTCCATATCGCGCGCGCGC
>SLJM01000198.1 GCA_007135085.1 Myxococcales bacterium
TGGTCACAATTTCAGGATAAATCACCGCAGGCTCTTCGAGACAAATTGGGCCGCCTGGAAGACGAACTTCAGGCCAACGAAGCAGCCATGGAGACCCGCCAGAAGGCCACCGACGAGGCTGGCAAGACCCTTGCCATCGAGGAATTGAGCAAGCTCTACGGCCTCAACGAATTCGAGCGCACCATCATCTTGCTCGCCGCCGCCCCGGCCTTTTCCCAGCGCTTCGCCCAGCTCTACGGCCAACTCCAGGACGGTTACGAAACGCTGACCGTCGAGGCAGTCTTCAACTTCTTCGCTCTCTCCTTTGCTGAGCGCATCACCCACCGAGATACCTTCGCCAAATCGTCGCGGCTGGTCCAAAATGACCTGATCTCCATCGACGTGGCCAGCCGGTTCAACGCCCCCCAGGATCTGCTCCACGCCCAGATTCAGATCTCGAACCGCACCTTCGGCTTTTTGGTCGACAATAATAATTTGATGGACGAATTCATGGAGTTCTCCTCCGTGGAAGAGCCCCACTCCCGGCTCGAGCAGGTGGTGCTCAAAGAAGACGATAAACGGCGCATCAAATCGGTCATCGAGCGCCACGACAAATACCTACGCTGCCGCAAGGAATGGGGCTTTGACGACGTCATCACCTACGGCCGCGGGGTGTTGATGCTCTTTTACGGCAAGCCCGGCACGGGCAAGACCATGATGGCCCACGCCGTGGCCAACGAGATGGGAAAGCGGCTCCTCAACGTCGACCTGCCAACCTTTATCGATCACCACCAGGCCAACCGCTTTTTGCCGGCCCTCTTTCGAGAGGCCCGCATGCAGGATGCGGTGCTCTTCTTCGACGAATGTGAGGTACTATTCGGTGATCGGCGAAACGGCAACGTCTTGATGACCATGCTGCTCACCGAGATCGAGCGCTTCGAAGGGGTGGCCATCCTGGCCACAAACCTGCCCCAATATCTGGACGAGGCCCTGGATCGACGGATCTTGGTCAAAGTGGCCTTTCCCGAACCGGACCGGGTGGCCCGCCGTGAGATCTGGGACAAACACCTCCCCGATACAGCCCCTCTGGCCGACGACGTGGACCTGGACCTGCTCGCCGATCGCTTCGAGATGACCGGTGGCTATATCAAAAACGCCGTGCTCACCGCCGTGGCCGATGCGGTTCACACCAATGGCGAGGATCCGCAGATCACCATGGCATCCTTAGAGCGCTCCGCCAGTGCTCAGGTCGCCCCGGCCCTGGACGAGCACTCCCCGCTGGTAGACCCGAAGGTGCGCCTCGACGAGGTCGTCCTCCCTCCGACGTTGCGCGCCCGCGTCGAGGAGATCATCGACGCCGCTCGCCACCGACGCACCATCTTAGAGCGCTGGAAGATCGGCCAGAATCTAAGCTACGGAAAAGGGGTATCGGCCCTCTTTTACGGCCAACCGGGAACGGGCAAAACCATGTGCGCCGAGGCCATCGCCAACGAACTCAACCGCCCCCTTCTGGCAGCGTCGGTGA
Organism: Myxococcales bacterium; assembly: GCA_007135085.1. GTDB lineage: Bacteria > Myxococcota_A > Bradymonadia > Bradymonadales > Bradymonadaceae > SLJM01. The sequence continues at coordinate 1,505 of SLJM01000198.1, forward strand.
CGGGCCTGAAGTCCAAATGGGTGGGCGAAACGGAACAAAACCTGGCCAGCCTGTTTCGCGACGCCGCCGCCCATAACGCCGTGCTCTTTCTGGACGAAGCGGACAGCCTGATCATGGCCCGCGGCGAAGGCCGGGCCTCGCGCCATGACGACGCCGCGGTCAACGTCTTGCTCACCCACGTGGAGCGCCACAACGGGGTGGTCTTATTGGCCACCAACCGCCCCCAGACCCTCGATCCCGCCCTGGACCGACGCATCACCTACACCCTTGAATTTCCACGGCCCAATGCACGAGAGCGGGCCCAGATCTGGAAGACCCTGCTTCCCGAGGACGTGCCCACCGAAGGGGCGCTGGACTTCGACGCCCTGGGCGAACAATTCCTCCTGACCGGGGCGCTCATCAAAAACGCGGTCTTCAAAGCCGCCTTCCGGGCCGCACGAGCTGATAAACCGATCACCATGGCCCTCCTCGAAGAGGCGGCCCTCGAGGAGCAGGGCGAAAAAGACGCCGCTCCCATTGGATTTTCGAAATGAACAACTGAGTCTTGGGTCGTGAGTCTTGAACTACGCCCTACGGAAAGTGAATTAATTTCGAATGCTCGTGCCCATCGTAGGCTGCCTTTTCAAGACCCTCGACCCAAGACTCAAAACTGTTTGGAGAAATCTCGAATGATCATGAACCATAGAAAATGCAGTATCCCTCTCTTATTCATCCTCCTCCTCGCCTGTGGGCCTCCTCCGGAAGAAGCACCGGCCAACGACGACGAGGTCTGCGAATATCGCCCCGATCCGGAGGAGACTCGCGTCGACGGCGACGGTGAAATTTGCACCCTCTACGACCACCGCGGGCCATTTGAAGTGGGCGTCGTCGATCTCGAGATCGACGACCTGGAGTTGGCCGTATTTTATCCCGCCGTCGACGCCTCCTGCACTCAGGAGCGCTTCGTCTACGACCTGCGGCAGTGGCTGCCCGAAGAGGACCGCGATCTCATCAGCGACGACGACGCGCCCCTCTTCGAGGTCGACGCCGCCGTCGACGCCGAAGCCGTCCAGGGCACCTTCCCGCTAGTCCTATTTAGCCATGGCATGGCCGGCTACCGCTTCCAGTCGAGCACCTTATTGAGCCACCTGGCCAGCTGGGGCTTCGTCGTCGCCTCCGCCGAGCACCCCGAGCGCAATATGACCCACGTCCTGGAGAGCTTTGCTCCAGACGGGGACAACGCTCCCGAGGTGATGCGCCAAATTGTCGACTTCTTCGCAGACGCCGTCGACGACGAGGCCAGCCCCTTCTTCGAGCTCGTCGATCTGACTCAGATCGCCGCCACGGGCCACTCCATGGGCGGCAACGGCGCGGTCTCCATGGTGGGCGAACCCGGCGTCGAGGCCGCTATCTTCTACGCCTCCCAACCCGAGGTCAGCGGCCAGGAGTTAGCCGATCACGGCGTGGAACTCATGTGGCAGGCCGGCACCTTCGACGGAATCATCCAGGTCTCGTCCATCGAATCGGCCTATGAGAACTCCCACGATCCAAAGACCTACCTGGGCATCGGCGAAGCCGGTCATCTGGCGTTTTCCGACATCTGCGCCGTCGGCGCCGACCGGGGCGGCATCCTCCAGATCGCCGCCGACTCCGGCATGGACATCCCCAGCTTTCTCATCAACCTGGCCCGCGACGGTTGCCGCGACTCCGACCTCCACTACGAAGATGCCTGGCCCATCATCCACCACTATTCGGTGGCCCACCTTCGCGCCGCCTTCGCCATCGACGACGAACCGGTTGGCCTCGATGAAGCCACCATCGAGTGCTACGCCGAGGCCACCGATCTGGACCTGCGCCAATATTGACGCAAATCTAGCGTTTGCCTCCAACTTCGATTATCATCAACGGGTGACCAAATTTTTCCCACGGAGTATTCCCCTATGATGCCCCCCAAAAGCCTCCTATCGATCCTCCTCGTTCTCCTCCTGGCCTCCTCCGTCGCGGCCTGTGGCGAAGAAGAAGGGGAGCTGAGCAATCAGAATAACGACAATCAGACCACCAATAACGACACCAACGGCAATAACGCCAACAACGGCGAAGAGCAGTGGGACGAGGGCTTCGTCGAGGTGGCCGAGATCATCCGCAGCACCTGCGCCGCCGCCGATTGCCACGGTGCCACCAGCGCCCCGGAGACGGTCCTCGAATTCGGCGCCGACGGCCAAGACCTGGCCTATGAGGATATCGAATTTGTCTTCGAGAATTTCGCCGTCGGCGATCCCCTCGTCGATCCGGGCAACCCCGAGGGCAGCCTCCTCTATCAGTCGATCACATCGGAAGACCCCGACGAATTGATGCCCCCGGGTCAGTTGGAGTTGAGCCAGGCCCAGATCGACGCCGTCCACTCCTGGATCGCCGACGGCGCCAAGACGCGCTGAGCGCGCCTTTGGCGAGGGGTGGAGGGCCCTTCGGGCCCGGGGTGGAGCGGCTGGACTGCGCCGCGGGATGGAGCGTGCTACGCTTCGCTAAGGCACGCGGGGTGGAGGGCCTGGACTGCTGGCCCGGGAACGACGGTTTGTCGACCGGGTTTAAGCTTCCCTCAATGATAATTTGACCGATCAAGACTAAGTGGCTGAGCAGACTGGATGGGTAGTTAATCCCGCGGCGCAGTTTAGCCGCTCCACCCCGGCTGCGAAGCAGCCTCCATCCCGCGCCGAAGGCGCTCCACCCCGGGCCCTTCGGGCCCTCCACCCCTCGCGACGAATAGCGCCAACGGCGCTATTCGTCGCGAATCGCGCCGTTGACGATCCAGGTCTCGATATCGCCCAGCTCCGCTTCCGTGAGGCGCCCTTCGCCGGTGAGGGGATTAAACGGCATGGGATAACCGTCGATCTGAGGGTCATCGATGAGCTTGAGCCACAGGTAGCTCTCCATCGGCTCGCCGGGCTCGATGAGCTGGAACTCCGGATTTTGGACGGACTCCACGAAGAGATTGTCGTAGGACTCCTCGCCGGTGATCTCGAGCCCCTCGTCGGGGCTGGTGCCGCCGTGGCAGCCCGAGCAATTGGCCTCCAGAATCTTCGAGACCCGCCCCTGCCAGGTCACGCCCTCACCCAGGAGATTGAGATCTTCCGGGTCCACGCTATAGGAGCAGTTCTCGTAGTCGATCGGCGAGTTCATATCGGGCCAGGCCCCGTCCTGTGGGAGCCCCTCGATAAAGCAAAATAAGGCCAGCATCTCCGAGATATTCAACGGCCGGTTGGCAAGTGGCATGCGCGAACCCACCACGGGCTCGCCGCCCATGACACCGCGCATTCGTCCCACCATATAGCTTCGCTCCGGGTTGCCGGGCTCGATCATCGACACCGACGGGATCGACGCCTCGGAGGCTCCGAAGACGCCGTTGCGGTTCAGATCACCCTGGACGATGCCCACCTCCATCAACTCGTTGACCTGATCGACCTGATAATTGCGCACCTCCGCAAAGAGGTGGTCCCCGTCGCCCAGAATCCACCATCGAGTGGTGAACGTGGCGTAGGGCAGCTCCTCGATGATCCCCTCGTCGTTGATGAAGTTTCGGATAAATTGCCCACCCGTCCAGATCTCGCTTCGATCCGTCTCCAGGGGATACCGCAGATAGATATGGAGCCCCACGCTGTCCTGGTCGGGATCGAACTCCTCATTTCGATAGTCCGCGGAGATCCCGCCGATATGTTCGACATAGCCGATCTCGATCTCCCGATCCGTGAGTCCCGTCAGACGAAAACGGTCTCCCGGCTTCTCGCAGCGATCGTCGACGGAGGTCCACTCCCCGGGCTGCACA
>SLJM01000148.1 GCA_007135085.1 Myxococcales bacterium
CTTTGCGGGTCAGCGGTGCGGATCATGGAGACACTTGATTCTGCAGGGGCACCACTGTTTGGACGGTTGAGTTGGAAAAAGCAACTCCAGCCTTTTGACTACTGGGATACGGCGAAGATGGTGAGCTTCGATGATCTTCGTGAGCAAGCGCTGACCTATGGTGTATTCGGCGGCATGCCTCGGTATCTCGCGCCCGTTGATTCGAAGAGGTCGTTGGGCAAGAATGTGGCCGACCTCATTTTGGCGCCCGACGGCGAGATAAGAATCCAGATCGAGACGGCGCTGCACCAAGAACAGGGATTGCGAGATAGCCAGAAATACCTCGGGATCCTCCATGCGGTCGGGGGAGGAAAGACCGAATTATCCGACATCGCAGCGCGAGCGGGATTGGAGAATGACACCACGATTCGAGCAAAGATCAACCGCCTGCTCGACCTGGGGTATGTCACTCGACAGCGCAATTTCGACGCCGGAAAGACCACGCCCTGGCGCTACAAGCTGGCGGATCCGGCTTTTCGTTTTTATTACGAATTCGTCGTTCCCCTGGAGAGTGCGTTGGCCCGCACTGATCCCGAAGAGGTGTGGTTAGAATTCGTGGAGCCCCAGTTGGACCGCTATATGGGTCATCTCTTCGAAGAAATTGTGGAGCAGGCCTACGGTCGCCACAGAAAAGAAGGGTCACTTCCCATCGTGGAGAGTTGGGCTCGTTGGGAGGGAAAAGATCGAGATGGTAAAAGTCTCGAAATGGACATCGTGGCTCGCCAGGCCAGAGGGGCCCTATTGACGGGAGCCATCAAATGGAATCGCAGGCCGGTCTCGATCGACCTCCATCGGCGCCATATGCGCGACCTCTATCGCCTGGCGCAGTCGGGACAACAATGGGCCCACCAGGCGATGGAAGAGGGCTCGCAGCTTCTCTATGTGGCGGCAGGCGGGTTTGATGAGGGATTCCACGAAAGAGCTCGGGAAGAAGGCCTGCCGGTCACGTTATGGACGCTGGAAGATCTCTATTGAAGCTAAGTGAAATCCTCCACTGTGGAGAGGGCCCGCCATATATTCCTACTTCTTGCGGACCAATAATAGCGTGTCTTTTCGCAGCACCTTGTCGAGATAGATCTCGAAGGGGACGAGGGTGCGTTTTTCCTTGAGGTTCGACAGGCCCGTGACCCACTGGCAGATCGATTTGTCGCGCTCGCTCTGGTCCCAGACGGTCTGCCCGGTGCGGTCTTTGAAGATGCGGCGGGTGCGCATGGTGCCCAGGGTGACGACCTCGTATTCGCGTTGGATATTGGGACGCTCGATGGCCAGGTTGAGCAGGTCGCGCAACGTGGCGTGCTCGTATCCCGCCTCTTCGAGGAGATCGAAGGTGTCGTCGTCGATGACCTTGTCTTCGTGGGAGTAGGGAAGGAGCGCAAATTCGACGTCGTCGGTGGTGGGCTCCACGTCGAGGATTTGCTCGTCGACGGCCTCGGTCAAAAAGAAGTGAACGTCGTCGAAGCCGCCTTCGGCGATCAACTCCTCCAGGGAGAGGCCAGGGCGGCTGGGGAGGGAAAACTCGTCTTGTGGATCGCCAATGGTGGGCGTCGGATCACTCATGAGAGACCTCCGGCAAAATATTCGGAAATTGTGGGGCGCACTACTTGGTGCAATTTGTGCCACGGTGGCGGGCTTTGTGTCAAAGGGGGGGAATGGGTCAGGTCGGTTCGAAGCGGTTTTTGGTGTGGCGTGCCAGGTCGCGTTCGACAAGGTGTTGGAGGTGGGCCAGCAGGCTGCGCTGGGCCAGGGGCCAGACGGCGCGGGGGGCGTCGTCGTAGACGGTGGGGACCAGGTCGGCCGCGGTGGCCGGGCCGTGGGAGCGCAGGGCGGCCAGTACTTTTTGTTCCCGGGCGCGGCGGTGGGTGAGGTAGTGGTCGAGCAATCTGGTGGGGGCTGTGATGAGGCCGCCGTGGGAGGGCAAGAGGGCGCGGGGCGACAGGTCTCTGGCGCGCTCCAGGCTCGTCAGATAGTGGCCCATATTGCCCTCGGGTGGGTCGACGATGATCGTGCCCTGGCCGGCGACCAGGTCGGCGGCGAAGAGGAGAGACAGGTCTTCGTTCCACAGGGCCAGGTGTCCCGGGGCGTGGCCCGGAGTGTGGAGGGCGATCCAGTCGGCGGGGCTGTCCGTGGGCAAGGTGTCGCCGCCGGTGACGGGGTGAGTCTGGAGGTCCGCCGTGTCGACTCGCTCCAGGGTTTGTTCGTGGGCCAGGATCGGGGCGTCGACGAGCTCTGCGACGGGTTGGAGGCCGCCCATATGATCGTGATGGTGATGGGTCAACAGCAGGCCTGTGCACTGGTCGCCGGCGTCGAGCCGCCGCTCCAGATGGTCCATCAGCGGTCGGAGGTCATCGAGATATTTCGGGCCGGGGTCGACGACGACGAAGCGCTTTTTGCCCACCACCAGGGCGTTTGTATGAGTCGCCGGGGGCAGGGTCGGGGTCTTCAGGGGCAGGATGGTCAGGCCGTCGAAGAGCTGTAGATCTCGTGAGGTCGTGGGCGCGCCGTCTTGTTTGGCCAACTCCGGCGGGGTGGGCAGGTTTGCCGTCGACTCGGTGAGGTCGGTCAGGGATTCGATGATGAGGCGAATCGGAGTGGTGATAAACGCCTCGGCGGCGCGCCACTTCTCGAGCGCTTCTACTGGGGTGATCCAGGCTCCGCCGTCGAACTCCTCTTTGTCGAGGTGATCCTCGAGATCCTCCAGCGCCCGGCCCTCTTCGGCGGTGAGAAAGATGCCGTAAAAGGCGGTCAAAAAATCGGGCTTCAGCCAGGGCGGGGTGGTCCACCATCCGAATTCGTGGAGGCGCGACACGGCGAAGGGGCCCGCTGGTTGGGCCAGGGAGGCGCCGTCGGTGCCGATGAAGAGGCCGCATTCCTCAAAGCATTCGCGACAGGCGGCGGCTTTGAATTTTCGGTCTGGCGAGCCCTGGTCGTCGACGGGCAATCGGGCGTCCTCTTCTTCGACGGAGCCCGCAAAAAAGGCGTGGAAGCCGCCCAAAAAGGTGCGATCCCGACGACGGCGGGCCCAGAAGATCTGGGGCCCCGAGGGGCCGGGGCGAATGAGGGTCAGCGAGGATGTCAAGATGGTCATGGTGAGTACTTCGTACGAGCTAAATCGGCGGCGCCGAGCATGCCGCCCAGATCGGAGAGGGCGGCCATCTCGACCGTAATATCGTCGCGGGCGACCTCGAGGATCAAGGGCAGCGTCTTCTGGATGAACAGGGTTCGGAAGCGGTCGCAATTCTCGAGCACGCCGCCGCCGATGAGCAGGGCCGACGGGTTGAGGAGGGTGCAGGCGTTGGCGGCGACGATGGCCAGAAGATCGGTGGCTTCTTCCCAGATGGCGGCGATCTCGTCGTGGGAGGCCGATAATTGGTCGGCCCGGCCCAACAGGGGCTCTTCGTCGTCGTTGCCGCCGTCGATAAACGGGGCCACCTGGCGCTCGAGGTGGACGCCGCCGGCGTAGGCCTCGATGCAGCCCCGTTCGCCGCAGCCGCAGGGGCGGCCGCCGACGACGACCTTGGAGTGGCCGATCTCACCGGCGTTGTTGCCGGCGCCCAGGACGAGTCGCCCCTCGGTGAGGATGGCGCCGCCAATGCCGGTGCCCACGTAGATGGCGAGCACCTCCTGGACGCCTTCGACGGCGCCGGCGCGAAATTCGCCCCAGACCTGAGCGCTCAGATCGTTGACCAGATGAATCGGCGGGGGAGCGTCGAGGTGGTCGGTCAGCTCTGCTTCGAAGATGGAGACGAAGTCGACGTCGCGCCAGCCCAGGTTGGGCGCATTTTTGACGATTCGGCCGGGGCGGTCGAGCTGGCCCGCCAGGCCCAGGCCCATGGCGTCCAGCGCCCCGACCTCCAGATCGTATTGCTCGCAGGCCTCGACGAGTAATTCGACGAGCACCTGGGCCAGCTCGTCGGGGGCCGAGGCGTCTCGAATACGACGGCGGGCCCCGCCGAGGGGGGCCAGCGCTTCGTCGAAGAGGTGAACCCTGGCGTTGGTGCCGCCCACGTCAAAGCCTGCGCAGATATTCATATTCGGTTCCTCTGATACGATGGGCGGCACGAGTGTTGGCCATAAACCCACAAAGTAGTATGGTCCGGGGCGGAATTGTCAAATTCGGATGTGACGGTGACGCAGGGAGAAGCCAATGAGATTTATTGAGAGAAGCGGATTGACGGTACTTGCGGTGGCTCTGACCCTTTTCTCGCTGCCCTCGGTGGCGAGCGCCGACGACGGCGTCGACCTGGACCCGGCGGCGGGTGTTGGCGAGCGGGACTTCAATATCCAGCTCGCCGCAGGCATGCGCGGCGGCTTCTCCGGCGTGGCCGGGCACGGCTTTGAGAATGGTGAATTCGTCACCGACGAAAATGGAACGAGGATCCCCTCCGGGGGCCAGTGGGGCTATCCCGAATATTACGGCCATTTCGGCACGGGCGGCACGGGCGGTCTGTCGCTGGAGGTGCGGCTCAATAATATCATCGGACTCGAGACGGGGCTGTTCTACTCCCGGGACAACGCCTCGGGCTATGTGGATAAGAACCACGCCAGCACGGGGACGACGATCGCCCGAATTCATAGCGATCAGCGCACCACGGCCTACCATATTCCCCTGATGGTCAAGTTGAATATGCCCTCTGATTTCGTGCGGCCCTTTTTAGCCGTTGGAGTCCAATTCGTGGCTCAGGTGGACAGCGAGCTCGAATATCGCCAGGAAAACGTCAATGGTCAGTACGGCAACGCCAACGCCATGGACGAGCTCAACGATCGAAACCAGATCGAGCCGTCGACCTACCCCCTGTTGGCCGGGGCGGCGGGCATCGAGGTCGTGGTGGGGCCGGTGAGGATTCCGGTGGAGCTGCGCCTGGGCTATAACCTGGGCTACGATCAGGCCATGCAGCAACGAGCCCGCGGCGAAGATGGGCAGATCATCTACGACGGCGTCTATCTTGGGCATTTCGGGATCTTTATGGGCGCCCTTTACGAGTTTGACCTGCTTCAATAAGACAGAGCTTAAGTATCTCGATAGTTGAGCACCTGGTAAAATTTAAAAAGAGGAGATCGAAATGGGATATTCGAATGTCAAAGAATTTAGCGAGACGCCTGCCGATTACGTGCCTGGCGACGGTGAGTTGCGGGCTGTTATCAAGACCAACCACGGCGAGATGGTGGTTCGACTCTTCGAGGACCGTGCGCCGAAGACGGTGGCCAATTTCGTGGGCCTGGCCACGGGCCAGCGCGAATATCAGGACACGGAGACCTTCGAGATGACCACGGGCCGTTATTATGACGGCCTGACCTTCCACCGGATCATCAAGAATTTCATGATCCAGGGCGGCGATCCCACGGGCAATGGCACCGGGGGACCGGGCTATAAATTCGCCGACGAATTCCACCCCGAACTTCGTCACGACGGGCCGGGCAAATTGTCGATGGCCAACGCCGGCCCGAATACGAACGGCAGCCAATTCTTCATCACCACCACGGCCACGCCCCACCTGGACAATCGGCACGCCGTCTTCGGCGAAGTGATCGAGGGGATGGACGTGCTGCAAAAGATCGAAAACGTGCCCACCGCGGCGCGGGACAAGCCCGTCGACCCGGTGGTCATGGAAAAGGTCGAGGTCAAGCGCGTATGAAGTGTCGTGGCCTAAACGCATTGATCGCCATCGCCGCCGCCTGTGCGGTGACGATGGCGGCGCCCGCTGCCCAGGCCCTCGATCTCGAGGCCGGGGGCGTGGTCGGAGGTAATTGGAATTATCTCGAACGCCCCATCGATCCGGCCGGGTCCTATACCTTTTTGTGGGGCTCGGCGTTTAGCGGCTTCGGCACGCTCGTCGGCGCCACGGGCTGGCTCAGTCTCGTGGAGATGGAGGACGCCGGTGTGGCTCTGACGGCAGATCTGCTCTACGGCTATCACCGCGGCGGCGGCTGGGCAGACCACGAAGATGGCGGTCGGATCGACGTCTTATTCACCGCTCATGTGTTGCGTCTTCCCCTGCTGGTACGCGCCGGCACGCCCGGCGGAGAGTCTGGCTTGACCGTGGGATTGGGCATCGAGCCCGTCATCGGCCTGATGAGCACAGCCACCGTGCAGACCACCGACGTTGGCGAGGCGATTCAACCGGTCTATACCCAGCCTCGCTCGACGATGTCCGGTGTCTTTGCCATCGGCTACGACTGGGTGAGCGACGACTTTACGGTGCCCTTCGACGCCCGGTTGGCCTGGAATCCCTTCATGCCGTCGGCCACGGAGGAGCGCTTCCAGAGTTTTGATTCCCCAGATGAGCCCGGTGAATTCGGGGTGGGCTTTGATTGGCAGATCATGGTGACCGCCGGGGTGCGGTTCGGTGTGACTGTGGGTGAGTGATCGAGTGAATTTTTACCGCGAAGGGCACGGAGAACTCAAAGGGTACGATCGAGTCTCGATCTAAACCTCTGTGTACTTTGCGTCCTTTGTGGTGAAGCGGTCGTTTCTTTTACCGCGAAGGGCGCAGAGGGCTCTAAGGGTACGATCGGGGTTGATCTAATGCTTAAAGGGGGTGGCTTCGTGGGTCAGGTGGTGGATGGTTCGTTGGACCTGGTGGCGTTCGTGGTCCACGAATTGGGTGACCGCCCGGCGTAGGCGGGGGTCGCGGATATAATGTGCGCTAAAGGTTGGGGTGGGGAGGAAGCCGCGGTCGAATTTGTGTTCGCCGCCGGCGCCGGGTTCGAAGACTCTGACTCCGTGGTCGATACACCATTGGATGGGGCGGTACATGCAGGTCTCGAAGTGGGCGTAGGGGATGTCTTGTTCGCAGCCCCAGTAGCGGCCGTAGAGGCGATCGCCTTTGAAGAGATTGAAGGCTCCGGCGAAGGGGCCCTGGTCGTCTTCGGCGAAGACCAGGTGGAGGCGGTCTGTGAGGGTTTGGCCGACGGTGAGGAAGAATTCTTCGGTCAGGTATTGGCGGCCGTAGAAATGCTTTTGCACCGTGTCCAGGTAATAGCGAAAGATACGGCCCAGATCGGCGTCGGTGACGTCGCCGCCGGTGACGATCCGCGTGGTGACGCCGCTCTCCGCTAATTTGCGGCGCTCCCGCCGGATATTGGCCCGTCTTTTGGAGCGAAAACGGGATAAAAAATGGTCGAAGTCCCGGTATTGCCCGGCTGAGTCGGTGCCGTCGTCGTTGGTCCAGTGATATTGCATGCCCCAGCGAATGGGCAGGCCGAAGTCCTCGAAGAGCGATCGCTGTGATTGGGGGATGAAATTAAAATGCACGGACGATAAATCGAGCTCGTCGGCGACGGTCAGGGTGGCCTCGACGAGTTTTTTTGCGATCTTCTCATGGTCGTCGCGATCGGGGGCCACAAGAATTCGGGCGCCTGTCACGGGCGTAAAGGGCACGGCCGCCACGGCCTTGGGATAATAGTCCAGCCCGGCCCGCATGGCCGCCTCGGCCCAGCTCCAGTCGAAGACGAACTCACCCTCCGAGTTATCTTTGATGTAAAGGGGCACGGCGCCGACGATCCCATCGGCGTCACTTTCGGCGTCGCGGGCCACCACGATATGAGGGGTCCACCCCGAGCGGGGCTTTAGGCAGCCCGAGGTCTCCAGACCGCGGAGAAATCCGTACTCGAGGAAGGGGCTCGCTGAGCCGACGAGGTTGTCCCAGGCCGTCGAGTCGACGGTTTCGAGGGTTGGGAGGATCTTGGTGGTGAGGTGAGTCATGGGAGTGTTTTTTTACCGCGAAGGGCGCGAAGAACTCAAAGGGTACGATCGAGACTGGATGAAAACCTCTGTGATCTCCGTGCCCTTTGTGGTGAGGTGAGTCATGGGAGTGTTTTTTTACCGCGAAGGGCGCGAAGAACTCAAAGGGTACGATCGGGGTTGGATCGAAACCACTGTTGTCGTGGGGGCGGCGAGTGTGCGACCATGAGGTCCGGATAATTGATGACTTCGGCTCACCGGGAGCGCCTTTGATGCAAGCGATGAATGAGCAACTCATTGAGTCGGTGCTCAACCGTCAACCCTTTCCGCTGCTTTTTGCCAGTATTTCGGGGAGCCATATGTACGGGTTCCCCTCCTTTGACTCCGATTACGACGTGCGGGGAGCGCATATTCTGCCTCTGGAAAAGGTGGTCGGGCTGTACACCGAGCGGGAGACCGTGGAGTGGAAGCAATTCGTCGACGGCATCGAATTTGATCTGGTCACCCACGATATCAAGAAATATTTCGAGTTATTGCTAAAGCGAAACGGCAATGTCTTGGAGCAGATTTTTTCGCCCCTCAATTATCGCAAGACCGCCTATATGGAGGAGCTTCGCGAGATCGCCAAGGGGTGCATCACCAAAAACCACGGCCACGCCTATCGGGGCTATGCGCGAGGTATCTGGCGTTCCTTCGAGAAAAATAAACGGCTCAAGCCGCTGCTCTATGTCTTTCGCGTATTGTTGACCGGGCTTCACCTGATGAAGACTGGCGAAGTGGAGTCCAATATTATGCGGCTCAACCACCACTATCGCCTGCCCTATCTCACGGATCTGATCACCCTGAAGTTGCGGGGCTCCGAGGAGACGCTCCTCGAGGATCTGGATCTGGCGTTCTACGAAAAGGAATACCATCGGCTGTCGCGAATGATCGACGACGCCCGCATGGCCAGTGACCTCCCCGAAGAACCGAGAGGGAAGCCCGAGCTCCACGATCTGTTGGTGCGCCTGCGCTTAGAGCATTCCTAATATTCGGAACCCGCAGTTGCAGTTCCCAAGTAGTTGCAGTTCCCACCACCCACTACCTGCAGTACACCGTTTTCACGTTGACGAATTCTCGGATGCCCTGAGCGGAGAGTTCGCGGCCGATGCCGGAGTCTTTGATGCCGCCGAAGGGGAGGCGAGGGTCGCTCTTGACCAACTCGTTGACGAAGACGGCACCCGCTTCGAGGCGGCTCGCCAGCTTATTGCCACGTTCAGGGGTGGTCCAGATGCTGGCGCCCAGGCCGAAGGAGCTCTGGTTGGCCAATTCGATGGCGTGGTCGACGTCGTCGGCGCGGATGGCGGCGGCGACGGGGCCGAAGGTCTCCTCGTCGAAGGTAGCCATGCCGGGGGTGACCTCCGTCAGGAGGGTGGGGGCGTAGTAATAGCCGGGGCGATCGAGGCGTTGACCGCCGACGGGGCAGTTGGCGCCGGCGTCGATGGAGCGGGTGACCTGGTCGTGGAGTTCGTCCCTTAAGTCTTCGCGGGCCATGGGGCCCACGTCGGTGGTGTCCACGCCGGGGTCGCCGACGGTGAGGTCTTCGATGGCTCTCGTAAAGCGGTCGACGAATTCGTCGTAGACCGAGTCCTCGATGATGAAGCGCTTGGCGGCGATGCAGGATTGGCCGTTATTCATCATGCGGGCGAAGGTGCCGCGCTCGATGGTCCAGTCCATATCGCAGTCGTCGAGGACGATGAAGGGATCGGAGCCGCCCAATTCGAGGACGCATGGTTTGATGGCTCGGCCGGCCTGGGCGCCGACGGCGCGGCCGGCGCGGACCGAGCCGGTCAGAGCGACGCCGCGGATGCGCTCGTCGGCGATCATCTCCTCGACCAGATCGTGGCCGATAAACAGGTTGTCGAAGACGCCCTCGGGGAAGCCGGCCTCGCCGAAGAGCTCGGTGATATCCTCGGCGCAGCCCGAGACATTGGCGGCGTGTTTGAGGATCGCCACATTGCCGGCCATCAAGGTCGGGGCGGCGAAGCGAAAGACCTGCCAGAAGGGGAAGTTCCAGGGCATGATCGCAAGGATCGGCCCCAGGGGCTCGTATTGGACCCGCGAGTCCGTGGCGTCCGTCTCGATATGCTTGTCTTCCAAGAATGTGGCGCCGTTGTCGGCGAAATAATCGCAGACCCAGGCGCATTTTTCGGCCTCGCTTCTGGCCTGAGCGATGGGCTTGCCCATCTCGGCGGTCATGCGGCGGGCGTAGCGGTCGCTGCGGTCGCGCAATAGCTGAGCCAGATTTCGAAAGAGTTCGCCCCGCTCGGAGAAGGTGGTGGTCCGCCATTGCCGGTAGGTCTCTTGGGCCCGGGTCAGGCGCTGCTCCATATCGGCCCCGGTGTGGGGGAGAAATTCTTCGATGACCTGGCCGGTGGCGGGGTTGACGGAGCGCATGGAGATCTCTTGGGCTTAGGATATATGAGAGAAGCGGGGCAAATATTATGCGCGCGACGTCTCAGGGCAAGCCGGGGATTTGAGGTCGTCGTAGTTCAACTCCTGGAGGAGTTCGGCGGCGGAGAGGTGGCTGCCGGGGTCGACCCAGCCCAGGGAGGCGGCCAGATGGCCGATGACCCGTGGGGCGTCCCAGCCGCGTTCGTCGCGCAAGACGCGCAGGGAGTCTGAGCCGTCTCGTTTGGAGAGGCGTTCGCCGGAGTCGTCGACCATCATGGGCACGTGCCAGAAGCGGGGGGGCTCGACGTCGAGGGCGTTGAAGAGGGCCACCTGACGAGGGGTGGAGCTCAAGAGGTCGGCGCCGCGGACCACGTCGGTGATGCCCATCAGGGCGTCATCGACGACCACCGCTAATTGGTAGGCGAAGAGTTCGTCGGCGCGGCGAACGACGAAGTCACCCACATCTTCGGCCAGATTTTCCGAATAATTTCCGGAGATCACGTCGTCGATGGAGATCGCCTCATGGGTGACCAGGAAGCGATAGGAGGGGGAGCGATCGGGGCGTCTGGCCTGGCGCTCCTCTTCTTCGGCGGGGCTTAAGGCGCGGCAGGTGCCGGGGTAGATAAGGCCGCCCGGGCCGTGGGGGGCGCTGGCCGCTTCGCGGACGTCGCGGCGCGAGCAATAGCAGCGAAAGACCAGGCCCTGGTCGCGAAACCGGCTCAGGACATGGTCGTAGATGGCGGTGCGCGCCGATTGGTCGTAGGGGCCTAAGGGACCTCCCACGTCGGGGCCTTCGTCCCAGGTCAGGCCCAGCCAGCGCAGGTCGCTCAAGATCTCCTCGGCGCTGCCGGCGACCACCCGGGGCTGGTCCAGATCTTCCATGCGCATCACCAATTGACCGTCGGCCAGCCGGGCCTGAAGCCAGGAAAATAGGGCGGTGCGAAGGTTGCCCAGGTGGAGCGAGCCCGTGGGGCTCGGGGCGTAGCGGCCGCGCACGCCCTGGCGTCGAAATTGGCGCGCCTTCTCCAACAAATTGTCGAATTCCAACTCGTTCATCGTCGTCGATCCCGCAAAGATACCTTTCGATTTCGGTGATCCCATCAATCAGAGATCAATCGAGAGAGCGAAAGTATTCGAGATCGACTGAGATGACGCAACCGGCGCAACTGGCGCTCAACTATCGACCTCGTCGGGGTCGTCCTCGCTGTCCGCCTCTTCCTGAGTGTCGTCGGGCCGAAAATCTTCGGGCAGACCTTCTTGATATTCCTCGAGATCGATCTGGGGCAGCCGGGGAAAGAGGTCGCTGTTGATATGGGCCGGTGGGGTCTGGCAGTCGGTGTTGACCGGGCAGAACTCCTCGACGCCCGTATCGAGATAGGATTGGTAGGGCATGGTGGGATAGACGAATTCCGGGCGGAGCCGAAAATCACCGGAATGGATGGCCGCTTCCGCCTCCTCCAGGGCCTGTCGAAGAGAGGTGCTGTGGGCGACGAAGTCAACGTGGGGCTTCGGGTATTTTAGGACCGGGACCTCCAGGGGAATGGTGTGGCCCCCGGGCAGGCCCGAGCGGCGCTCGGCGACGATGAATTCACCGGTGGGCTGTTTTTGGCCGTAGGTGGTCACGGCGAAGACCGCGTAATGGGGCCCGGAGCCGGCGTTTGGACCCCGCAGGTAGTCGAAGGGCACGATGACCGTACCCATCTGGTTTTGATCGTGGCGAAAGGCGCAGTGCATATGGTCGGTGTGGACCTCGATGGCGCCGCCCATGCCCCGGGTCAATGGCGAGGTGTCGATGCGGATGACCCGATGGTTGGGGCCGCCCAGGTAGAGGTCGTCGCCGCGGCTTCCACGGTGGTTGGCCAATACGGCAAAGATCGGCGTGAGCCGGTTGGGGCGGTGGGCGAAATAGCAATGGGCTCCAGAGACGTCCCGTCCTCGCAGCGAAGCATGCGACGCCCCCTCGGTGGCCACCTCTTCAAAGGGCACATAATGCCAGCTCAAATCGCCGTCGTAGCTAATCCCCTCATCGCAGACCGGCGCCGGCCCGTCGCGCAAATGATCGCTTGGAATGGGGCCGTAGATGATCTCGAGCACCGAGTCGGGCAGATAATTCTTATAATCCTCGCGGGCCAGAATCCGCTCCTGGTTTTCCTGGAGATGATCGATCATCTCGTCCTGCCGAATCGGCGGCTGGACGCAATTGCCCCGACAATTGGAAACGCCGTCGGCCTCGACGGACGCCCCGTTATCAGCCTGGTTATTATTGGTGGCGCAGCTAAAGATGGCGAAACAGATGATTGCCAGCAAAAGCGGCCAGATACGACGCACCATGGCTCCCCCCGGAGATGGTTCGGGTTGCTGCTAAAAAATATAGGTGCGTTCTGTCAGGGTTTAAGTATCAATCGTCGAGGGACTCGACGTTGAGGCCGCCGGGGTAGGCGTAGGAGACGTGGCAGTCGTAGCCGTAGCCGACGACGCCGAAGGGGACGTCTGATTCGAGGGTGTGGAAGCCGGCGTCGACCTCGATGGTGGCGACTTCGAAGCGGTTCATCTGGCCCACGATTTGCCATTTGGAGGCGGGGATGGTGTTGCCGTTGAGGGTCACGTCGCGGCCGATGGGGACGATGACGTTGAGGTAGTCCTCTTCGTAGGATTGGGGGGTGTGGACGATATAGGAGTCGCGGAATTGGTCGACGGGCACGGCGATGGCCATGGCGGGGTCGCCGATGCCGGTGGGGTTGAAGGCGTCGTTGCCCTCGGCGCAGACGCGGGGGATGCCGGGCCAGTTGGCGCCGGTCATATATTGGGCGAGCATGATCGGTTTTTCGGCGGCGATCTCGAAGTCGTGGGTCACGGCAAATTGCTTCCACTCCCCGGCGTCGAGGCGCACGTTGTGGATGGCGTCGATGGGCGGGTCGGTCTGGAGGCGAGTGTCGTCCTCGGCGGCGATGACGCGCCAGATGTCCGGTTCGGGCTCGGCCGTGGTGGCCCGGGGCTCGAATTTGGAGCCCACGTAGCTGGTGCCCCAGGCGTCGACGGGCATCAAGATGGATTCAATATGGTCGCAGCGGTCGACGCCGAGGACGACGTTGGCGCATTGGTGGCCACCGAAGACGGTGATCGGGTGGTCGGCCTGGATATGGGTGCCCGTCAGGTCGGGGCAGGGGTCGACGCTGTCGGGGGTTCCCCCCGGGTCGGCCAGGCAGCCGTGGCTCTGGGCGTCCAATAATTCGGTGCCCGAGGTGACCAGGTTGAGCGACTCCCCGGGCTCGAGGCTAAAGGTGCGCTCTTCGCCGGCGGCGATGGTGGGGATATCGGGGCCGGAGACCACCTCCGCCGAGGGGCGGACAGTGACGTTATTGGTGGACGTCGAGGAGTTGACCAGGGTGATATAGCCCCGAAGTTGGACGTTGGAGCCGCCGCGATAATACCAGCTTAAGCCCCAATATTCGGTGCCCACCGAGTTGGTGGGAAGTAAGACGGTGCCGTCGTTGGAGTAGACGTCGACGTTGTTCAGGGGGTTGAATTGGTGGGCCACCACGGGGATGGAGCTGGTCACGCGGATGGCCTTGTCCTGAAAGATTCGAGTGCCCGAGTGGCCGTATCCGACGGAAACCAAAAAGATCCGGGCCTCGCCGGGGGGAATCGTAAAATCGAAGGGCTGGCCGAAGGCGTCGTTTAGGATTCGCCGGTCGCTATAGCCCTCGAAGAGATCGATCTCGGCGGCGATATCGTCGGTATAATTGGTGATGATGATGGCGTGGGGTTCGGCCAGGGCGCCGCCGTAATTGTCGAGATCGATGGACCAATATTCGCAGCCGATATAGCTGGAGACCTTCGAGGAGACCTCGCATAATTCCTCGCATTGGCCGTCGAAGCACTCCGTGCCAAAGGGGCAATAGGCGGACGGCACGTAGGCGCCGGCGTCGTTGCAGGTCTCGAGCAAATCGCGGGCGCCGCAGCGCACCACGCCGGGCTGGCATTCGGCGTCGGGGCAGGCGCCGTCGGTGCAGGGTTGTTCGCCGGGGCAGGGGGCCTCGACCCACTCGGTGCCGCTGGCGTTGCAATAGCGCTGGTCGCCGTCGGCCGTGCATTGGTCGAATTGACCGGGCGTGCAGATCTGCTCGCTGCATCGGCCCAGGTTGGGGTCGCATGCCTCATTCTGGGTGCACGCCTCGGTCTGCCATTGCCGGCCGTCATCGTCGCAGGTCTGGACGTTTCCCGGCCCGTCGCAGCGGGTTTGTCCGGGCTCGCAGATCTGGGATTGGCCGTTCTGGTTGTCGTTGTGATTGGTCTGATTGGTCTCGTCATTGCCCTCGGTCTGGCCGTCGTCGACGGGGTTGGAGCAGGCGGAGGCCATTGCCACAAGTCCGGCGAGCAAAAGGGTGGCCGATAGAGATCGAAAGAGATGTGGCATGGCACTCCTTCCAATTCAACCGGCCATCTTCGAGGTCTTGGCTTCCGGTGGCGGCGATTTTCGCGACGACCTGCCGCTCTTCTGGTCGTCGCGTCGATAGCTCTCGGCCGGCGGATAATAGTCGCGGGGATTTTCCAGCCGCCCGCGAATGCCGCGGACCAAAAAGCCGATCTGCAGGCCGTCAAAGCATCGATGGTCGGCGGTAAAGGACATCTGACAGCCCTTCTTGACCACGGGCTCGCCATCTTCGGGGAAGACGTGGTCCTCGACGATGCCGATGAGGACGATAAAGGGGGTGCGCGAGGCGGGCACCAGGGGCGCAAACCCCAGCCGGATATCGAAGGGCGCGCAATTGGTGACCATGAAGCTGCCGAAGGGATCGTCGCGGATGCCCAATTTGCCCAGGTCCACGGGCACGGCGTAGGTCAAAAAGTCGAAGAATTTGAGCATCTTCGGCAGCAGCAAGGGCGGGATCTTGTCGAGCACCGACTTGGTCTGCTCGATCTCTTCGTCCTGGCCCTTTCGCACCTTTTCGGCGCGGCGGTGAAGTTTGGCGGCGATCTGGGGCAGGGTCTTCTGGTCGGAGTCGCGGATTTTGACGCCGCTAAGGTCGGCGGAGCCTCCCGACTTATTGGCCACTGCCACCTGGCAAAAGGCGTCGATATGCTCCCTTTGCAGGACCCGATTGCCGATGATGATCGAGTTTAACTCCGGGGTTTCGGCGAGGACGTCGGAGATGACCTTGGCCATATAGGTGGTGAGGGTAACCTTCTCGCCGCTGGCCTGAGAGACCTCGTCGAGATAGGCCATCAAATCGTCGACGTCGACGGTCTCGAAACCGTAGATCGTGGGGTCGCTGGGGCGCTCCCACATGCCGACCGAGATCTTTCGCCAGGATGAGACGTTTTTGAACTTCTTCCACAATTTAGCCATGAGGATGCTCCGGAAAGCTCGACTGTCAGGAGCGCAAAATGTAGCGATTTGGATGTTGGAAGGCAAGATCGGGGGCGTGAGAGGTTGGCGTGAGACGGTCGAAAAGTGGTAGGTTATTGGAAATGATCAGCGCCTAACCAGAGATTGGAAAATGAATCTGAGCTCTCGCACTCTCTTAGCCCTGCTGATTCTCCTCTTCTCGACGAGCTTCCAGGTCGCCTGCCAGAACGATCTGGGCTCAGGCGATTTGAGCGGGCCGCCGGAGAGCATTCGGGTGTTGTGGAATCCCGCCGACGGGGTGGTGCCGACGCCGACTGATCTTGTGCGTGATCACGATCTGGGCCGTCTTGCGATTCCCGATGACGAGGAGGCGACGGCGGCTCAACGAGCGTTTAACGGGTACCTCAACGGTCTGGACGGCTATCCGTTGTCGACGCCGATTCGCATTCCCGTCAGCGGCGAGGTGGCCGAGGCCTCGATGGGGCGTGGGATCTATCTGCTGCATGCGCCGGCCAACGAGCGGCTCGGCGTCGATTCTTATTTCGACCATGAGCGCTCGGAGATCGTCGTCGAGCCAAGGCAGCCGCTGTTGCCGAGGCAGCGCTATGTGGTCGGCGTTCGCGGCTACGGCTCGGGGCTGGTCGGCCCCTCCGGGGAGCGGGTGCTGGCCGACGCAGCCTTCTTTTTGGTGCGCTCCGAGGCGGCGCTCATCGATCATCCCGACGCGATGCCCGGCGCCACCGAGGCGGAGCGAATGGAGGTGGCCCAGGAGTTGACCGAGATTCAGGAGCGTCTGGCGCCGGCCTTCGACGCCCTGGCCCAGAACGGGGTGCCCCGCGAAGATCTGGCGGTGGCCTTCCAATTTACGATGACCTCCGAGCCGGCCATTCAATTCGATAGAGCTGCCGGCGAGATCCCCATGCCGAATGACGTGCTCATCGATCCCGATACGGGCCTGGTCGATCTGCCCGTCGACGAGGAGATGACCGAGGAGGAGATCGAAATTAGGGGCGCCCTGTCGCAGATGGAGGGGTTTGCCATGTCCGGTGCCGTGGTCGTCAAGAGCACCCACGACGTGGACGTCGGGGCCGGCGATGAGAACGTCTTTCGCCTATTTGAGCGCGGCGACGACGGCGGTTGGACAGAGGTGAGCGGTCTGGAGCGGGGGCGTCTGGACGACGGCAAGAGCCTGTGGCTTCGCCCGCCGCTGGCGCTGGAGCCGGAGAGGGAATACGTCTATGTGGTGACCGACGGGTTGAGGAGCAGCCACGATCGGCCCCATAGGGCGCAGCCTCTGGGGGCGATCTTGAGACTTGAGGCGCCCCTGGTCGACGAAGAGGGCAGCTCTCAGCTTGACCAATTGACCGATGAAGAGGCCCGGCGCCTCGAGCCCCTTCGCCAGCGTGTCGACGAGCTGGCGAGTCATCTGGAGGCGGAGGAGGGGCTGAGTCGGCATAGCCTTGCGGCGGCCGTGCCCTTTCGCACCGCCGGGGCCGCGAGCCACCTCCTCGATCGGCGCGCCGAGCTCTACGAGCGCGACGTGACCACGGCGGTCACCAATATCGAGACCACCATGCCCAACGATATTTTGTGGCAGTTGCTCACCGACGTGGAGGCCGTGGTGCGCGGGGAGATGACCATTCTTGATTATCTCGATCCGAAGACGCGGGCCTTCTACGAAGATGGGGAGCCTCGGGAGCGGCAGGTCAAATTCGTGATGACCCTGCCCGAGGACGTGCCCGTCGAAAAGCCCCTGCCCGTGGTCTTATTCGGCCACGGACTGGCGACGAGCCGGGAGCTGCTCTACCTCATCGCCGGTGAATTGGCGTCGGCCGGATATGCCGCCTTTTCGCTGGATCTGCCCTACCACGGTGACCGAGCTATATGTCTGGAAGACAGCGATTGCGTCGACGACGCTACCTGCGACGACGTGGGCCAATGTTGGAATCCCGACGGCACCGAAGGGGAGCTAAAGGAGATTCAGCTGGGTTATCTGGCGCCCTTTTTGGAAAACTCCGACTATAACGATCTGCTCCACTATCCGATGACCACCGGGGAGGTCTTTATCGATATGCACAGCCTGGTGGGGACCCGCGATCATTTTGCGCAGGCCATGCTCGACTTAAATCAGGCGCTGCGCGTCATTCGCGGTGAGGAGTTGACCCAGGCCGTGGTCGACGAGACGGGCCTGTGGGTGGGCGACGATATCGTCTACCTCGGCATGAGCCTGGGCGGCATTCTGGGCTCGGGATTGACCGCCGTGGAGCCCGAGATCGAGACCTTCGTGCTCAACGTCCCCGCCGCCGATCTGGCCCTGGTCATCGAGAATTCGCTGGTCTTCGAGTCCATGTTCCAAAACGCCCTGGCCGATCGGGGCATCGAGGAGGGGAGCGACGATTATTTCTCCTTTATCAACGCCACGCGCTGGTTATTGGATCCGGTCGACCCCCTGAACCTGGTGCAGCACGCTCAGATCGATCCCCTGGTCTACGAAGATCCCCTGACGGGGCAGACCATCGACGATCGCCAGGCGCGGGTGCTCATCCAGATGGCCGAGGGCGACCGGGTGGTGCCCAATGTAGGAACGGAAGCCCTGTCGGCGCGAATGGGGGTCGACCACGTGGTCTACAGCCCGTCGCTTACCGATCACGGGTTCCTATTCGATCCCACGCCCTTTTCGACGGCCACGCGCAATGCCCGGGAGGACCTGGTGGAACACTTCGATGGGAGGTAGGAGAGGAACGACACTGCATTTACCGCGAAGGGCGCGAAGGGCACTAAGGGGGGCGTTGGTCGGGGGATCGATCAGTGTGGTAAGGCGAGGGTTGGGAGATTGATAGACGAGATCAGGTGGCTTGAGATGGGTTGCGAGGATCGTGAACGTGAAAGAATCTCGACGAAAAAACCTTTGTGTTCTCTGCGCCCTTTGCGGTGTCATTGCTCTTCTCTGCTACCTCCCCACCGCAGCAGTGGCGGGGGGATACGCGCAGGGCTTCCAGGGATCGCAGTCGGCGGGGATGAGCGGCGCTGTGACGGCCCGGCCCAATATGCCGGAGGCCGGCTTTTATAATCCGGCGGGGTTTGCGCTTCAGGATGAGTTCGGGGCCAGCCTGGGGGCGGCGGCGTTGGTGCCGCAGGTGATCTACGAGGATCCCCGGACCGGGGAGCGCACCCGGGCCCAGGTGTCGGGCGCCTTCCCACCCTATCTGCACGGATATTGGCGACAGGGTAGCATATCGCTGGGGTTGTCGCTGGGCGTGCCCTACGGGGCGGGGTTGGAGTGGCCCGAGGACTGGCCGGGGCGATTCGAGGTGACGTCCACGTCGCTCACCGTCTATGAGGCGGCGCCGTCGCTGGCCTGGCGGCCTATTACCTGGTTGGCCATCGGCGGTGGGCCGCGAATTGCCTACGGTCAGGTGGGCTTTGAGCGCTTTATCGACTTCGCCCAGCCCGGCGACGAGGGATTCGTCAATCTGTCGGCCGGGG
The DNA here is from genome assembly GCA_007135085.1 of Myxococcales bacterium. Classification (GTDB taxonomy): domain Bacteria; phylum Myxococcota_A; class Bradymonadia; order Bradymonadales; family Bradymonadaceae; genus SLJM01. The sequence continues at coordinate 18,990 of SLJM01000148.1, forward strand.
CTTTCGGGATGGGCGGGCAGGTCGGGGCCTGGGCTCAGGTCCACGATCTGTGGAGCCTGGGGCTGAGCTGGCGAAGCGCCATGACCCTCGCCTTCGAGGGGCTGGCGCGGTTTGAGAATATCCCGGAGGAGATGGAGGATCGGGCCCACGATACGATCGCCCGCACCGAGATGGACCTGCCCCATCGCCTGGTCGCCGGCGTGGCCTTTGAGGTGGGCGCTATGGGGACGATCTCCCTGGACTTAGAATATACCCTGTGGGGGGTGGTCGACACCTTCGAGGTGCGCTTTGACTCGGAGGACGTCGAAGACATCCTGGAGGCTCGGGACTGGGAAAATACTCTGGCCATGCGGGTGGGCGCCGAATATCTGATGCCCATCAACGGGCTCACCCTGCGCACGGGATTTGCCATCGATCCCTCGCCGGCCCCGGAGGACACGCTGTCGCCGGCCACGCCCGATACGGACCGCTATATTACCAGCCTTGGCCTGGGCTATCAGGCCATGGAGTTTATGGACGTGGACCTGTCCTATACGTTCATCACCTTGAGCCGCACCGCCTCGACCGGAGATTTTCCCGGCGTCTACGACGGCCAGATCCACGCCTTTACCCTCGGCCTGAGATGGAGTGCATGGTGAGCTTTCAGTATTTTATGCTCAACAAACCCCCGGGGTGTATCTCGGCCAGAGAGGATTTCGAGGGCCGTTCTACCATCTACGATCACGTGCCAGCCCATTTTCCCGACCTGCCCCATGTGGGACGGCTCGACTTCAATACGGAAGGGCTGTTGCTGTTTACCGACGACGGACGGCTGGCCCAGGGATTGCTCAATAAGAGTTATGCGGGGAACGCCGATCCCGACCAGGTGAAGCCCATCGAGAAGATCTACCACGTCAAGGTCAAGGCCCTCATCGACGCCGACGATCCGGTCTTTGAGCGTCTGGAGCGGCCTCTGGAATTCGAGCCCGGTCGGTTCACCGAGCCCGCTCGCGCGGGCTGGGTGGCGCCCCGTTCGAGCTGTACCTGGATCTCGATCGCCATCAGCGAGGGGCGGCACCGGCAGGTGCGCAAATTATGCGATCGCGAGGGGCTGCAGATCCGCAAATTGAGGCGCGTGAAGTTCGGGCCTTTGGAGCTGGGTGATCTGAAGATGCGCTGGTGTCGAAAGCTCACCGATCAGGAGATCGAGGCGCTCTATGAGGCGGCGCTGCCCGAGGGATAACGACAAAGCGCCCCCTCGGGGCTGCTGCCCGACCAGATGAAGGAATTTCCTGGGCTTTGGTTGGCCATCATTGGAATGGTGTTGGCCAAGGAGTGAACTCCAAATGCGCCTCATCTGGTCGGGCATCAGCCCCGAGGGGACGCCACGTTTTGTAGATTAACAACTACGATAGAGAGAATACATACCCCGAACGGGGTATGCTTATTGAAGATAGGGAGAGGGGAGAGCGAAGTTGGGAGGTGGTGCGTGGCACCTCAGGTGTCGCAAACGGCGCTCCACCTGAGGCTACTCTGTCTCGGCAAACGACGCCTCGACGGCACGAAAACGACGCGTGCGGGAACGGCAACGGCGTGTGCGTTGGGGGAGGGCGAGTTCGACGCGCGTGATCTTGATGGTGAGGGGAGGTGGATGAACCTCGAAGATCGCGACCCAAATGAAAAACCAAAAGAGCTCGCAAGAGTTATTCGTGCAAGGTCGAGCGAAGCGGAGAAGTACGCGCAACCCATGCGCCCCATGAAGTAGCAGTTTCAGCACGCGTAGTTGCCGTGCCGTCGCGCGCAGTCCAAGCGACAGAGTAGCCCCAGGTGGAGCGCCGTCCGCGACACCTGGGGAGGTGGGTGAACCCCAAAGATCGCGACTCAAAGGAAAGACCAAGAGGGGCTGCGGCGGTCAACCGGGGCGGCCGTCGGCGCGGGGGCTCAGCAGAATGGGGACGTAGATGATGAGAAAGAGCACCCAGGCCGCCGTCCAGAGGACGCCGGAGATGGTGATCGACGGGCCGTAGAATTCGGGGGCCAGCCAGGGGACAAAGGTGCGGATCGTGGCGGCCAATACGACCAGGGCGAAGGCGACGGTCATGATGGGATGGGCTTGGAGTTGACGGCCCGTATGGCCAAGAGAGACGCGGGCCATCATGCCCAGGCATAGGATGCCCATGGCGCCGGCGGTCAGGCCGTGGAGGGCGGCGCTTCGGGGCACGTCGAAGAGCTGGAAGACCGACAGGCCGTAGAGGACCAGGCCGGCGCCGACGAAGAAATAGCCGGCGTGGAGGACCCACAGCAGGGGAACTTTTTTGGTCTTGAGGGTCGCCCACCCGTACATGCGGCCCAGATTGGCGGCGCCGGCGCCAAGAGCCAGGGCGCCCGTGACGGTGGCGGTGGGCCAGAAGATGAAGCTAAAGAGCCAGGCCACAGACAAGATGATGGCGGCGATGTCGACGGGCCGGCGGCGTTCGACCGTGCCGTATCCCACCTTATTGACCGTAAAGAAGGGGATCACTCGCCCGCCGATGATGGCGACGATGACGACGATGATGGCCAGGGCGGCGTCCAGGGCGAGCGAGGCCAGATGGGCTTCGACGACGCCCAGGTGGGCCAGGTGGAAGATGGCGTTGGCCGTGGCCAGTCCAAAGAGCAGGGGGATAAATCCCAGGTTTCGCGGAGTTCTGGCGCGGATGATGGGCACGGCGATCGCCGTGGCCAGGGCCGGCAAGAATAGGACGTCCACCGCCGCCACGGCGGCGTAGGGGATGAGCCCGGCCATGGCCAGCCCGGCCCGTCCGGCGAGCCAGAGGGTGAAGAGGATGATGAGCTTCGGGCCCGTGATGGTTTTGGTGCGGGTCCACTTTGGCACGGCGGTGAGCAAGAAGCCGGCGATGATGGCCGCCACGAATCCAAAGAGCATCTCGTGGGCATGCCAGCCCACCGCTCCGGCGGGTCCGCCCATGGCGTGGCCGCCGAAGAAGACTACAAGCCAGGCGCCGATAAGCAGAGCAGCCAGAGCGGCGCCGCCCAGGAAAAAGGGGCGAAAACCGCAGGCCCAGACCGCGGCGTTGGCCAAGGTGCGGGGCTCTTCGGCGGTCTGCGTGTTGGGAAAATTGAGTTGCATCAAAGTGCCCAGATTAAGGGGGTGAAGACGGAATAGATCTATCTCGACGAACAAACTTAGTACCACATGACATGGGCAATAATGATCGAGATCAGGTCGGGTCGTCAAAATTGGGGCCAGTTAAATATGCTGGCGCAATATTTGCGCAACCGCCAGGGCCGGTGCAAAATTTGCGCTGCGTCGCTTTGGTTGGAAATTGTGGGGAGACGTTATTCTCAGTCTGCGTCTTTGTTTCTGAGTTTCTTTTGAGGAGTGGCACAATCCTTGGAGGTTAGATGTCCAGTGCAGACGAATAACCGGAGAGTTTTATGTCTCAATGCCCAACAACGGTCACTATAAACGGTGACGATCGACAGAGCGCGAAGGAGGGAGGGCAGATATGATCTATAGATTTGCCATAGCCATCCACGTGTTTTCGGCGGTCATCTGGGTCGGTGGAGTGTTGTTTATTGGCATGATCGCCGTGCCGGCGGCCAAAAAGCTCGACGATGAGCTTCGCCGCAAGTTGCTCGACGATCTGGGCCGGCGATTTCGCACCGTGGGGTGGACGGCGCTGGGGTTGTTGATCACCACCGGTATCTACCTGATGTGGAATTGGGGAGCCACTTGGTCGAGCGTCTTCGATCTGAGTTTTTTCGAGCACGCTCATACCAGGTTGCTGGGCTATAAGCTGTTGTTGGTCATTCCAATGCTGGTGATCAGCGCATTGCACGATTTCTGGTTGGGGCCTCGGGCCACAAAAGAGGGGCGGAGCGATCAGGAGATTGCCCAGGACAGAAAACTCGCCGCCTGGATGGGGCGGGCCACAGGTTCGTTGGTGGTCTTCATCATATTATTGGCCGTCTTCGTCGCCCGTCCCTGGGCCTGAGGGGCCTAATTTAACCCCTGCATGATCCAGATCATTAGACCCTGTGAGGGAAGCATTATTGTCGCAATCGCTAGGCACCGGCGGGTTATCGTCGGGCATTTCAACAGAGGACCGAAGGAGGTCGAAAATGAGTGAACAGACACCACAGACAAAAATAAAGACGCGCCCAATAAGGCCCAGGGGGGCCAGATGGATGGTGCAGTTGGCCGGGGCATGTGCCCTGGCATTTGCGGTCATCTTCGTGTCCATGCCCGACGCCGAGGCCTGTGACGCCTGTAACCGCGCCTTTGAGGCCGAGATCCGCGGTGAGCGAAGCACCTCGCCGGCCGGTCAGGATATGCTTCGGGCCATGGAGCTTCAGGGACAGATTCCCGTGCTGAACTCAAATAGCGCGTTGGCCCAGGCCGATACGGCAGCGGCTCAACCGGCGGCGGGAGCCCAGCCGGCGGCTGCTCAAGCTCAGGTGGCGGCGGCGCCCACGGTGGGCTCGGCGGCGACCGGCCTCAATCCCATCTTCGAAGGTGCCGACTTTATCGACATCATCGAACGCGATGAAGGGCTGTCCATCCCGGCCACCAGCTTCGTGCCTCAGGACACCGAGCCCGACGTAAGCGTGACGGTCACCCTCGACGAGGGGATGACCTATCTGGGACAGGGCGTGATGTATGACGGCTTTTTGGCCAACGGTGGGATTCCGGGCAAGACCATTCGGGTCACCGAAGGCGATATCGTGGAGATGATTATCGAAAACCCGGGGACCGTTCCCCACGGGGCGTCGATCCACTCCGCCTATACGCAGACCTCCAAATATGTGGGCAATATCGGCCCCGGTGAGGCCAAGTCGGTGGTGTTCCGAGCCAACACCCCAGGGGTCTATATGTATCACTGCGCTCCCGGGGGCCACGCCATTCCCATGCACGTCCTATTTGGCCAATATGGGATGATGGTCGTGGAGCCCAAAGAGAAGAAATACAAGCTCGAAGAAGAGCTTGGCCACGGACCGGATGTGGAGATCTTTTTGCTTCAGCATGAGATCTATGCCAGCGGCCATGCCGCCGTCGATGGCAACCCTGAGTATACGGCGTTCAACGGTCGTGTGTTCCGCTACGTCGAAGAGCCGATCGTCGCCCACCCCGGCGACTATATCCGCATCAACTACCTCAACGTAGGACCCAATCTGGTCTCTACCTTCCACCTTGTGGGAATTATCTGGGACTATGCCTATTGGCAGGGCCACCCGGAGAACGTGCTCCACGGCGGACAGACAGTCACCGCCGGGCCAAGTGACTCTTTTGTCATCGAGTTCCGCGCGCCGCCGGATGAGGGCGCCTACCTGATGCTCAACCACGCCGTGGGTCCCACCAGTCGTGGCGCCATCGGCATCCTGGCCGTCGACTCCTCGGCAGAGCGGACCCCGGAGATTCTGGCCGACGGTCCTGCCTATACCGAAGAGGAATTGGAGGCGATGGCTGCCGAGGCGGTACGGACGATTACCCCATTTGGTCCAAGCTCTGAAGATTTTGAGCATCCCACCGTCTACGGTGCCGACGTCGACGAAGTGGTGGTCACCATCAAGGGGAATTCCTATTATCCGCCGGTCATCGAGATTGAGCCGGGGACGACGGTGACCTTCCGCAACGAAGACGTCTTCACCTATATGGATGGTGAGTTTTCGGGAATCCACAACGCCATCGGCGTCAGTGGCCCCGAGTCCTTTGCCACCGATCTGCTGGGGCATTGGGAGAGCGATAGCGTGGTGTTCACCGAACCCGGTGAGTACGACTATATCTGCACTCCTCACCCCTATATGACGGGTCGGATCGTCGTGCGCGACAGCGCTGACGATTCCACAGCGGAGGATACGGCAGAGGCCAGCGGCTGCTCCACCACGAGCAGCGCCCCCGTGGTGCCGGCGGCGATCGCCCTGGCCATGATGCTCGGCTTCGCGATATTCCGCCGCAAGGTGGCCGTTCGCTAAAATCTGCTAAGAGGGATTAACCCTTAGCAGGGAGGGGAATTACGCACCCGGGTCATGCGAAAGAGGTTTTTCGCCTGGTCCGGGTGCGGCGTTGCACGGGGCTGGCGTCGCAGGATGCGATGGCTGGCCCCGACGACGCTCTGCTCCGTATGCCATCGAAGGCCACCTTCGATGGTATTTTCATTTCGCACCCTGCCCCGCCAGCTATCCCAACTCTTTTGGAGGATATAGATCTCGGCGTCGATGATGCCCTCGACGAGGATGGTGGCCCCCGGGTTGCCGTCGCCGTCCTGGTCAAAGACCCGGGGATCGTCGCCGTCGTCGGGCAGCTCGTCCTGGGCGGGATCGTCGAGTCGCACGCCGACGGTCTCCCAGGTGGGGTAGATGCGAAGCTCCCAGTGATCGTCTCTTTCGATGAGCTCTCCGCGGCGCTCCACTTCCGGAAGGCTCTCGGCAAAGGCCGGCGGCGCCACCGGCTGGGCAAGGGGCATATCGCTCGACAGCTCCAGAGAACAGACGCGGGTCAAAATAGTGAGGTCCGTGCCCTCCTGCTCGATCTCGGCTGCCAGCACCACCCGGGTGGTGGTGTGGAAGTCGCCGACGACGGGGATTTTGGTCTGGGCTGTGGTCAGGTAGTCCACCTTCCAGGTGCCGCTGAGGTCGACGGGCTCGTCGGCGACCGCCGGGGAGGGGAGCAACAGGAGAGCGACAAGAGTGACACCGAGAGCGAAATGACACCGCGAAGGTCGCAGAGAGCACAGAGGTTTTGGGGTGGGAAGCTCTCGACGATCGAGGTGATTCGAAGATTGGTCGGCTCGTAGACAAGATATGCCGATCTGTGGACCGGGGCGAACAAGCCCGAATCCAAACCTCTGTGTACTTCGTGCCCTTCGCGGTTTCATTCTTCTCTCGATGTCTCTCATAGCCCGATGTCCTCCAATAACTCCCGGCCGGCCTGGCGGCCGGACTGGATGCACAGGGGCACCCCGCCGCCGGGGTGGGCGCTGCCGGAGGCCAGGTACATGCCGGGGATGCCCGGGGCGGAGTTGGAGGGACGCTGGAAGGCGGCGAATCGGTTATTCGACGCCGCCCCGTAGAGGCTTCCCTGGCTTCCGGGAAAGCGCCGGGCCAGGTGCTCAGGTGTGCGCCGCCAGACGACCCGGTCGTCGTGATCGATAAAATCCAGGGATCGCAGCCGGGTCATGATGCGGTCTTCGTAGTCCGCCCAGTCGACCGGGGAGTAGCCCTGGTCACAGGCCGGGACGTTGGTCATCAAAAAGAGGGGTTCGTGCTCCTCCCAGCCGCTGGCCTGATGGGCCTTTTCCCTGGCGCAGAGATAGATCGTGGGCTTTTTCGGTGGGATATCGCGATCGAAGAGATCGACAAATTCCTCGAGATAATCACGGTCGGGAAAGATAATCTCGTGGGCCACCCGCCGGGAGCGGTCGCGCCGTCGGGCTCGGAGGACGGCGTTCCACCCGGAGGTCGACAGGGGGGGAGTGGAGCGAAGTTTTTTGGGCACCTCCTCTCGCCACAGATCGTCGACCAGGTGGCGCACGTCGGCGTTGACCACCACCCTGTGGGCCTCGAATTGGCGGCCGTCGCAATCCAATAAAAAGCCCCCTGCATTGGTGGTGATGGAGCGAATCGGACAGTCATATTGAAATTCCACGCCTCCCTGGCGGGCCAGGCGCTCCAGCGTCTTTGCCAGCTCGAACATGCCTCCCCGCACGCCGTGGCCGCCAAGACCGAGGTCGACCCAGCTGATGCAGTTGAGGGTGGCCGGAGCCCGGCGCGGATCGGAGCCGTTGAAGGTGGCGTAGCGCAAAAAGACGCTGCGAAGCCTGGGGTCGGCGACGCGGCGGCAGATGGCGTCGTACATGGTGGACGTGGAGTCGATGTCGCGAAAGGCCTTGATCGCCGAGATGCCCATCGAAAGCGGGGTGAGCACCGACGGGGCCTTGTCCATCACGAAGTAGGGCGCTGCGGCCTCCCAGATGCGGCGCGAGTAGCCCAAGAAACTGCGAAATTCCAGGGCCGCTTCAGAGCCCAGATTGGTGCGAATATTCTCCTCGGTCTGCTGCGGGTTTTCGCCGACCTGGAAGCTCGTGCCGTCGGGGAAATGGTAGCGAGCGATCGGATCGGGCTTTACCAGGGGGAGCTCGTCGGCCAGGTCAAAGCCGCGGTCGGCGAAGAGGTCGGCGGCGATGGTGGGCAGGGTGAGCAGGCTTGGGCCGGTGTCGAAGTGAACGCCCTCGTAGTGGGCGACCCCTACTTTTCCGCCCGGGTGGTCGGCGGCCTCGAAGAGGGTGATCTGTAGGCCGGGTCGGCCCGATAATTTCAGGGCCGCCGCCAGGCCGCCCATACCGGCGCCGATGATGGCTATTCTATGGGTCATGAGAGCCTCGTTCCTTTGGTCCAGGACCTTATCAGGCGTCTGATGCGGCCCTTTTTGGGGCCTGTGAATAGGGGAAGCCACATCGAATTGAGGTCGTTAGTGCGGTGGACCCTCATGCGCACCAGCGGGCGGTGGTGGGCCATATCGATACGGTCGGGCTCGCAGACCTCGGCGATGCCGCGGGTGATCTGCCCGAAGCGGTCCCGGGCGTGGGGGATGGTGCGCAGATAGAAGGGCCCGCTGTCGACGACGTCCTGGTGTTCGATGGTCAGCCAGGGCCGGCCGTCGCGCTCGATGGTCATCGACGGCCACCAGGTCAGGCCGCCCAGGTTTTTGGTGGCCCGACCGCGGTAAAAGACGGCGTCTTCGACGGGCTCGATGCGGCCGTCGTGGTCGATGGTCAGCAGCAGGGACTGGGTGGAGCCGTCCTTGCCGTCGAGCACATAATAGATGAAGTCACCCCCGGGCCTGGGCAGCCGCCCCCAGGACCAACTCTTGAGGTCGAGCTCGTGGAGCGGGGTCTTGCCCCCGTTTCGGTCGTGGTACAGATGTCCCCTGAGTCGACGGGGCTGGCCGTCGATCTCCAGATCGGCCCAGGCCCTCTGGGCGGCCAATAAGGGCGCCCAGTCGTGGTCGGGCAGCCCCGTTTCGCAGCGCCAGTGCGGTCGGTGGCGCTCATCGCCGGGGCGGCATCCCGGTCCGGTGGCGCTCAGCGTGATGCGAGCCGGTCGGGCAAGGTGGGGCACCTCCAGGCGAAGGTCCAGGGAGAGTGTGCGCTGACCGTCGACGGCGCGGCTCGACAGGCGGGAGTGGCCAAAGCGCCAGTCGTCGCCGTCGTCGTCGGTATCCCACTGAACCCGGGAGGGATCGAATTCCTGGAGGAGATAGAAGTCGAGCTCTCCCCTTCGGTAGGTCGACACATTGAGGCTGGGCCGTTGAGAGGGCAGTTGAGCATCACCGCGGCGCACGGCGTTGGCATAGCCCGGCAAAAAGGGCAGGCCGAAGCTCCAGATGACGACCAGGCCGTCGCCGTTGGGGGCCACCAGGTCGGCGTACCACCATAAAAATCCGCCGGGGGCGGCCAATAATTTCGGCGATAGACCGGAGCCGGCCGGCGCCAACTCCAGAAGTGGTCTGGAAGGCGACGAAGAGGCAACACCTCGAGACTGGGGCATATCGGTACGGCTCATGATCGAGAGACTCCAGGAAGGCCGCGAAGGGGGCGGTGAAGGCGGTGTTGGTGCTGGTGATCGGCGGGTGGTGAGCCGCCAAGGCTGAGGCGAAGCCAGCTAAAAAAGGCGATCATCACCCAGACCAATTTTGCCAGCGGTGACACCACGGTGCGGCCGGCCATGACCTTCGTGCCCCGCCAGCGAAGGTGCACGCCGATGGCTCGGTAGACCCGGCTGGCGACGACGATGGCCAGCCGGGCCCGGAGGGGGATAAAGCACATGCCCCGGTCGGCGCTGGCATAATAGGTGTCGGCCAGATCGAGGAGATCTTCGACCACGGGAGCCAGGGCCTCGCTGGTGGCCCGCTCGGCGATGAGGTCTGCCGGTTCGACGCCCACCTCGCCAAGGCGGTCGGCGGGCAGATAGACCCGGCCCATGCGGGCGTCTTCCAACACGTCGCGGCAGATATTGGTCAATTGCATGGCCACCCCCAGATCGATGGCGTGGGCGAGGCCCCGGGGGTCGGTCACGCCCAGGACGGCGCACATCATCAGGCCCACCGTGCCGGCGACGCGGTAGCAATAGCGAAGCAGACGCTCGTCGCTGCCGACGATGACCTCGTCCAGATCGGACTCCACGCCCTGAATCAGCTCCAGGGCGAAGTCCAGCTCCAGATGGCGACGCTCGGCGAGCTTTAGGAATTCGGCCACCAGGGGCCTGGGCCGGCGCCGGCCGACCAATTCGGCGCGAAGGTGGTCCAGATCGCCGGCGGCCTGCTCCCGGTCGTCGGCCTCGTCGGCCAGATCGTCGATGAGCCGGCATAAGGCATAGAGCAGCGCCGCGTCCTGGCGTCGTTGGCGAGGCAAAAAGAGCGACGCCAGCCGAAAGGACTTGGAGTGATGGGCCAGCACGGCCGTGCTCTGCTCCACCAGAGCCTGTGACGAGGGCTGGTCACTGGCGTCGAATTGGGAAGTGGCGTCGCTCATGCCAGTTCTCTCCTGGTCGGTTGCGGCTCGGGGATCGGTGAGACGGCGCCGGCCACCGGTCGGGGGACCAGCTTTTCCATGACCTTCGCCGAGGAGATCACCCCGGGCAGGCCGGCGCCGGGGTGGACGCCGGCGCCCACGAAATAGAGCCCGTCGATATCCTCGGAGCGGTTGTGGTAGCGAAACCAGGCCGATTGACTCAGCCGCGGTTCCGGGCCGAATCCGGCGCCGGACACGGAGCGAAGCTCGGTCTGAAAATAGTCCGGACTATGCCAGAACCGGGTGGTGATCGACTGGCGAAGGCCGGGCAGATGGCGCTCTTCCAGGTGGGCCAGAATACGCTCGAAATAGGCATCGCCCATCTTCGACCAGTCCAGCCCGCTTTCGTTATTGGGCACCGGCGACAGCACGTAGAACGCCTCGTGGCCCGGGGGGGCCAGGCTCTTGTCGGTGGCCGTGGGGCGGTGGAGGTAGAGGGAAAAGTCGTCGGCCAGTACCTTTTTGTTGAAAATATCGTCGAGCAGGCCCCGGTAGCGGGGGCCGAGGACGATGGTGTGGTGCTCCAGATCGGGATAGGAGCGATCCGTGCCGAAGAAGCCCACGAAGAGGCCCATCGATTGCTTGATTCGCCGGACGCGCCGGTCCGAGTTTCGGGACCGCTTCTGGGGGTCGATCATCTCCCGGTAGGTAAAGGAGGGATCGGCGTTGGAGACGACGAAGCGGCAGGGGATACGCTCTCCCTGTTCGGTGATGACCGCCTCCACTCCGGTGGAGCCCACGTCGATGCGCTCCACCGGGGTGTTGAGCCTGATATCGACGTCGATCTCCTCGAGGAGATCGACCAGGGCGTTGACGATGGTGGACGTGCCCCCCATGGCGAAGTGGACCCCCCATTTTTGCTCCAGCCAGTGGATGAGCAGGTAGATGGAGGTCACGTTGAAGGGGTTTCCCCCGATCAGCAGGGGCTGGAAGGTGAAGACCTGGCGCAGGCGCTCGTCCTGGATATGCTTTGCCACCATGGAGTAGACGGAGCGATAATTGCCCAGGCGAAGCATGTCGGGGACGACGCGGAGCATATCGACCAGGGAATCAAAGGGCTGGTCCACCAGCTCTTCGTAGCCGATCTTGAAGATCGCCTCCGCCCGCTGCAACAGCCTCTTATAGCCCTCGACGTCGTCGCCGTGAAAACGGCCGATCTGGTCCAGGAGGCGGTCCTGGTCGCCCACATAATCGAAGTGCTCCCCGTCGGGGAAGGTGATCCGGTAGAAGGGATCGACGGGGGCCAGGGTCAGGTAATCCTCCATGCGCCGGCCCACCAGCTCGAAGAGCTCCTCGAAGAGATAGGGGGCGGTGATGACCGTGGGGCCCGTGTCGAAGACGTAGCCGTCGCGGCGCACCACCGAGGCGCGGCCGCCGGGCTGGTCGCGGGCCTCCAACAAGACCACCTGATGGCCCATGGCGCGAAGTCTGACGGCAGCGCTCAGGCCTCCGAAACCGGATCCGATGACGACGACGGGCAGATTGTTTTCCATTATGAATTCCTCGTAGATTGAAGGCGCTGCCGTCGAAATCGGGGCAGCGCCCACCAGGGAAGATCCGGTCTTTCGTGATGTTCCCAGTGGTAGCCGAAGTGATAACAGGTCAGAAAAGACAGGAGGGGGCTAAAGTCATTGCTCCTGGCGCGGTGGGCGTCGTCGTAGCCCTGGTCGGGCTCTCGGTGGGGCAGGACAGTGCCGAAATAAAAGAGCTGCCATGTGCTCAGAAGGGCGGGGAGGACCCAGAAGAGGATCAGGTTGGCCGCCGGCACCCCCACCAGATAGAGCAGGAGGTTGAAGATCGCCGCCATGCCCAGGATTTGAACAGGGGACAGATAATGAATCATAAACCGCAGGTACCAGCGAAGGGTCTGGTCATGCTCGCCATCGTGGAAGTCGGGATCGTCGGCGCTGGCCGGGTGGCGGTGATGCTCCCAGTGGGAGCTGCGCAGCTTGTTGAAGGAGAAGAGGGCGTAGAGGCCTACCGACAGCGCCCCGAGGGCCCGGTTAAGTCGGGGATAGCCGGGGCTGATCGTGCCGTGCATGGCGTCGTGGGCGGTGATGAATAGCCCCGTATATAAAAAGGTCTGGGCCAGCACGGCCAGCGGGGTCCACCAGCCAAAGGCCTCGGGAAGACGGAGCAGATAGACCAGCAAGATCGCCCAGGTGCCGATGATGAGCGCCGCCGCGGCGATCCCCTTGAGGTTCCACAGGGGAGGATGAAGTCTGTCAGCCATGGATTCCTCCTGGCGACGTCGAGGGGCGAAGGGCGCGGTAGACCTGGGGACCGCTGGACAGGGCCTGCCCGGCCAGGGCCAGGCGCAGTCCAATGGGAGCGGCACCAAAGAAGCGCCACATGATGCTCGCCAGCTGCCGGTGGTCTGCCAGGCCGCTCAAATAGGGGCGCCAATCCCGGTCGTCGAGGGCAAAAAAGGTTTCAAAGAACCGACAGGTGGCGTTGCGATCAAAGCTAAGCAGCACATCGCGGCCGAACACCAATAATAGACGGGCCTGCCTCAGCGCCGCCGGCCACAGCACCTGCCAGGCCCGCCGGCAGATCTGGTCGCGGTCAAGGCCCGCCCCAAGGGATTGGGCGAGGCATCGGGCCAGCGCCGGGCCGGCGCCGAGCATGCGCGTCATCTGATAGCCCGTGGCCGGGTGGACCAGTCCCGAAGCGGCCCCGAAGCCCAGCAGGGGTTGATTGAAGTCGGGCAGGGGCCCGCCCATCGGGATATGGCACCGCTCCCGCTCTTCCACGCTCAACACGGTGGCCCCCAGATGCTCCAGCCGTCGCTCCAGGCGCTGCCGGAGAGCGTCGAAATCGGTGCGCTCTTTTGTCACCAGGACCGTTTCCTCCACAAAATAGCGATCCCCGCCGAGGTGCATGCCGTACAAAAAGGTGGGCTCTCCCACCGAGGGGGCCCCCGGCAGGGGGCGGTAATCCATGAGCACCATCGATCGCCCCTGGAGGGGGTCGCCCTCAAATCTGGCGACCATGCCGAAGGCCCGTTGGAAGGCCGGGGAAGGGCCCCGGCGGTGGCGCAGCAGCGCCGCGGCGCCGCCGCTGGCGTCGACGACGATCTGAGCCTTGAGCAGGCGGCCGTCGGCCAGGTGAAGCGTGGAGTGGCTTCGGCCATGGGCCACCCCGGTGACCCTGCCGCAGATGGAGGTCGCTTTGCAGGCAGAAAGGCGTCGGTCCAATTGGCGCTGGAAGGCCTGGTTGTCGATCAGGCCATAGGCCCGCTCCAGGGTGGGGTCCTGGTCGTTCAGCCGCAGTGAGACCCTGGGGAAGGTGCGCTGCATGGGCACCGACTGGGGCAGATCGGCCAATTCGTCGATCCACACCCCGTAGGTATTGGGCCAGGGCTTGTCGATCCGGGGATCGACCAGGGCCACCGCGACCTGGCGGCGGGCCAATTCACTTGCCAGCCATCGGCCGGCCGGGCCGGCGCCGACGACGGCCACCTGAAGGGGGGAGCCGTCAAATGAAGAGTGATGTCGGTCTGCGCTCATCCCTGGCGCCTCAGAGAACCAAAGCCAGTTTGAATAACCCGGCAGGTGTTCAAAACCTGTTCAGGTATCTTGAGCGCCGAATAAAAATAGTCAACTACTTTTTTGCAGCCCTTCAAGAGCATCCTCCCCCCTTTAAAATTTTATCTTCCCCTGTGGCTCAGAACTGCTCAGAGTTTGCGCAGGCTGTGAAAGAATTCCTCTTCTTCCATACAGTGAATGGTAAACGCATAGCGCAGAAGGCGAACCCGAGTGAAGATGGCCTCCACCAGATCGGGGGGCAGTTGATGGGGGCTGGCTTCGGCCTCTTCCAGGTGCTCTCGGAAGACCTGAAAGGAGTGCTCCAGATCGCGATGCTGCTGGAGGATCTCGTCCAGCTTTTTGTGGTGAGCCGGCGTATAGCGGGGCTTGAGATGAGGGAAGAACTGCTCTTCTTCCTCGGCGATATGGGCCTGCATCTGGGCGCCGAATTGATCGGTGAAGGTGACCAGATCGGATAGGACATAGGGGGTGGCCTCGTCGGCCAGGCGCAGGGCCTGAGCGTGGGCCTCCAGTTCTTCGAGTTGCCGCGTCATGTCGCTGTGACTGTGCAGAGGAGTCTCTTCCAGGATCGTTTGATCGGCGATGAACATGACGATGACCTCCTTGCAGAAGTTGTTGACGAGCCAATGAGCAGGGAAAAGACTCCCCCGTCTCTAAATGGTAGTGACATCGACACGGTTTGGGATGATCCAGATCATCGGCGGTGATAATGGAAAGATCCCGCAGATAGATAATGGAGAGATCCCGGAGATAGGGGTGATGCCCCGGAGGGGGGTGGAAAAGGAGGGGAACGGTGCGCAATATCTGCGCCCTGTCGCCCTCTGGCGCAAATGTTGCGCGCCCGTCGGTGGAGGAAGAGCCCCCGGCGGCCCCGCCGCGGCCCATCCCGGGTGGGACTCCCTTTAATTGAGCGGCCAATCCACCATCGGAAACCAGAGGCCATGAATCTGCAAAAATCATCGCCATAGGCATATCACTTGCACAGTTGAGAGAGGGTCAAGAGTTCGGCTTTTTCCCCTCCAGGCCAAGTGGTGCCCAATGAACGTAGATATCGATCTGATCCGAAAATACGACGTCCCCGGTCCGCGCTATACCTCCTATCCCACGGCGCCCCATTTTCGAGACGATCTGAGTCGCCAGCAGGTGGAGGAGGCGATTCGTCAAAATAACGAGACCCCTCGGCCCCTGTCGCTGTATTTTCATATCCCCTTTTGCAAGACCCTGTGCTGGTATTGCGGGTGCACCACGGTGATCGGCAAGGACACCAGCCAGGTCGATCCCTATCTGGCGGCGTTGCGCGAGGAGATCCGGCGCAAGTCGGCCTGGCTCCACGACGATCGCAAGGTGGTCCAGATCCACTTCGGAGGGGGGACGCCCACCTATCTGTCGCCGAATGAAATTCGAAATTTCGGGGCTTTTATTGCGGAAAATTTCGAATTTGACGACGACATCGAATATTCCGTCGAAGTCGACCCCCGTCGCCTGACCCGAGATCATGTGCGAGCCCTGTCGGAGGCGGGGTTTAATCGAGCCTCTCTGGGGGTTCAGGACAACGACCCGAAAGTTCAAAAGGCGGTCAACCGCATCCAGCCCTTCGAGATGACCGAGCGCACCGCCGGCTGGCTTCGCGACGAGGGATTTGGCTCCCTCAATATCGATCTCATCTACGGATTGCCCCACCAGACGGTGGATAGCTTCGATCGCACCCTGGACGAAGTGCTGACCTTAAACCCCGATCGCTTCGCCATCTATACCTACGCCCACGTGCCCTGGATAAAGCCGGCCCAGAAATTGTTGGAGCGCGAAGCCCTGCCCGGGCCGGAAGAGAAGCTGGCCATGCAAAAGCATATCATCGAGCGCCTGAGCTCGGAGGGCTATGTCTATATCGGTATGGACCACTACGCCCGGGAGGACGATGAGCTGGCCCGGGCGTTGGAGAAGGGGACGCTGCGCCGCAATTTCCAGGGCTATTCCACCAAGGCCGGCGTCGATATCTACGGCTTCGGGATGTCGTCTATCTCCCAGATCGACGGGCTCTATCTGCAGAATCCCAAGGTGTTGGCCGACTATCAGGAGGCGGTCTTTGAGGAGGATTTCCCGATTCACCGGGCCTATTTGCTCAATGACGACGATCGGATCCGCCGCCGCTGGATCATGGCCCTGATGTGCGATGCCCGGGTCGATTATGAGCAGATGTCAGAGATTCTGGGCGTCGACGTGGTGGACTACCTGGGGGAGGAATTGACCCGCCTGGAGCCGATGGTGGGCGACGGACTGGTCGACGTCGACGACGAGGGGATCACCGTCACCGATACGGGGCGGCTGCTGCTGCGCAATATCTGCATGCCCTTCGACGCCTACCTGGAGGGCGGCAAAGGCCGTTATTCGCGCACCATCTGAGGGCAGGTAGCAAGGGGTGGGTAGAAGCAACGGGTAAACCGCTCAGCGAATGGCCATGGCCAGCTCCTGGAGGCGGGGCTGATCGGTGATGGTAAACCCCCGGTCGTCGGTGCGCACGGGCCCCTCTTTATTCCAGCGGCTCATAAAGCGGATCGCCGTCTCGACGCGGACGTTGATGAGATCGGCGATATCGGAGCGGGTCAGGGGAAGGTCGATGTGGACCACCATCTGGCCCTCGTCGTTTTTGACCCGTCGGCCCACGGATTCGGCGAATTTCAAAAAGAGCATGGCCAGGCGCTGTTCGGCATTGGACACCGATAATTCGTGGAGGCGGCGCACCAATTCGTGGTTGCGGCGCATCATATTCTGGAGCATCCCGTCCACCAGCTCCGGATAGTCGTGGATGGTGGCCAGAAAGTGGTTGCGGTGGATCTCGAGGGTGAAGGTATCGTCTAAGGCGTAGGCCGAGGCCGGGTAGGCGATCTCCTTGTAGACCGCCAGTTGGCCCACCACCTCGTCGGGGCCGAAGACGCCGATGATCGTCTCCCCGCCGTCATTTAGATATTTGACGACCTTGACCCGTCCCTCGACGAGGAAGGTGAAGTTGCAGGCGTCGGCCCCTTCGCGCCACAACCTGTCGCCGCGCTCGTAGCGCTTGGGGATAAAATAGGTGGCCAGTGGCTCCAGGACTTGACGGGGAATATCGTGAAAGAGGGTCAATTCCTGGAGGGCGTCGATTTTTTCCATGGCAGATCTCTCGGACAGAGCAAGGAGCTGAAATCATCCATCCCAAAAGACGTGCAAAAAACAAGCCATATTCCCCCGCTGGACATTTAAAGAGTCCTTTTGCGAATATCCTATTTCCCGTCAATCAGTTTCCCGTCAATCAGTTTCCCGTCAATCAGGGGCCAACAGGATCTTTTCCTACGGAGTTGTGGCGAAGCGGCGGGGCGTAAAGGCCTCAAATTCCGGGTCCCCCTCTTGCTCGCCACATAGGTAGCGGGCCATGATGCGACCGGTCATGGGGGCCAATAAGATGCCGTGGCGGCCGTGGCCGCAGGCCAAAAAGAGACCGGAGAGCTGGGAGGGGCCCAGGATGGGCCGTCCGTCGAGGCTGACCGGTCGAAAGCCGCAGCGCAGTTCGATGATCGGCCGCTCGTCGAGGTCGGGCACGATGGTCCAGGCCTCCTCCAGGAGGGTGCGCACGGCGCCGACGGTGACTTCCCTGGAAAACCCCTTCTCCTCCATGGTGGAGCCGATAAAGATCCGCCCGTCGCGCCGAGGCACCAGGTAGACGTCGGGGCTTCGTATGACGGTGTCGATGGGCGGCTGCTCGCCACCGTCGACGACGATGATCTGACCCCGCACGGGCCGGACCACGGGGCCGCTCAACTCGGGGATGCCCTCGATGGTGGCGCTTCGGGCCCCGGCGGCGACGATGATCTGGTTGGCGTAAATTCTGCGCCCGTCTTCTAAGACCACCCCGCGCAGGCCCCGTTCGTCGCTCATCACCCGGAGCACCGCGGAGTCCTCCATCATCTTGACCCCCCGGCGCCGGCAGGCCACGATCAGCGCCCGGGCCAGAGCCGCCGGGTCCAGGCGGTGATCGTCGGGACAGGCCACGGCGCGCACCACGTTGCGCAGGCTGGGGTGGCGGGCCTTTATCTCGTCTGCTCCCAGCCAGTGGGCGCGAAGGCCGACGCCGGTCTGATAGTCCACCACCCGCTGCAGGGCCTCTTCATCGTCGCGGTCCCGGGCCACCACCAGGGTGGGCTGGTTGCGATAGTCGACGTCGGTGTCGGAGGCGGTCTGGAGTTGATTGACGTATTCCTCGTAGATCTCGACGTTTTTCTTCTGAAAGGCCAACAGGTCGCCCTCGCCGAAATGAACTTCGGCGGTCAGCCCCAGCATCCCGCCGGCGGCGGCGGTGGCGCCCTGACCGAAGGTGCCGGCCTCGACGATGCAGACCTTGCGATCCCTTCGCGCCAGCTCCCAGGCGGTGGTCAGGCCTACGACGCCGCCGCCGATGATGAGTACGTGATCCAACATATGCAGGCTTTTCATCGAATCGCTCCGAGCACGAGGTGGTCCTTATTTGCAGAGCGCAAGGGGTCGACGAAAAGGCGCGTCGACTGCGCCGGATCCAGACGGGGATGATCGAGCCGATAGTGGGCGCCCCGGCTCTCGCAGCGGTGGCGCGCCGAAGCGGCGATGAGCCGGGCGGCCTCGGCGGCCAGCCGGCCCGGGTCGTGGCGGCGAAGAGAGCCGATGAGGTCGTCGAATTCAGCCAGAGCTCTGGACAGGCCCTCTTCGCTTCGCTCCAGGCCCACCTGGCGCCACATGGCAGCGCGCAGGGCGGGTAGCCACCGCCGGGGATCGCTGGCCCGTTCCAGGCCGGCGGCCCAGTCGTTTCGCACGTCGGCAAGCCGCTCCAGGGCCAGGGGATGGAGAGGGCGCCTCATGGCGGCGATGGAGCGGGCCGCCCGGGTGCCGAAGACCAACGCTTCGAGCAGGGAATTGCTGGCCAATCGGTTGGCCCCGTGGGCTCCGGTGGAGGCCACCTCGCCGGCGGCCCACAGGCCCTCCACGGAGGTGGCGCCGTCGAGATCGGTGGCCACCCCGCCCATATGATAGTGGGCTGCCGGGGTGACCGGGATGGGCTGGCCGCAGGGGTCGAGCCCCGCCCGCCGGCAGGCGGCGAAGGCCGCCGGAAAATGTCGGGGCAGATCGTCGACGGCGGTGGCGTCCAAAAAGACGGACTCCCCGTTGTTGAGGCGCTGCCAGATGGCGCGGGCCACCTCGTCGCGGCCCGCCAGATCGCCGCGGGGGTGGTCGCCCATTACCGCCCGGCCCTGATCGTCGACCAGTGTGGCCCCCGCCCCGCGAAGGGCCTCGGTGAGCAGGGGAAGGGGGCGGCGCTCGCAGCGCAGCGCTGTGGGGTGGAATTGCAAAAACTCCAGATCCACCAGCTGTGCTCCGGCCCGGGCGGCCATGGCCAGCCCCTGGCCTAGGGCGGCGCCGGGGTTGGTGGTGCGCTCAAAGAGACTGCCCACCCCGCCGGTGGCCAGCACCACCGCCGGCGCCACCAACAGGCCCACCTCTCCCCGGGGATCGATGAAGACCACGCCGCAGATGCGCCCCTTGTCGACGACCAGCTCCAGGGCCTGTCCGTCCACAAATTCCAGATCTTGTCTGGTCTCCACCTGGCGCCGCACGGCGGCGGTGATATGTCGGCCCGTCTCATCGCCGGCGGCGTGGATGATCCGGTTTTGAGAGTGCAGGGCCTCTCGGCCCAGGTGGAGCTTGCCCTGGCCATCGCGATCGAAGGCGATGGGCAATTCGAAGAGGTCGATCATTCGCTCCATGCCCTCGCTGGCCAGCACGTGGGCGACCTCGGCGTCGACCAGGCCCGCCCCGGCGCGCACCGTGTCCAGCTCGTGTTGAACCGGGGCGTCCTCTTCGCCGATGGCGGCGGCGATTCCACCGCTGGCCAATTCGCTGGCCGGGGTGGCCGACGACGGCCGCAGGATGGCCACGTTGTGCTCGCGCAGGTGCCAGGCACAGCTCAATCCTGCCAGGCCGGCGCCGACGACGATCACATCAGTAAACCAGGCGTTGCTCATCAGCTGACCTCCAGCATGCGTGTCACCGACAGGCGGGCCTGGTCGGCGATGGCTTCGTCGATCTCTACTTCGCCGCTGCCGTCGCGAAGGCAGTCGCGGATCTTCTCCAGGGTGATGCGACGCATATAGGGACAGAGGGAGCAGGGTTGGATGAATTCGGTCTTCGGAAAATGACTGGCCACGTTATCGCTCATGGTGCACTCCGTGATCATCGCCACTTTGTCCGGGCGGTGGTTGCCCACCCAGTCGATGAGCTGCGAGGTGGAGCCCACCATATCGGCGCTGGCCTGGACTTCGGCGTGGCATTCGGGATGGGCGATGACGCAGATGTCGGGATGGTCGACGCGCAGAGCGTCGATCTCAGAGGCGCGAAATTCCTCATGGACCACACACCCCCCCTCCCAGGTCAGGATCTCCACCTCGCTGTGGTTCGATACGTAGTCTGCCAGGTGGCGGTCGGGAATGAGCAGAACCTGGTCGCTGGCCAGGGCCTCCACGATCTCGATGGCGTTCGACGAAGTACAGCAGATATCGGAGGCCGCTTTGACCGCCGCCGAGGTGTTGACGTAGGTGACCACGGGCACGCCGGGATAACGCTCGCGCAGGGCTTCCACGTCTTCGGCGGTGATGGCGTCGGCCAGGGAGCAACCGGCCTGGTCGTCGGGGATGAGCACCTGCCGGTCGGGGTTGAGCAATTTGGCCGTCTCCGCCATGAAGTGCACCCCGCACATCACGATGGTCTGGGCGTCGACCTGCGATGCCTGGCGGGCCAGCCCCAACGAGTCGCCGCTCAGATCGGCGACCCCGAAAAAGATCAGAGGGTGCTGATAATTATGGGCCAAGATCAGGGCGTCCCGTTCGGCTTTGAGCTGGCGAATCTCCTCGATCAGAGGTCTGGCCAGCGCCCACTCCGGTTCGGTGACCACGTGACGCACCTTGTCGAAAATTTCCCGAAGGGGTTGGTTCTTCATTCTATCTTTACCATTGAAACCAGGTTTATTTGCAGGAGGGCTCTTGCCGATAGCTCAACTACGATAACCGTCGTGGACCTCGGCGGTATGACCTGGATCATGAGCGGCCAAAAGTGTGGTGCCTACCTGTGGACGATGTCACGGCTCCTTTACCAGGTGTGGGCTGCGACAAATCGCCAACTGCAAATATTGCGATCGGTGTGCACCTTCATGGTTTCGGGGGGGGCGCGTAAATCATGGCTTGGATTTTGCAGTCTTTTAGCTTGGTGAGCATGGGAACTACTGAGGAGGAGAAGTTATGAGCGACAAGAGCACACTCAGAATATGGTGGAGCGCCGGGGGGCTGACCCTGGTCGCTCTAGTGTCGATGGTTTTCTTCGTGGCCGGCTGTGGAGAAGCCGCCGAAGATCCGGCAGACGAAGAAGACGGTCTGGAGTTAATCGCCATCTTCGAGCCCGATCCGCCCACGGCGGGGCACGTGGATATGACCATCGAGCTCTTAGTCGATGACGAGCCGGCCGAAGGGGCGCAGATCGACGTCGAGCCCTGGATGCCCGCTCATGGTCACGGCAGCAGCACGGAGGCCGTGGTCCACGAGGTGGGCGAGGGACTCTATGAGGTCGAAGATTTGAGCTTTTCCATGCCCGGCATCTGGGAGGTGCGCATTGACGTGGCCTTCGACGATCGAGATTGGGAGCGGGTCATCGTCGTCGAGGTGGAGGGATGACCACTCGCCTCCTCATGGCGCTCGCCGTCGTGGTGGGGATTTTGGCCTGGGCGGCCACGGCGACGGCACAATCGTGCTGCGCCGCCTCCCAGGCCGACGGACCGGTGCGACTGTCGATGGGGCAGATCGGTTCGGTGGGAATCGATGCGTCGACCAAGACCTATACGGGGGTCTTTGCCGGCGACGATTATCGAAGCCTGGAACATCGAGGCCACGAATTTCGCCAGAGCCTCTTCGGTGCCTGGCGCCTGGGCGACGACTGGTTGGTCGGCGCCGTGCTCCCCCTGGTCCAGAACCGACGGCAGGCAACGGAGCTGGTGGAGTGGGGCGGCGGGCTCGGTGATCTGTCCGTTCAGAGTCGCTACGAGGTGGTGACCACCGGAGCGTCGGCGAGCTGGCCGGGCATCGGCCTGGTCGCCTCGGTTACGGCGCCCACGGGGCGCTCGCCATCACAATCTATGGACCGAGGCCTGAGTCATCTGCAGGCCGACGTCACGGGTAGTGGATATTGGCGAGGTGGGGTGGCGGGACAGGTGGAGTGGACCTGGCGCAATACCTTTTTGGCCGGTCAGTTGGGCATCAGCCAGGGCCTTCCCTATACGGACGGCCGTGGCGACTCGGTCCTGCCCGGCCTGGGCGCTTCGGCCAGGCTGTCTGTGGGCCGGACCTTTTCGTCCGCTCTTTTCTGGGACCATACCCTGTATACGGCGCTGAGCCTCGCCGCCGACCACTCCGGTGCCAGGCGCATCGACGGCCAATCGGTCCCGGCCACCTCGGAGCGGCTGACCACCCTGTCCGCCCAGGCCGGCGGCTATATGACAGAGACCATCTACCTCGCTCTACGCGCCAGTTGGGACGTTCCCGTCACCATGGCCGGTCAGAATCGAATGGCCGGCCCCGGCGCAGGGCTCATCTTGAGGAAGGTTTTTTATGACTTCTAAACCCACAAAGATCATCGCTTTTGTGGCCGCGCTGGCGCTCATATCGAGTGTGGTCGTCACCCAGGCCTGGGCTGCCGATCTGGACGACCTGGAGCATCTGGCGCCACTGACACTGATCGCCGGCCAGGGCGCCGACAGCCATCAGCCCGGGCTGGCCGACCAGGAGCAGTGGCGGGTCTACTGGTTCTGGTCCGGCGAGAGCAGTTGTTCGCGCCGCGCCGAGCCGGGGATCTCCTCGTTGGTGGAGGCATTCCCCGAGGTGGAAGTCATCGTCGTCATGTCCAACGTCGACGAATCGCTCGAGGAGGCAAAGCAGATCTTGGCCGACGCCGACCTGGGCGTGCCGGTCTACCGCGACGAACAGGCCCGCCTGGCCCGAGTCCTGGGGGCGACGATGACCCCCGAGGTAGTGGTCGTCGATGACGAGGAGGTGCGATTTCAGGGACTTCCCGTCAGGGTGGGGCGTCGGGGAATGAACTCCTTTGTAGAAGAGGCCCTCAAAGCGCTGGTGGCCGGCGAAAAGCCGAATCGTGAGTTCGTAAGACCCGTGGGATGTCCGATTCGAATGCCTTAGGCGGGGAGAGTCAGATGACCAGTCCAATCAGCTCAACCAGCCAGACCGACAAGTCACCACTGCGCCTGCTCTGGATGGCCAGCGCCTGGGCCTTCGTCGTCGCCGCCGGCGCCGGTGTCTTATTTCGATGGGGCATGGTCGGCGGCTTTGGCGAAGTCCTGACGGCCGCCCATATTCGCCACGGACATTCCCATCTGATGCTGATGGGCTGGGCCACGCCGGCGCTGATGGCGCTGATGGCCGCCCGATGGCCAGGCCAGGGGGGGCGAAGGATCGACCGATCGGTCTGCCTGGTGGGTTGGACGGCCTGGGTGCTCGCATTTTTGAGCTTCCCCGCCTTCTTGATCTGGGGCTACCAATCGGTGCCCGTCGGCAGCGCTGACCTGCCTATCGCCGCCATCTTGAGCGGACTGGCGATCTTTTCCTGGTACGGATTTGCCGCCGTCTATTTCGGGGCCCACCGAGGGGTCAAGCGAACCCCGGCGATGCGCCTGTGGGATCTGGCCGTGGTGGCTCTGGTCGTCTCCTCTGCCGGCGCCTGGGGCGTGGCGGGGTTGATGATGGCCGGCGTCGACAGCGCCCTCTGGGAATCGGTGACGGTTCACTTCTTCGTCGATCTCTTCGGCGGAGGCTGGTTGGTGCTGGGCGCATTGGGAGTGATCCGTTCATACGTCAAATACGGTGATTCCACGAACCAACAAGTGGGTCGCTGGCTGGTGGGGGCCTCGGTGGCCTTCGTCTTTTTGATCGGCCTTCCCCGCTCCTACGTCGACGAGAGCTGGTTTGTCCTGGGCAGCATGGCCGCGGGATTGCTGGCGGCCGGGCTCTTTCTGGTCATTCAGCCCATCTGGCACCACCTCGACAGGTGGTGGTGGCGGGTGGGCCTCTTCTTTGCGGCCACGGTGGCCATGCTCGCCGCCCTCGCCATTCCCCCCCTCGCGGAGTGGGGTCTTCGCGCCGGGTTGCGCCTCTTCTACCTGCACTGGGTCTTCGCCGGGGTGGTGACCATGGCCCTTGTGGTGGGAGCTTATCGCCAGTGGGGAGCGCAGGCGGTCAACACACCCTGGTCCTGGCTGGCGGCGGTGGCAGCCCTGCTACTCACCATGTTGCCCATGACCGGCCTGTGGCCCGCCGAACTCGGCGGCATCTGGACGGTTTACTGCGTCCTGGTCGGCGCTGTGGCGGCCACGGTGATCGTGACCGCCGAGTTGATCGGGCTCCTTGGGGCGCGGTTTGCGGAGCGCAGTTCGCGCTGAGGCCGTAGAGACACGTAAATTTTGCGGGGCATAAACCTCGGACGCAACCTTTGCGCTCTTTTCTCCTCCCACATCATCGACCCATCATGATCCAAGTCATAACCGTGAAAGGCGGGCTGCACTATCTATCGTAGGGAGGTCACTACTTCTGCGGAAAGGTCCGTAGATATTTTAACCAAGAGGAGTTTGAAATGAACCGCATCATCACCACAGTTGGCGTCTTATTTGCATTACTTCTTCTCGTCATGGCCTGCGAAGCGCCGCCTACCGATGATGAACCAGCAGAGGAGTCGGGAGAGGCCGAGGTTTCGGAGGACGGACCGGCGGGCATCGATCATGGAGGTATCGACTCCTTTTCCGACGATCCGGCGCTGATCGAAAAGGGTGAAGAACTCTACAGCGCCAAGGGCTGTGCGGCCTGTCACCAGATGGATCGGGACACGCCGACCGGTCCGGCCCTGGGAGAGGTGGCTAACAAGCGCACCGCTCCCTGGCTGGCACGTCAGATCATGCATCCCAATGAGATGCAGCAGCAGGACCCGACGACGCAGGAAATACAAGCAGATTTCCCGGCGCCCATGACCAATTTGGGCGTCACCGCCGAGGAAGCTGAGGCGATCATCGCCTACCTTGCTGCCGAGGCAAATTGAGGAGTTAAAATGTCGATCGAATCTCCCCTTTTCACTGAGCCCGAAATGAACTCCGGCTGTGATCCCGACGAAGTGGCGCTGAAGAGCTTCTTTCTCGGGCCCCAATCGGAAAACGCACAGTGGCTAGGGGAGATGGTCTCTCGCGTGGTCGACGCCTACGTGGGGTGGCGTCGCCGGATTCACCCCGAAGACGGCGACGCCATCTCCGAGATCGACCAGGGCACTCCGGAATTCAAGTCGCGACAGGCCGAATTTGGCGCCCGTCTCGACGAACTTCTCGCTCGTTTCGAGCAGGAAGTGCCCAAGTTCTCACCCCGTTATATCGGCCATATGTTCTCCGAGACCTCTATGCCCGCCATGGTGGGGCATCTGGTCACCCTTTTGCACAACCCCAATAATATCTCCGGGGAGTCCTCGCGGGTGGGCGTTCAATTAGAGGAAGAAGCGGTCACGGCGCTGGCCGATATGCTCGGTTTTTCTAAACACCAGGGCGTTGGGCATTTTACCAGCGGCGGGACAGTGGCCAATTTTGAGGCCATGGTGCGCGCCCGTCATCGAATGGAACGATTTATCGCCCTGGGGGCCCGGACTCGCCAGAAGGGATTGTCTCGACCATCTCTTTTTGAGGCAGCCCATATCGGCTGGAAATTATACGGACATTATCTCCGGGTCATAGGCATCGACGACGAGCTCGAAGAGGCTCTCGAGCCCCTGGAGGGAAACCCCTTCGACGTGGCCCGTCGGCTCGGCGATATCTTCGATGAACCCTATCGGGGCCCCGTGGTTCTGGTGCCCGATCACAAACATTATTCCTGGGTCAAAGGGGTGGGCTTGATGGGCCTGGGCTACGAGTCCTTCTGGTCGGTGGCCCTCGACGACGCCGGCGTGATGTCCGTGCCTCATCTGGAGGAGCGCATCGAAGAAGCACGTCGAATGGGGCGGCCGATCATGATGGTCGTCTCCGTGGCGGGGACCACCGAATTGGGGGCCTTCGACCCGGTCCACAAAATTCAAGACCTGCTCGACCGATACGCCAGCGAGCAGGGGATCCATATTTACCATCACGTCGACGCGGCCTACGGTGGTTTTTTCGCGGCCAATGTCTGCGGCGGCCAGTGCTGTGTGATGGGTCCCGACGTCTGCGCGGCTCTGCGCAGCATTCGACGGGCCAATTCAGTGACCCTGGACCCCCATAAATTGGGTTATGTTCCCTATTCGTCGGGCACGTTTTTGGCCCGTTCCCGTCGCGAGTATTTCTCCAATAAGGTCGACGCCCCCTATCTGGACTTCAAAGAGGGCGTCGATCGCGGCCCTCAGACCATCGAGGGCTCCCGCTCGGCCGCCGGAGCGGTGGCCACCTGGCTGACCGCCGGCACCATCGGCCTCGACGCCGACGGCTACGGCCGTATCCTGCGCCGTACCATCCAGGCTCGAATTGGCGTTCAACAGGCCCTGGAGCAATTGGATATTCCGGTGCGAATCATCGAGGCCACCTCCAATATCTTAGCTTTTTGCGTCGCCTACGACGGCGAAGCGGTGAGCGTGACCAACGAGCGCACCCAAAAGATCTACGATGCTTTTTCGCCGGAAAAAGACGGGGAATTCTACGTGTCGCGTACCACTCTTCACTTTGGTCAATATGGTGAGATGCTCACCCCCTTCATCGGTCAATGGTCCGGCGAGGCCGACGAGGAACGGCTGATTATGATCCGGCTGACCATGATGAACCCCTTCCTGGACTCGCGGGAGACCA
>SLJM01000337.1 GCA_007135085.1 Myxococcales bacterium
CCGAGCTCCACCAGCAGGGCGAATTATGGGGCCACGTCGGTGAATTTCTGCGCCAGCGCGGCGCCTACGCCGCCGAGCTGTGGGGACCGCTCGTCGACACCATCCATATCGCCACCCTGGGCACTATCGTGGGCGTCATGATCGCCTCTCCCCTGGCCTTTCTGGCAGCCAAAAACACAACGCCCTCCGTGCGTTTTGTGCGGCCCGTAGCCCTGGTGATCCTCGTTACTTCCCGGTCCGTAAACTCCCTTATCTGGGCGCTCTTGCTGGTGGTCATCATCGGCCCCGGCATGTTGGCGGGGATCATCGCCATAGCCCTGCGGTCCGTGGGCTTTTGCGGAAAGCTCATCTACGAGGCCATCGAGGAGATCGACGAGACCACCCGCGAGGCCGTGGCCTCCACCGGCGCCTCGGGCCCCCAGATACTGACCTACGGCGTCATCCCCCAGATCGCCCCCGCCTTTGCCGGCGTCTCCATTTATCGCTGGGATATCAATATCCGCGAGGCCACCATCTTGGGCCTCGTCGGCGCCGGCGGCATCGGCATGTCCCTTCAGGCCTCCATCGACACCCTGGCCTGGGGTAACGTGAGCGTCATCTTCGCCGCCATTTTGGGCACCGTCGTATTGTCGGAGTGGGTCTCGGCCAAGGCACGAGGCGCCGTGACCTGATAGGGGCTTCGACCCCTCAGTTTCCGATTTCCGGTTTCCGATTAAATTTCGTGCGTTTTCACTTTCCGTTCTTCTTCGTACAAACAATAAAAATTAAAAACCTGCATCGGAAACCGGAAATCGGAAACCGGAAATCGGGAATCGGGAATCGGAAATCGGAAATCGGAAATCGGAAATCGTGAATTCAGGGAGCCCAACCCCTCACCACACCAAGAAATACACCAACCCGGCGGCACCCACGGCCCAGCAATACCAGGCAAAATGCCAGAATTGCGCCTTTCGCAGCATCTTGACCAGCACCAAAATGCTCAGATAGCCGATGACGCCGGCGATAATCCCGGCCACCGTATAGATCCCCACGTCGACGAGGCCGTCAACGCCGGTCAGAGCCTGGGCATCAAAGCTCGTATACGACTCCAGAACCAGCGCGCCGGCCACTGCCGGGATAGACAGCAGAAAGGAATAGCGCGCCGCCTCCACTCGATAGACCGCCAGCCACAGGGCGGCCACGATGGTGAGGCCCGAGCGTGAAAAGCCGGGAAGGACGGCCAACCCCTGGGCCACGCCGATGAGGATGGCCACCATGGGAGTGATATTCCACAGCGTCCATCCTCCGCCGCGCTCCTTCATCTTCGATTCATCGACAAATCGGGCGGAAAATAAAATAAAGCCGGTCATGATCAAAATAGCGCTGATCACCACCGCCATATCCACATCGCCAAACCCGCCGGAGATGAGCGGATAGAAGAGCAACCCCACCACCACGGTGGGGATGGTCCCCAGAATAATCAACACCCCTAATTTGGCGCCTTCATCTTGCCGGAAGGCATCGATGGAGCGCTCCTGAAGCCCTTTTTGGAGGGCATTCCAAAAACCGGTGACCGCCCCCCACACGTCTTTGCGGTAAAATAGGGTCACCGCTACCAACGTGCCCAGATGGACCACCAGATTGAAGAGGAGGTTCGGCTCTTCAAAGCCGAATAATCTCTCCCCCAGCATCAGATGGCCCGAGGAGCTGATCGGCAAAAACTCCGTCAGCCCCTGCACGATCCCCAGGATAATCGCTTCCAAAAAGCTCATATGGCCCCGCTACGGGTCAACTCAACTGGCCGCCTGAACGTTCAGATCGGGATACCAGCTTCGATCGATGGTCTCGTCGGTGGCGATCCATTCTTGCATGGCCGGCACCATCTCGTCGTGCCAGTCCGAACTGAGGCGAAGCATCATGAATTCCTCGTAGAGGGCGTCCATGATCTCTTCGAGCTCCTCGAGCAGATACATACGCTCGTAGAACTTCTCCTCTTCCTTCTTGCTCAACACCGAGGGAATCTTGACCGACGAAAAATCCATCCCCTCCGCCTTAAAGGCAAAGGTCCACTCCCGACCTTCTTTGACCACCCGCAGCTTGGCCCGCGAGACTCGCTTGCCATGCTGCAGGGCCACCTTCGCCTCCGGCGAATAGGCCGGCGATCCCCCTTTGAGGGTATTGCGCTCCGTTTCAGCCAGATAGGCTTCGAGCACCAGGCGATCGTCATAGACCACCTCGATGGCGCCATGGCCGGCCACGTCCATCAACCCGTCATGGGTCTCGGACTTGAACCACAGCCACATCATGAATTCACTACCTAAGAATCTACGCGTCTCGATCAAATCAGCAAGGTTCATCGTCTACTCCAATCCGCTGATGAAATTCGTCGGCTCCAGCCCCTGAAGATCTTCTAAGGTCTCCCCGTCCATCTCCATCTGCAAGGCGTTGATATAGGGATTGGCCGGCAAAATCTTGAGCCCGAAGGTGTCCTGAAAATAGCCCTGAAAGGTCTCACAGGCCTTATTGGACTGACTCCAAAACCGCACTCGCCCGGCGCGAAGATCCCAACTCATATCGGTGACCTTCATCTTGGGAAGCTGCTTTGCCTTGAGCTCCGCCTTGACGATGGCCTTGATATCGTCGCGCTCAAATTTACTGAGCTTTTCCTTGTCGTTCTGGATCATATACTCCCGCTCCGCCTCGGCGACGTGAGCCTTCAACAACGCGCTGGGAATGGAGTAGCGATCCTGGCGAAAGCCCAGGTTCAAGAAGTGGTCGAAGAGCACCGTATACAGATCGAACTCCGGCTGCAGGGGCCGGTCAATGGGCACCCAACCCTCGGAGATCTCGTCGTCATCGTCGGGGCTCAATGGCTCGAAGCAATTGCTCCGAATCCGGTCGATATATTGCTCCTTCCAGTCGTCCTGGACCTCGCCATCGACGTAGAAAATTTTATAGGAAAGGGATCCGTTGATAGCACCCAAAGTCTTGCCCTCCGTGGTTACGTCCGTGGGTGAAATTACTGTCTGCACACGCTACGGCGTAGCGCGCCGCTATTCCCTATCATCCCCCACCCTCGCTGTACAGAAAACGCTCGGTGGCGCTCGACGGCGCTCGCGCCGGGGTGGAGGGCCCTTCGGGCCCGGGATGGAGCGGCTGGACTGCGCCGCGGGATTAACTACCCATCCAGTCTGCACTGCTATCGAGGCTAGATCGGACCATTTTCCATCGAGGTTTGCTCGGGTCGATCGCCAACAAGCCGTTCCCGGGCCAGCAGTTCAGGCCCTCCACCCCGGCTGCGCCAGCAGCCTCCATCCCGCGTGCAACGCGCGCTCCATCCCGGCTGCGCCAGCAGCCTCCACCCCCGGCGCGAGCGCCGTCGAGCGCCACCGTGCTATTGCCAAAAACAGGGTAAGTACAATATTAAGGGGGTGGTCAATTTTTCTAAGCCAGCAAATGAGAGAGATATGATTGTTCAAGAGATTATGACGCCCAATCCCGTGACCGTCGAAGTGACCGATTCCATCGGCGATGTCATCGACGTGCTCAACGATCTGGATATTCGCCATGTACCGGTGACGGATAACGGAATCCTCGTTGGAATGGTCAGCGATCGCGATCTGCGCGACTTTTCGCTCCCCATGATGGTCAGCTTCAATAACCCCGACAAAGCCATCGAGCGCCTCAAGCGCACCGTCGGCGAGATCATGTACTCCGACGTCATCACCGTGGGCTCCGAGTCGGAAGTCTCCGAATTGGCCGAGATCATGATCGACCACAAGATCGGCGCCGTGCCGGTCTGCGACCAGATCGAAGGTCGCCTCATCGGCATCGTCAGCTATGTCGACGTCCTCCGCGCAGCGGTGGACGAACTGTAGCGCTCAACGGCGCTCGCGCCGGGGTGGAGGGCTGAACTGCTGGCCCGGTAACGGCTTGTCGGCGAGGCCCTCGCCGCGACCCAAGACCGCTCCTCCCGAGATAGGTGCATCAAAACCGCGGACAATACACCGCCACACCACCGTCATCGTCGAAAAACAGATAATCTCCATCGACGAGATGCCCTCTGTCCATCGCCTTGAACTCCGCCAGAGTCGCCTCGTACAGCACGGAGGTGTCCTCCCGGTGGAGCACCATCACCCGGTCGCCGGCGCGCAGATAAAACCGTCCCTCCGAGCTCTCCAGCACGAGCGGCTCCTCGGCGTCCACCGGGCCTTCGTCGAAGACCTCCACAGGTCCCACCGCTGCCTCATTGGGACGCATAGAATCCACAAACGCCACGTGCCTTCCCAGGAGTTGTCCCCCCGAGGCGTCGACCCACACAATCAGGGCGTAGTCTCCGGAGCCTGCGCTTCGAAGAGTCCCAGCCGCCATGGCCCCATCGACGTCGATCTCCCCGGGGCTCACGGGCGACGTCAACGACCGCAGACTGGCGACTTCCATCGTCTCCTCGTCGTGCAGGTGCAACACCACGTATCGGCCCCATTCATTTCGAAAGATCTCCACCTCGGTCCCATCCTGAGACGCTCCCGCCACGGGGGGGTCGTCGGCCACGGTGCCCATTTTATAGAGATCGCCGTCAAACTCCACCCACCAACCCCAGTCCGGCCACCGCAGCAACTCACCGTCGACTTCCTCCGTGCCCCGGGAACGCACTTCCTCGTCGGCGAGTTCTAGAGACCTGCGCTGCAGGGTCGTCTCCCCGTCGCAGTCCAGGGCAAACCGAACCTCCACCGTCGTATGATCGCCCCAGCCGCCGCGATCGACGTCGGCGTATACGGAGTGTATCGCTCCTTCCTGGCAGCTGCCGAGCTTGTCATCTCCGTCGACGACCACCGTCCTCCCCACCTCGTCACTCCAGTCGTCGTGGGCGTAGGTGGCGACCACGAGCGATTGATCCGCCGTGGACAGGACGAGATGTACTCCATGGACGGAGTAGCCCACATCCCACAAGGACTCCCCGTCGTCGACGGCGAATTGGCCGCTCGTGCCACAGAACTCCGGCAAAATCACGTCATCTAAGTGCTCCCGAGGAATGCAGGTATTGAAGGTGTAGGAGTAGGCATCACAGGGTTGACCGACGCAGGCCGGCACCTCCACGCTCCGGCAGGACCGGTCGCTGGCGCAGGGCTCACCGCTGCGCCCGGCACAGTCTTGCCCCGACGGCACACATTGCGACTCCTCCACCCGATAAGGCGGCGGCTCCGAGGAGCCCCCATACGATCCGTGGAGGATCTCCATGCAACTCTCCTCCTCGGGATCACAGGGATCTTCGTCATCACACTCAATGGCCGAAGATGACCCGCCGCCGCATC
>SLJM01000018.1 GCA_007135085.1 Myxococcales bacterium
GATCAAGAGGGCCTCAACGTCTTGTGGGAGTTGCTCGAGACCTGGCGCGACACTGGCCGCATGGTCCTGATGTCGAGCCACGACCTGACCCTCTTGGAGCGCCGAGTAGACCGCATTTGTCTGATGCGCACCGGCAACGTCTTGGCCGACGCAAGCCCCTCGGGGCTGCGTCAACGGGCGGCCCTGCCGGCACGGGTGACCCTCGACCTATCGGGCCAGGGGGGAAAAGATCTGCGTCAGGCCCTCCAACAGCGCTACGGCGCCGATGTCGACGATCACGGGGCCTCCCAGATCGGCGTCGACGTCCCTCCCGACGGGCTGCTCGAATTGCTCGATTTTCGCAGCCGATTTCCCGACGCCGTCGAGCATATCCGGGTCGAAGAACCGGGCCTTGACCTCATCTACGAGCGTCTCCTCGAAACAGACCAGGAGGTGGCCTGATGGGACGTATTGGACTTGCCCTGACCTGGCATGAATTCGTCGAGCGAGCCCGCGATCGCTGGGTGCTGGTCATCAGCGTCCTCTTTGCGCTCCTCGCCGTGGGCACCAGCCTCTACGGCCGCGGTGCCGAGGCGGACGTCCAGATGCTCACCGGCCCCAGCCTGGTCACCCTGGCGGCCCTCTTCGTGCCCATTACGGGGGCCGTGCTGGGCCATGACGCCATCGTCGGCGAACGAGAGCGCAACACGCTGGGGCTATTGCTGTCCCTTCCGGCGAGCCGGCTGGAGATCTTGGCCGCGAAATTCACGGGCCGATTTCTCGCGCTGGCCCTGGCCGTGGGATTGGGCCTGGGCCTGGCCGCCGCCGTCGCTGGCGCCGATCACGGCATGATGCTGTTCCAGCTCTACCTGCCCACCTTGATCTTGGGAGCCGTATTTTTATCTCTCGGGGTCTGTATCTCCACCTTTACTCGCCGTCAGAGCACGGCGGCCAGCCTGGTGGTAGCCCTGTGGTTTTTATTGGTCTTCTTCTACGACCTGGGGCTGCTGGGGCTGCTCGTGCTCACCGACGGCGCGGTGGCCACCGAGACCATCGCCACTCTGGTCTTTGGCAACCCGGCCGGTCTGTACCGCCTGGAGATGATGGAACTCTTCGCCGGTCCCGAATTAGTCGACGACCTGGGCATGGCCGTCGAGCTGCCCGGCCCGGGGGCCCGCGCCGCAATATGGGCGGCTTGGACGGCGATCCCCCTGGCGATCAGCGCCCTGATCTTGACTCGAAGGAGAACCCAACGATGAACCTGCCTGCAAGCCTACATATTCTCGTCATCCTCTGCGCTTCGGTGGCCCTTTTTGGGCTCACCGGCTGCGACCAGGGCGGCGACGACAGCGCCGATAATACCGGCGCCGAGGCCGAGTCCTTCGGCCTCGAAGAGTGCACCTCCTGCGGCATGGTCGTTCGCGAACAACCTGCACCTCGCGGCCAGGCCGTCCATCGCGACGGCACCAGAAAATTCTTCTGTGCCCTGTCGGACCTCCTCTATTATATAGAGACCCCCTCGCCGCACGGTCAGATCACGGATATCTTCGTCGAAGTCCTTCCCGCCGACGCCGATCCCTCCGAGCCCGACCCCAGCGAACGGGATTGGCTGGAGGCCGAAAAAGCCCAATTTATCGTCGGCGTCGACCGGCCCCATGTCATGGGCAGGCCCGTGCTGGCCTACTCCCCGGAAGTCGACGTCGCTACTCTGGCCGAGCGCTTTGATGGCCAGGTCGTCGAATGGGAAGAGCTGGCCGACCACGTTATCCACGGCGATGGCCACCACCACTGAGGGAGGCCGGTGTGAACCATGGGACCTCGATGGCGCTGATAGTGCTGGTGGTCTGGGCGCTCGGCTCGTCGGCGTGTCACGGACCTGATGAGCCCGTCGACCGGGAGGCCTCAAAAGCAGCACAAACTTCCCAGCACAGCTCACCACAACCACAGATCGTCGCCGTTGATGCCGTCAAAATGGGCACCCGATTCGACATCCAGGTCGCCCACCATGACCAGGCCGCCGCGGCCAGTGCTATCGACGCCGCCTACGAAGAGATCGACCGCCTCGAAGAACTGCTCAGCGAGTGGCGTGAGGACAGCCAGATAAGCGAGGTCAATCGCCAGGCTGGACAGGGCCCCCTATCAGTGGGACCTGAGCTTCTGGAGGTGGTCACCCGCGCCCTGGAGCTGTCACAGCTGACCGATGGAGCCTTCGACATCACCTTCGCCACCTGTGGACACCTCTGGTCGGTGGGACAACAGCGCATCCCCTCCGAGCAAGAGATAGCGGACTGCCTGCCCCATATCGACTATCGAAACGTCGTGGTCGACCAGGAGGAGTCGACCATCGAATTAATCGGTGAAAGAACGCGCATCGGCATCGGCGCCATCGGCAAGGGATACGGCGTCGACCGAGCAGCCCAGGTGCTCTCCGACCGAGGAATCGACGACTTCATTGTCGACGGCGGTGGCGATCTTCGCGCTTCGGGCCAGCGCTTCGGCCGTCCCTGGCGTGCGGCGATCGCCCACCCCCGAAGTCCCGACGAGTTTCTGGCCGTCGTAGAACTGTGGGATCGCTCCTTTGTCACTTCCGGCGACTACGAGCGGTACTTTGAATCCGACGGGGTGCGCTACCACCATATCATCGATCCCGCCACCGCCCGGCCCGCTCGCGCCTCCATCGCCACCACGGTGATCGCCGACGACACAACCACAGCCGACGCTCTGTCCACGGCCTTCTTCGTCCTCGGCCCCACTGAAGCATTGGCCATCGCCGGCGACCTGCCCGGGGTGGAGGTCCTCCTGGTCACCGCCGACATGGAGGTGCATCAGACCCCTGGAATGGAAAATTATCTGATCGACGACCGCCGCCGCTGAGATCAGACAAAGGCTTTGATCTTCGACAGTAATCGAGCCAGGTCGACGGGCTTGGTATCGAAATCATCGCACCCGCATTCAAGGGCTTTTTCGCGATCGCTGGCGATGGCATGGGCGGTCAGGGCGATGATGGGGATGCCTTTGGTCTCAGGGGCCGCCTTGAGGCGCCGTGTGGCCTCCCAACCGTCGAGCACGGGCAGACTCAAATCCATCAAGATAAGGGCTGGTGATTCTTCTCGAGCAACGTCGATCGCCTCCTGCCCATCTTGGGCCACCAGGACATCATAGCCCTTGCGTGCGAGACGGCGCATGAGCATATCGCGGTTCATTTCATTATCTTCGACCAGAAGAATCCTTGCCATTTTACAACTCCTAAATTATTGCGACAACTTCCTCATTCGAGGCTTACCGCAGTATTGCTATTACTATCGCATTATCAAGCTAATGCCCCGACGAGGCCAAAAAAGATATCCAAAAGATATCTAAGCTTTAAGCCCACTCTTATCGTCCTCTATTTTCCCTGACAAGCCCGCACAAGCTCCTTCTTCAAAAGACAGCGACCCTCATGGCACTTCTTCCACCTGTCCAGTCGCCACCAGGGCCGTGGACGCAGACCTCTTTTCAGATAGATCCCTCGGCAGCCTTACCGTAAATTTTGTCCCCTCCCCTTTGTTGGACTCCACCGAGAGATTGCCCTCCAACAGACCACAGAAATGGCGGGTGATCGTCAGCCCCAATCCTGTGCCGCCGTGATTGCTTGTCGTCGGCCTGTCGGCCTGCACGAAGGCGTCGAAGACGGTGGCCAGTTGATCATCGCTCATGCCAATTCCCCGGTCTTCGATATAGAAGATTATCTGCCGGTCGCCCTGAGCGGACTCGATCCTCAAGATCACTTCTTTATCTTCGGCAAATTTACAGGCGTTGCTCAACAAATTGAGCAGGATCTGCCGTATTTTGATCGGGTCCGAGCACATGGAACCAAGATTATCGGCGTACTCCAGATGGAGATGATTGGAGTATTTCACGGTCATCGGTCGAATCGTGCCCACCACCTCGTCGATCAACTCATTTAAGTCGAACTTCTCGATCTGACGCGACATCTTGCCCGCTTCGACCTTCGACAGATCGAGGACGTCATTGACGATAGCCAGCAGATGAAGGCCGGCTCCATGAATTCGTTCCAGATCTTCGATGAGTTCTGTGCTCTGTCCCTTGGCCTGATCCTGGCGAGTCTCATCGAGGAGCATCTCCGAATAACCGATCACCGCCGTCAGGGGGGTGCGCAATTCGTGACTCATCTTGGCCAAAAAGTCGCTCTTGGCCCGACTGGCCTGCAGTGCCTCATCGCGGGTCTCTCGCACTCGCGTGAGCAACCACTGTTGCAATCGATTTTGGAATACCATGATCGCAAAGGCCACCAGGCCAATGATCAGGATCTCCGTCAACCGCATCACGTAGGGATTGCCTACTTCACCGAGTCGGTACTCCATTTGATAACCCGACAGATGAAGCCCCAGAAAAGCCAGCCAGATCGCCACCACGATCCCCAACCAGATTTTGGCCGGCCCCAGCCCCTGAAATAATAGGGACACGAGCGGCACCAACAGCAGCCCGCTCATCGGTGCTGCCAAGATTCCCCCCATAAAGACGCTCAAGGCGGGAATGACCAACAGGCAGGTCAAAATGATGATCGTGCCCGCCATGGCCAGGCTCCCCGTTTTTTTGAGCACCACGGGCACCGTCAAAGTCAGAAGACCACAGCCAATACCGGCCAGGATGAAGACCGGCGAGCCCGAGCGGACAAAGGCGGCCAGTCCGGTCAGGGGGACGACGATCGCCAGGAATATGGCGAGCCGAATCAATACCTCTGCCCGTCTGCGTGCGACCTCACCGGGGGGCTCGAGCTTCTCAGGCATGAAGGCATCAAAAAAGGGGCTCATCAGCCATCGCCCTCCGCCGGGGCAGCAACGGGAGAGGGCTTCGATAGAGCTATTCGCTTTCGATGAAGAAGCCCTCTCAACTCGGCGACGAGTCGGTCTTTTGCTTCGTCACCTTTTTGGAGGACCTGGTCCACGCTGCCCTGGAGCATATGCCGCTGCTGATGGGTCATATCGGCGGCGGTGACCACGATAATGGCCGTATCATCAAATCTGGGCCGATTGCGCAGCGCTTCGAGCAGGCCGAAGCCGTCGAGTCGGGGCATCATCAAGTCCAGAAGTATCGCCGCCGGCTCCAGGTCGTCGTCGAGTAATTCCAGCGCTCTCTGACCGTCTTCAGCGACCGCCGTTTTCCAACCGGACTGCTCGACCATTCGCTTTATGATCTCTCGGGTGTCGTCGTCGTCTTCGACGATGAGGATCGGCCCCGAATCTTCGCCGTTGAGATGAGAGGATAAGGCCCCCACCAGGCGGCGGGGATCAACAGGCTTGGTCAGATAGTCCGTGGCCCCCAGGGAGAACCCCAGGTTGCGATCGTTGATGATGGTCAACATCACCACCGGAATATCTCTAAGATCTTCGCTGGCCTTGAGCCGTTCCAATAGACTCCACCCGTCGACCTCGGGCATCAAGACGTCGAGGGTGATGATATCGGGCCGGGACTGACGAATTTTATCCAATACGTCCGGGCCTCCCGCAGACGTCTCCACGGCAAACCCCTCGCGGACCAGAAAGCGATCCATCAACTGGTGAACTGTGGGATCGTCATCGATGACCAGCACCTTTGGCAGTTCTCCTTGCTGCTGGGGGCGCGAGCCCGCTTCCCCGTCAACTACCGGCTCGGCGTCGCCACCATCGGCCTTTTCTTCAACCTGTTGACTGGCCGTTTCTTCGTCTTGCCAGGCATCGAAATCGACGGGGAGTTTGACTCGAAACGTCGAGCCCTGCCCCACCTCGCTCTCCACACTGATATCGCCGCCCATCAGAGTGGCAAAATGGCGACAGATCGTCAGCCCCAGACCGGTGCCGCCAAATTTTCGGGTCGTCGAGTCGTCGGCCTGCTTAAATGCCTTGAAGAGTTGTTCGAGCTTGTCTTCGGCAATGCCGATGCCACGATCGACGACCTCGAAGATCACCCACTCCTGGCCCTCCTTCTCCTCGCCGAAGACGTTGACTCGGATCAGACCGCCCGGGGTAAATTTGGAGGCGTTGCTCAACAGATTGATAAGTATCTGGCGAAGCTTCATCTGGTCGACCCGCATCAGAGACGGCGCACCGACCGTGTCGATACGCAGTGTATTTTCCTGCTCCTCGATGATTGGTGCCAGGGTGTCAGTCACCTCTTCCACTAATGTGGCGACCTCTACGTCTTCCGTATAGATCTGCATCTCTCCGGCCTCGACCTTGGATAGATCGAGCACCTCATTGATCAATGATAATAAGTGTTTGCCCGCTTTTCCAACCTTTGCCACATCGGCCCGCAACGCTTCCTCACCCATCTCGGCCAGATCTTCACCGACCAGTTCGCTATAGCCGATGATGGCGTTGAGGGGAGTACGAAGTTCGTGGCTGACATTGGCCAGAAAACGGCTCTTTGCCTCGTTGGCCTCCACCGCCTTGTCCCGGGCCTGACGCAGCGCTTCTTGGGCCGCTTTCTGGGACGTCACGTCTCGTACGACGGCCACGAAACGCTCCTCGCCGTCAATGCGGGTGATATAGAGTTCGCTGGGAAATCGCCTCCCCTCACGGGTGACCGCCTCGACCTCATGGGTGTCATCTAACCACAACTCCAGGCCCTCCGAGTCTTCCCCGCTCTGCTCGCTGCCAAAGAGCGTCCCGTCCAGGAGTTCACCATCGCCGTCACCGCTCGGCGGCCGGCCATCGATGGAGGGGATCAGCGTGGTAAATGGCGCCTTCGCGATCGCTGCTTGCTCATAGCGAAATAATTTTACTGCCGCCGGGTTGAAACCATCGACCCGTCCCTCACTGGAGAGCGTAATCATACCGTCTGGCGCCGCGTTGAGGACCGCTCGAGTATGGGCTTCTTTTCGACGGGCCTGCTCCAGAGCCCAATCTTTGATGGACTCATAGGCAAGGGTGAGCACGATGACGGCGACGAACATGCCGATCACCAGGCACATCTCCCAGATCATCTGGGCCCGCGTAAAGAGCACCCCCTCTTCGGCCACGTCGGGCAGCAGGTTAATATAGAAATAAGCGGTCGTCACCGCGCCGATCAACAACCAGACCACCGCCGAGCGGCGCCCGGCGATCAGGGCGGCGAGGATGATGAATACAATCTGCCAGATCAATACGGCAGGCCCCATATTCTGGGAGGCCACGAATACGAAGAGCGCATAGCCGCAGAAGGTGAGCCAATTGCCTATAAATAAAAAGGAAATCCCCTTCTTCATCAAAAACGGCGCCGCCACCACCCCCGCCGTCGCCGCCACGGTGGCCAACATCTGCGCTACCGACAGGGTCAGCGTGTAGAGAATCGCCGCATAGATCGGTCCGAAGATGGAGAGCAAAAAAGACAGCGCCACCACCACCACGCCTCGAAAGCGCTCCTCCGCTCTATCTTGATATTCCTGCGGCAGAAAGCGATCTGTGAGTCTATCAAAAATGGTCGTAAAATTTCTCTCCGACTCCACCGTGCCCATATCCATTCATCCTTTCACCAGGTCGTTACTGCTCACCCGGTCGTTACTACTTCTGCACTTAAATTTGACGTCTCTCAACTCACATGCGCAGATGGGGAAGCCCCATCTCAAACCGAATCCGATCCACTGCTTTCATGGGCTCAAAAATCGCCGGTTCTCTCAAGGGATAAACCCGACAGGGCCGATATTTGCGACCCCGTTTCGATAATACTCCGTTGACCGCCCGGCGTGCCGCCTCATTAGCGGACTCCATGGTGGCCAGATCCGTATGGGTGCGCACGTAATCGGAGGCCAAGAAGAAGTTGGGGATATTCGTCGACGCCAGAGGTCGTTTGCTCAACGAGCCCACTGTATTGAACAGCAGGGGCTCATGGTTGTGCGACGGCCCTGTCTCGGGAATTTCGACGGTGGGTGACAAGAACCACTCGATGATATTTGCCGCCTCCAACTGCGTGCGCTGGGGCCCGGTCAAACGAGTGGTCAACTGATGCCAGACCTCCTCTTGAATTTCCTCTGGCGTGCATTCTTTGGCCGGCTTCCCGTACAAATTCCCCGGTGTATTCCAGTCGGAGATGCAGATTGATAAAAAGCCTTTCACATCGCCGTCGCCGTATTTGGACAGCTCAATTTTATCCCAATACTGATGTTCAAAGATCGAGGTCAACGCCCAGGGCGAATCGACGTAGAGGATATGGCCTCGGTTGATGGCCACGTCGCGATCGAAGAAATATTGAAGGCCGATCATCCATCCCGTCTCCAATTCGTCGAGCTGCGCCACGGACGGCGCCGCCTCGGCGATCTCAGGGGTGACCAACTGAGCCATCACCTCCACTGGCAGAGCAAAGATATAATCCTCTCCTGTGGCGGTCCAACTGCTGCCGTCTAGATCGATAGTGACACTTGTGACCCGCTGACCGTCGAAGTTTATCCTCTCCACTGTGGCGTTGCGGTGAAAATTGACCCCCAGTTGAGTCAGATAGGTCACCCAGGGCTCGATCCAGACCTCCGTGGTTGGCCCATTGAGAATTCGATTGACATGTTCCCAGGGCCGTATCATCCCCATCAGAAGCTGAACATAGATCGCCGCCACGGTGCGCATGCTGCTCACTTCGGCCTGCATAGCCACCAGGTCTCGGGTTAGCCCCACAGCTAAAAAGGCCTTGTACTCCTTTGACTTATCTTCGGCCTCGATAAAATCCCACCACGAGATATGGTCAAATTCCTGTTCTCGACGAGCGTCGCAGGCGGTCAAAAAGGTGACGATCCTCTCCGCAAAAAACAGCATCTCCATATGCGGGATCTCCACATCATTGCGGATGAATATCTTATACAGCGCCTCCAAATCGCCAATTTCCGCAGGCCAATTCAGGGGCAAAATGATGGGGTGACTATTATAGCGCGCCGCCATGACGTGGCTGGTCGCCCGCAGGTTGTCGTAGACCCCCTGTCGATTCTTCCCGTAGGGAATTCGCTTGAGCGTGTCGAATGTATTTCGATAAAAACTGGGGAAGAAGCGAAACCCGTGTTCCCCGGGCAGGGGAAGACGATTTCCCGACGCTGAATCGGGCACGTCGATACTGCGCGCTTTGCCTCCGAATACTTCGAGCCGCTCGTAGACTTCGACCTCGAAGCCTCGCTCGGCCAACTCCTGTGCGGCGCTCAAACCGGCCACACCACCACCGAGAATTACTACTTTATCGGCCATTACTTCCTATCCCTCCAAAATCATTGCCATCAATAAAATACCACTATATCTCTTTTTTGTTGTTGCAAAGAGTATTGACCGACAGGTTTATTTAGGCAACCG
Organism: Myxococcales bacterium; assembly: GCA_007135085.1. Classification (GTDB taxonomy): domain Bacteria; phylum Myxococcota_A; class Bradymonadia; order Bradymonadales; family Bradymonadaceae; genus SLJM01. Next base: position 9,261 of record SLJM01000018.1, read on the forward strand.
CCGAATTGATCGAAATATTAAGAAAGCTGTGAGCAGAAGTCGTCGGCCGAGAATAAGCTTTAAATTAAGCTTGATTCCCTGGGAACTTATGACGACCGAAGAGTAGTATTCGCTCAATCGCCGATCACGAATTTGGGGGGCGGGCCGTCGCGACCATGGCGGCCGTTGCGCGTGCCATCGCGCCCCCGCTCACCGCGGCGGCCCTGGGTACCGCCGGAGTAAGTGGTGCCGTAAGAGCCGCCGAAGCCGGCCGAGCCGGCGCTGCCGCCGACACCGCCGGAGGTGTCGGCGGAGAAAATGCCCATATAGGGCTCGGCCTCAGCGCTCAGATAAAAGGTCACCGTTCCGCCGTCGCCGCCGTCGGCACCATTTCCGCCATCTCCGCCACTTCCACCGTCGCCGCCGTTGCCGGCGGGGTCACCGGTGCCGCCACCGCCACCGGAACCTCCCCCTCCACCGTTGCCGCCGTTGCCTCCGTTGCCGCCACGGGCGATTACTTCGAGGCCGCCACCGCTGGGATCGACGATGTGGAAAAAGTTGTGGTGTGAGGTCTGACTCTCGACGCGCACCTCCAACAAAACCGGGTCGCTTCCCTCCACAAGGGAGACGAAAACCTCGACATCGTTGCCGCTTCGCCCGGCCTCGCCGTCGGCTCCGTTTCCACCATGGCCTCCGTTTTCCCCGTGGCCCCCGGGTTGGGCGTAGCTGCCCGAGCTCTGGTTGCTCGTACCTCGAGCACCATTTCGCCCGCTCTGGCCGTCGGCGCCGTGGCGCCCGGCCTCGCCGGAGAGATTCGCCCTATAAGTACAATCAAATCGCGGCGGCACATCGACGCGCATGGGCGCCAACTCGTGGTGACGGGACACGATATAGAAGGAGATCTCTTCGGCGGCGAGCACCGCATGGGGATTTTCCCCAAACTCCACCCATCCCTCCTCGTACATCGTCACGGGCCCCACAGACTGGACCTCGAAGTCCTCCCATCGCATCCGCCCCTCACCGGCCCCCTGAGTATATTCCACCTCGCCGTCGACGATATGAGCCTTGACGATCAGCCCTCCCCGCCCGGTGGGGCAAAATCCATCTTCGGGCACCAACTCCGCCTCGAAGCTCGTGATCTCCAGATCCTCGACGCTCACCGTATTGCCCGACAGCAGTGCGATAAACGAGGCACATCCGCTCAATCCCAACACCCCCACCATCACAGCGGTGAAAAACAACGAATTGACCAACCTCTTTGCCATCATGGCTACTTCCTTCGCACTGAGACTTCAAAATTTGCTTCCGTCGACGAATGTAACAAAGTTATTCCAAACCACCGATCACTGGCAAGTTTAGGTAGTTTTCAGCGACTTGAGGGCCTGATGACGTTGCAAACCGGGGGATCCGTGATTAAGGTGCGCGCCGTCGAACCTTTTGACCATCTACGGAGAAATTATGTCGGAACAATTGGAAGCCTGGCCCTATCGAGAAGCCCGCGAAATCCTGGATCACCTGGAGCGTGCCGAAAAGCGCGACGGGAAATCCAAGGATAAACCGGTGTTATTCGAGACCGGATTCGGGCCCAGTGGCTTGCCCCATGTGGGGACCTTCTCCGAGGTGGCGCGCACCAATTGGGTACGCCGCGCCTTTGCCCAGTTGAGCGACCGCCCCACTCGGTTACTCGCCTTTAGCGACGATATGGACGGCCTGCGCAAAGTTCCCGACAATATCCCCAACGCCGATATGGTCCAGCAGCACCTGGGAAAACCGCTCTGCGATATCCCCGATCCCTTCGGCGAGGAGGAGAGCTTTTCCGGATATATGAACGCCAAGCTGCGCTCCTTTTTGGACTCCTTTGGCTTCGACTACGAATTCATCTCGTCGAAAGACAAATACCGAAGCGGCGAATTCAACAGCGGTCTGTTGCGCATCCTCGAATGCTACGACGAGGTGCGCAACGTCATCGTCCCCACCCTTCGAAAGCCGAGCCGCGAGGACTGGAGCCCCTTCTTTCCGGTCTGCGAAAATTGCGGAAAGGTCAATAATACGCGGGTCACCGACACCCATCCCGAAGATGGCACCATTTCCTATGTGTGCGACCAGTCCTTTCGAGGCTCCCAGGCCTGCGGTCACGAATCGACGGTGCCCGTCACCGACGGCCACGTCAAAGTGGGCTGGAAGGTCGACTGGGCCCTGCGATGGTACGTGCTCGGCGTGGACTATGAGATGTACGGCAAGGACCTCATCGACTCCGCCGCGCTCTCGGCTGAGATCGTACGCGTTCTGGGCGGCGAGCCCCCGGCGGGCATGTTCTACGAGATGTTTTTGGATGAAAACGGTGCCAAGATCTCAAAATCCAAGGGTACGGGTCTTTCCATCGACGAGTGGATGCAATACGGGCCGTTGGAGAGCCTGTCCTGGTTTATCTTCAAGCGCCCCGAGAAGGCCAAAAAGCTCTTCTTCGAGGTCATTCCCCGGTCGACAGACCAATATCTGGAGGCCCTGTCCGAATACGGTCAGACCGACGACCAAACGGCCCTGCTCGACAACCCGATTCACTTCATCGAGGCCGACCGCATCGACGCCGGTGAAGACGTCGACTATGGCTGCGGCATCTCTTATTCGGTACTCCTCAACCTGGTCAGCGTGCTCAACACCGATGATAAGGACATGATCTGGGACTACCTGCGCCGCTATGACGAAAATGTCGACGATGACGCTGAGATCTTGGAAGGCCTCATCGAAAGGGCCCTCAACTATTATCGGGACTACGTACTCCCCACCAAGGAGTACCAGGCACCCGACGACGAGGAGATCCTGGTCGGCGTCAATCAACTGCGCGAGTTTCTCGCCAATTACGACGGCGACGATCCCGAGGAAATCCAGAGCGCCACATACCGGGCAGGAAAGGATAACGACATCAAGCTCGGCAAGTGGTTCAAGGCCATGTACCGCATGTTACTCGGACAGGATCGAGGCCCCAGGCTGGGCACCTTCATCCATCTTTACGGCGTCAAAGAGACCTTGGAGCTCATCGACCGCCGCCTGGCCGGCGAGGAATAAGCCCGACCGGGACGTTTTTTGCAATCCGAGTTGTTCCCACCGTGCCCGGCTCCGCCCGGGCCGGTGTGATCTTAGCAGTACCAAAGAGGTAACCCATGACGACTGACGATCAGGACCTGGTCCTACTCGACGCTCACCGCCAAGAGGCCACTCCCTTCGATCATCTCGGCAGTTCCCTGCCGGCCGGGGGCCCGATCGAGCAGATCGAGGCCATCCTGGACCGGCCCGACGCCGACAATTATATCAAGACCCTCAATCCTCACTCCCTCTTTCGGCTCATCAAGCGGGCCGGCTTCGATCAGGGCGTCGATCTGATTCCCTACACCACGCCGGACCAGCTCCAGATCTTCGTCGACCTGGACTGCTGGAAAAAAGACCGCATCGATCCGGGCCGCATGGCCACCTGGCTGGCCGTGTTGGTCGCCGACGCCGACGACGACCACTTCCACAAAGCCATCCGCGACGTCGACCCGGAGGTAATGGCCCTCTTCTTCAAAAAGTCTATCGTCGCCGTAGAGGTCATCGAAAACGAGGAGAGCCTGGCCGACATCCCACCGAGCTTCGAACTCAGTCCGGACAACGCCTACGCCATCCAATATCCGGAAGACGAAGATCTGACCGCCCTGCTTCGGGCCCTGGTAGACCGCCTCTACGAAGTGGACCAGAAGCTGGCCTGGGCCTTCTTCGAGTCCGTGCGCTGGGAGATGACCTCCGATATGGAGGAGCGGGCCTATAAATTTCGCACCAGCCGCCTCGAGGAATTCGGCTACGTCGACCATATCGAGGCCCTCGAGACCTACGCCTATCTCGATCCCGTCAAATTCCGACAGCGCTGGGAAGCTGGCGAGCTCGAACAAAAGCCAAAGATCGACACCCCCGATACCTTCGACGTCCCCGCCGTAATTCGCGATAACTTAGACGACCAATTCTTCTTCTTCACCGTCCTCGACAGCATCGGCGCCGGCGAAGAATTGGAGCGGCTGACCACGGAGCTCATCGCTTTGTCCAACCGCACCATGATGGCCGACGGCATCGAACCGGGCGAGATCGAGACCGGCCGCGAGGTGGTGCGTCGCACCGCAGGTTTTTTGAGCCTGGGACTTCAATTTATGGCCCGCAAAGAGATGGCCACCGCCCGGCGCGCCCTGTCGACCATTCCCCTGCGTTCCCTCTTTCGCGTGGGTCACTCCATTACGGCGAACCTCCAGAAGAAGGCCCGCGATCTCAAACAGCGGCCTACCCTCTCTCTCATCGAGGGGGTGCCCTTTTCGCTGCTTAATCCCGACGAAATGGCCCTCTTCGAAGCCCTCGACGACCTCCGCCCCACCTTCGGGCGCGACCGCGAGACCTACGAGCTCTTCCGCAACCAGGATCAGATCGACCTGGCTGCCCTTCGCATCGGTCTGGTGGCGCTCAAGCAATTGTGGCTCTTTGGCCTCACCGGTCGATCCCTCGACGAGCTGGCCCTGCTAGTTTACGAGGGAAGCCTGCAAAACGACCCGGACTCGGTGAGCTTCGACGTCTTCTTCGCCACTGCTCTGGCCACCCAACTTCTGGGCGGCGCCCCCGAACTTCGGGGCCTGAGCGAAGAGGAGCTTCACCGTCTTCCCAAATTGTTGCGCCAGGTACCCTGGGGCGACGACCCCCTGGGCTATTTCGAGGCCGTCATCGGCCCCATGGTCGTCGAGCTTCCCCGGGAGACCACCGGCCTGGCCACTCGCTGGCTCAAAGACACCCTGGCCTGGCTAATCGACGAGCTCGCGCCTGTGGAGGGGTTTATCGGACCCGAGCCCTATCTGGACATCTTGTTGGTCGAAAATGCAGGTTAGGCCTCTTCGAGCTCCCACAAAAAAAGCCCCGACCGAAGTCGGGGCTTTTTTCGTTTCTCACTTATATCAACCGGAGGTGGTGCACAGGGGATCGGTGGTGCCGCCACAGCCGTCGCAGATGGTGATCGGATATTCCAGAATATTGGAGTTCACCGTATTTCCAGCCATGGTCTCGCCGTGGAGCTGAATTTCGAAGATGAACGTCAAACGTCCATCGTCACCGAGCTGGCCTCCCACGTTGGAGAAGAACGCCTGGAACTGCTCGCGATCGGTGGAGCCGGCGATAATCGGAAGGTCCACGCTGGCTGCCCCGCCTCCGGAGGTGACCAGCATATTGGTGAATCGCTCTCGCTCCCATTCGGGGAAGGACGCAAATCCAAAATCGTTGCTATCCGGAGACAATCGAACCGTGGCCCCTTTGATGAAGATATCGTTTTTGTCGAGGGTCAGGTTCTCATAGCCCCCGCCGTCACCACCGCTGACGGCGCCGACGGTGCGGCTGTCAAACAGCCTATTTTCCATGACCGCCACGAAGCGATATTCATCGGTCGCCATCGATTCCCCACCACGAACTAGAGCCTGACCGTTGGTGCGAAGATCGGAGAGGTCGATAAACCCGGAGGGGCGAATAGTAACCTCGTCGATCTCGGCCCCGAAGGTGCACGATGCTTCGCCGCTGTCTTCGTCGATCTCACCGTCGCCAATGACGCTTCCCAACATCACCACCGACTGGTCCGATTCGACGCAACCGCCGATGGCGACTGAAGTCATCACCAGCCCGATGAGGCTAATTTTCCATTTGAGATTCATCTTGTCCTCCTGAAGCCGGGGGGAAATCCCGTCGGCCCGTTCATTGACGCCATTACGGCTATTGTAGCAATCGACGCGTTCGATTTCACCTAAAATCAATAATCGTCCATGGGCACGTTGCTCTCCAGGGTGCCCGTCGACATCACGCCCAGCGCTTCTGCGCGGTTGACGATTCGCGGGGTGATGAAGATCAGCAGCTCCGAGCGGTTCTCCGTCTTCGACTGGGCCCGGAACAGGGCGCCCAGGATCGGGATTCGGTGAAGGAAGGGCACGGCCGACACGCTATGACCGGTATTCTCGGTGTAGATGCCACCGATGACCGTGGTGTCACCGTCGTCGACGAGCAATTCCGTCTCCGCCTGGTTCTGAATGATCGTGGGGTCGCCTCGAGCTCCCGTATTCTGGAAGTCCGGCTCCGCTTTGGTGGCCTGAATGGACATGCGCACGTTGCCGTCAGGCGTGACGTGGGGGGTCACCGTCAGTTCCAGGGTGGCGTCGACGAAGACCGTCTGAACGCCGGCGGCGCTGACCACGCTGATCGGGATGCTCGTACCCTGCGAGATCGTAGCTTCCCGATTGTCCAGGGTCAGAATACGGGGGGCGCTGATGATCTTGGCGTAACCAGCGTCTTCCAGTGCGGACAGGCGCATATTGAGGTTGACCGCACCGCCCACGCTTCCCATGGTCAGGCCGATGGCACCACCAGACCCGGTACCGGCAGCGGCCGGCAGGTTGACGGCGTAATTCGGATTCTCCGACGTACCTTCCACTGGCGCCTCACTGTCGGTGGCACCACCGGACATGCCGAGCACGTTCGGGAAGATGAGCCCCGTGGGGTTGCCGCTTCCCTGGGAGAAGGAGAAATCACCACCCCATTGGATACCGAAGGCGCGGTCGAAGTTCTCGTTGGTCTCCACGATGCGAGCCTCGATGAGGACCTGCGGCACCTGGGCATCCAGGGTTTCAATCAGGGTGCGAATCGAGCTCAGATTGCCACGGACATCTTTGATGATCAGCGTATTGGTTCGGTTGTCCACGGACACGCTGCCCCGGGGGCTGAGCAATCCGTCGACCTGGTTGGTCAATTCACTGGCCGATGCATAGTTGACGGGCAGCAAGAAGACCTCCAGGGGCTCCACGGCGCGGGCCTCGGCGCGCGCCTGGGCCCGGGCCTGTTCCTCTTCGTTGAGCACCGACTGGGGAGCGACGCGAAGCACGTTGCCTCGAATCTCGAATCCGAGCTGCATCGACTGGAGGATGGTCAAGAAGGCCTCCTCCATGGGCACCCCCTGAAGACGCATCGTGATATCGCCGCCCACGTCGTCGCCGGCGATGATATTGATGCCGCTCTCCGAGGAGATAAATCGCAACACGTTCTGGATATCGGCGTTGCGCATATCGATGGTCACACGCTGGCGGCCCATACCGGGCACGGTATTGACCATGGTCGGGTCCGTGACCACCCGGGGATAATTGGGGGGCGCCGAGGTGACGCTGGCTCCTTCGGTAGTGCGTCGGGGCTGGTTATCACCGGCCAGTCGACCGCTGTCGCCGTCGGCCATCGCCGGAGCAAATTCCCAGACCACCTGATTTCCGTCCTGTCGAATCACCTCGGAGGCCTCGCCGCGAAGGTCGGCCTCCATTCGAACCGTGCCGTCATCTTCAGCAAAGCTGGAGACAAATCGCACCGCTCCGCCGTCGGCATCGGCCGAAAGGGTTCGCTCCAATTCAGTGGGCAAGCTCACGTTGTTGAGGATCATCACCGCCCGGCCGTCGCCGCCACGGGTGGTGCGAAATTGTCCCGGGCGCTGAAGGTCGACCACGATCTGAGTGCGGCCGTTTTCGCCGGTCTGCAATCGCACGGATTGAATCGTATTCTCATCGGCCGGGTCCACCGCCACTGCGCGAGCGGCTTGTCCCTCTCGCTGTGCGGCGTCCCGTTCGGCCTGCAACTCGGCGCGGCGGCTGGCTTCTCTTTCGGCCTGGGCTTCCGCCTCTCGAGCAGTGGCTCGCAGGGCGGCGATCTCCTCGTCGCGCTCGGCGATGGCTTCCTGCAACTCCACCATACGCTGTTCTGCCTGACGGGCGTCGGCCTGGGCGCGCTCCAATTTCTGTTGACGCTCGTTTTGAACCTGCTGCCACCGCGCTCGCTCGGCTTCGAAACGCTCGACGGCCTCGTCCTCTCCATCTTCGCGGGCTGCCGCGAGTTGAGTCTCGAGCCTGGCCATCGTCGAGCGCGCCTCTTCGAGCTGCTTCCGCTGCTCTTCGATGCGCGACTCCGCGGCGGCCACTTCGCCGTCCATCTCGCCGAGACGGCCCTGCAATTCGTCGGCCTGGGCGCGGGCCTCCTCTGCCTGCACGCGAGCTTCTTCGGCCTGAGCGCGGGCCTGTTCGGCCTGCGCTTGCGCCTCCTCATAGCGCTGACGCTCGGCGTCGCGCTCGTTCTCCAATCGGGCCATCGTCTGCCGCAGCTCGTCGACCTCAGCCTGGCGCTGTTCTACCTGAGCGCGCGCCTTTTCGAGGGCTTCGTTCTGCACGGCAATGGACCGTTGCAAACGCCGTCGCTCCAGGCCGGTCGCCTCTTGGAGTTGTTCTTCCATGGCCGCCAATTCCTGGCGGGCAGCCTCCAACTCGCTGCGAGTGGAATCCAACTCGTCTTTTGCCGACGAATAGGCCTGCTCGTGCTGCTGGGCTTCCGAGCGATAGCGCTGCTCCGTCTGCTCCAGACGCTGCCTGGCGTCGGCGAGCTCCGCCTCCCGTTGATGGAGTGCTTGGTCGTCGACCGCCACGGCGCCCCGGTCTCGATCGGCACCGTCGACGAAGACGATGACGTCGTTCCCCTCGGTGCGCACGTCGTAGTGAGCGGCTTCTTCAAAGCCCACCACCAACCTGGCCACGTCCTGGAAGCCGTCGCCGAACTCCACCATCCCCACCCGGGAGATCACGCCGTTATAGACGTCCTCATCCAGGGACTGGCCGGTGACACGGCTATTCGACAGGTCCACGAAAAGCCGCGGAGGATCGTCGAGCTTAAAGACCGAGAAGGAGGCCACGTCGCTGCCGTGGATGCGGATATACGTCCCGTCATCCGCTTCTTCTACGGTCAGCGCCTCCACCGCATTGAGCTCGGCGTCCTCGCCCGGCTCGGGCGACTGTGCAAATGCTGGGGCGCTCCACACCAGCGTCGTGCACAGCGTCGTTACGGCTA
>SLJM01000218.1 GCA_007135085.1 Myxococcales bacterium
CCATACTGCAAGCTGCCAGGCCAGGGATGGCCTGTGGACCATACTGCAAGCTGCCAGGCCAGGGATGGCCTGTGGACCATACTGCAAGCTGCCAGGCCAGGGATGGCCTGTGGACCATACTAGCCAAGAGATGGGCCCAGTACCGTCAAATCCCGAAGCTTGGTACTATCCCGCCGCCTGTCCGAAATTCGCCAACATCGCCCTTCCCGCCGGTGTCAACACCGACTCCGGGTGAAATTGCACGCCATGGACGGGCAGCGTCCTATGGCGCACGCCCATCACGAAGCCGTCGACCCAGGCGTTGGGCACCAATTCGTCGGGGCAGTCAGTGATCACCAGGCTGTGGTAGCGCCCGGCCTCGAAGGGCTGGTCAAGGCCTTGAAAAACGCCTGTACCGTCGTGGTCGACGTTACTCGCCATGCCGTGCATCGGTCGGCCGCCCGGTTCGACGCGGCCTCCGAAGGCCACGGCAATGGCCTGGTGGCCCAGGCAGACTCCCAGGATTGGAATCTCCCCGGCGAAGCGGCGAATCGCCTCCACGGAGCAACCGGCGTCGTCGGGGTGGCCCGGCCCCGGTGAGATGACCAGCGCCTTCGGCGACAGCTCGGCGATCTCATCGACCTCGACCGCATCACTTCGCAGGACCGTCGCCTCTCTTCCGACTTCAAAAAAGCGATGGGCCAGATTGAAGACGAAGGAGTCCCGATTGTCCAAGATCAGGATATCCGTTGTTCTTTCAACACTTTCCGGCCCCCATCGATGGTTTTGCTTGACGTCCCAGACGGTCATTCCTGAGCCATTACTTTGGGGTTTCCTTAAGTAACACCTTAAGTTTTTCTGCGGGCTCGAGCTCCAATTCGAGGGCATCTACAGTGGCCGCGGCGGTCACCAATCGCCCCGTGGAGGTCAATACGAGCGCCTCGCAGAGCTCGAGATCAGCGACGAAGACGGGCTGTACGTCGATGCCCACCCCAGCTTCCGCGGCTCGCTCCAGGAGCACCTGGCGGACCACACCGGGCAAAATCCCCTCTACCGGGGGCGTGACCCAACGGCCGGCGATATATAAGAAGATATTGGCCGCCGCCGCCTCTCCCAATCTCCCATTGGGGCTGGCCATCAACGCCTCATCAAAGCCGGATCGTCTGGCCAGCCGCCGCGCCTCAAGGCTCCGCAGCCAGCTCGTGGTCTTATGCTCGGCCAGCTCATATTCGGGAAAATAGAAATCATGGACCACCTTCAAACGCGGCGGCCCTGCCTCTTGATAGGGAAATTTTCGATGCCCTGTGGTGATGATCCGCTCAGCGCTCTCCTGACTGTCCTGATTGGGCCTTGGCACGGTGACGCGCCACAGGCCGTCTTCACGCTCGGAGAGGCTGTCCAGCGCTCTCAGGCCTGCCTCGATGCTGGTCCGAGGAAACTCCAGGGCGGACGCACTCCTTTTAAATCGCTGTCGGTGGTGCTCCAGAAAGAGGGCCCTCCCCTCTTCGACGCGGACCGTCTCGAAGAGGCCGTCTCCGTAGAGGTAGCTTCGATTATTATTCTTGTCGTCGGCGCTCATAGGTCCTCCAGGAGGTCCAGAAAAGGTCTTGCCTTCCATAGCGCTTCCTCGAATTCACCGATCGGGTCGGAGTCGGCCACCACCGCCCCGCCGGCCCCGTACTCAACTGCGCCGCCGCATACCAGGGCGGTGCGAATGAGCACGTTGCTGTCAAACCGTCCGTGGTCGGACCAATAGAAAAACGAGCCCGTATAGGGGCCGCGCGGGCTGGCCTCGTGGTCGGCGATCCACTCCATGGAGCGAAGTTTGGGCGCCCCCGTGATACTCCCCGCCGGAAAACTGGCCAGGAAAGCGTCGAGGCCGTCAAAGCCACTGGCCAGCCGCCCCTCCACGGTGGACACCAGGTGATGGACGGAGGCGAAGCTGTGGAGGCCGCATAATTCGCTGACCACCACGCTTCCCGGCTCACATACCCGGGTGAGGTCATTTCGCATCAGGTCTACGATCATGATATTTTCTGCGCGATCTTTTTCGCTCTCGAGCAGTTCTGCGGCCAATTTCCGGTCTTCCTCATCCGTGGCGCCCCGGGGGCGCGTTCCTTTGATGGGACGAGTATAGACACGGCCACCGGGATCGACGCATAAAAATTGTTCGGGGCTCACAGATGCCACGAAGATTTCGCCCAGATCGGCCACGCCCCCAAACCCTCCGGGGGCGCGTCGGCGCAGGCCTTCATAGAGAGCCCTTCGGTCACGGGCCCAACGTCCTCGAAAGCGCTCCGTATAGTTGACCTCGAAAAACTCACCACCGTAGATGGCGTCCACCGCCTGGCCCACCCGCCGATGATAATCTGCGGCTTCGACGTCACCGTCGATTCGCCTGCTGGAGCCACGAAATTCGGGCGAATGGGCCGGCACGCTGTGCAAGATCCCGCATAGGTAGTCGATTTGAGCGTCATTTTCGCCGACGACGGTCCAGATCTGTTGCCGTGCGTCGAAGATCGCCGCCGAGTCAAAGCGCCCCACCCACAGGTCAGGCGTCGACGCTTCCCGTCGTGGGGCGTTGAGGTCATCCAGATCCCAGCCCAGCTCAAATCCGGCCACGCCGGCCAGACCGCCCACAAATGGGAGCTCCCGGTTCGAATCGTCATCGCGATGCCGGGCACGCATCCAGCCCAGAGGGTCGTCGACGACCTCTCCGGTGGCACCGTCTCGAGCCAGGCCACCACGCGATATGAGCCACTCCGAGGGCGGCCCGAATAAGATGGAGCGCTCCCACCCGTGGCGCGCTCCGGTCTGATCCTCGAAGAGAAGCGTCGCCTCCTGGTTCTCCATAGCGAAAGACGCCGCTTGCCAGGCATCGGCAGCGACGTCTTTCAGTCTTCGTATCGATCGGGGCATTTCAGGGAGAGCTGTGAGTTAAGATCACTTCGACGCGGTCGTTATTGGGCGCGCTGTCCTGAAACCGAATCTGGTCCTGGCCGCGGCCGTCGGTGGTGATGCGGTTTCGCTCCACACCGGCGTCGACCAGGTGCTCCTGCACGTTATGGGCTCGGGCCTGTGAGACATTGAGGTTTTGAGTAGCCCCGCCGCCGCGCTGGGTGAAGCCGATGATCTGGATATTGAATTCCTCAAATTCTCTGGCGATATCGACCAGCGTATCGAGCATGGGGCCCGTGCCGTGGGCGAAATCCTCATCGCCCTGGGGAAAAAGCCGGGCCAGAACGATGCGCGCCCCATTGGGTTCGTCAACAACGAAGCGACTCGTATAATTGAACCGAGCCTCGTCGCGCAGCGCAGAGATACGGTTTTCGGGCCGCATCTTCTCCACATATTCCTCGTGGATCGGCTTGGCCAGCTCGTAGGCCTCTTCAAAGAGCTGGAGGGCAAATCCGACCTGACGGAGGGCCGTCGGGGCGGCCTGGGGGCTCTCCTGCAGGATCGAGCGAGCACCGTCGAGCTGACGCTCGGCGCGCTGGAATAAGCTGCGCGTGCGGTCGTATTGGTCGGCGTCATACTCCAGCGCTTTGTCGCGCATTTCCTGAGCAGTGGCGATCTTTTCGTTGGCCTTTTGCAAATCCTCGGCCTGACCGGCGCCGTCGTCCTGCTGAGCCGCTCGGAACTCTTCACCGGCAGCCTGGGCGGCCTCCCGCCGACGTCGTTCACGCTCCCGTACAGCCTGGGCGATGTCCTGATCGATCTGGCGCAATTCGGCGGCCAGTTCATTGCGACTCTGGGTGACGCTGCGCAATTCCGGATTGAGCTCCTGGACCTGGGCGTTGATGACGCTCAACTCCTCGGCGACCTCGAATTTTTCGTGGATCGCCTCGGCGGTTCGCAGTCGCAGCAGACCGAGGATAGCGTATTCCTGAGAGCGCTCCTCTCGCCGATCTTCGCGAGCTTCCTCGGCGACCCGCCGATATTGACGAGCCTCGTCGAAATAGCGCGCGGCGTTGGGAATATCGCGCAACCTCTGCACTTCCTCGGAGCGGAGTTGGTTTTCAAGTTGTTCTAATTCTTCCGATTTCGGGGCGGGCCCGCAGGCCACCATCGCCGTCATCGAAAAGATGAGAATGCAAACGATAAGGGGGGATAACCACCGCATAAAACTCTCCTGGCTTCGCCGATTTGGCCGCAAGGCTTGGTCAGTCGCCGCTTTGAATTCGATCTAATTCGCGCTGTCGATCTGCCTTCTGTGCTTCCAGGCTCTCGATATCGGCGCGCAATTCCTCGATCTGCTGGCGAGACTGCTCCAGCGCTTCTTTCTGGCGCTCAATGCCGGTACGCATGTCGTTGGTCTCGATGATCACCCGAAGGAGAGCGACCGTATGATCGACGCGACGAACCCTCTGCTCCACGCCGCGGCGGGCGCCTTGAGAGCGCAATTCCTCAGCTTCTGCCAACCATTGCTTGGCCAGGTCGAATTCTTCCTGACCCGCCTCGGCAGTCACCCCTGGTTCGAGTTGTTCGAGTTGGCTGCGCAATGCAGCGATATCATCATCGCCTGCCACGGCCGATGAGGCCACCAACAAGATGCAGAGCGCCAGCGCCAGGGATAGAGCCCCGGCCAATATGGTTTTTCGGTGCGACACCATTGGACCTCCTCACGAGGGGTTACTTCTTGGTCGAACTCGGCACTCAGTCTTTATACCGGTTCGATAACAAGAAGGCCACCGCCTCGCGAGCGCTGTCGTCGCAATAACCGTATCGGTCTTTGAGGTTGTTGAGCGTAGTCTCTACGGACTCCAATTCCGTGCGGCTCAGACTATCGGAGTCGCCTTCGAAATAGGTCAACAGATTTTCCTCGATGCGTCGGATCTGGCTCTGACGCTTGGAGAAAAATGCCTCCTGGAGGGCTTCGAAGATCTCGGGAAAGATCTTGCGATAATTGACGGCCTCTCCGGGATGGTCGATGGAGTAAGCGGCAATCGAGGAGATCAGGCTTCGTCGGAAATCATCGGGATCTTCTTCGATATTGATGGTCTCCTCGATCTCCTCCATAAACTCTTCGTCGGGATCTTCGTAGGATCCGGTGATGCTATTATAGACCTTCTCCCCTTTGAGCCACTGGCTGACGTGGTCCATATAGCGGGAGAATAGGTCTTCGTATTGCTTGTCCTCCACCAGTCCCATGGCGCTTCGAATCTCCACGTCGATGATGTCCAGATAGCGCTCGCGCACGACGTCGATGAAGTCGTCGTGGCGGAAATAGGGTCCGTCGGGCTTCATCTGCAAAAATGGAAACACACTGGCGTCTTTGACCAGGGTGCGCAATTCCTCGAAGACCGCCAGCGGCGACAGAGTCGGATATTTTTCATTCTGGCTGGCGTTGAGGAGAATCATCTTCATCTCCCGCGGGCTGGCCCCGTAACGCCCCTCGTAATTGGCGGTCTCCTCGCCGGCCTCCATCATATCTGGGACCACCGCCTTGAGCTCTCGCGCGCGCTCCGGGCCGATATCGGCGGGCACTTTACCCCGGGCATAGAGGTCGGCTTTTTCAAGGGGCGAGAGCTTGGCGATAATATCGCGGATCTCGCCGTCGTATTCGCTGGCCTGGGGTCTTTTCAGGCGCGTGAGCACCGCCCATAAGGCAGCGACGAAGGTGGTATGCGGGGCCACGCGCTTGATCAGGTTGATGCCCTGTACCTGCTCGCGATAGATGAGTTCTTCCACCGTATAGTCGAGCAAATAGGGCACGCGCACCAACTCCACCCGCCCCTTAAACGAGCTATAATCGGCGCTCTGCTTATAAGCGTCGAGGTAATCCTCGTTGGCCGTGGCGAAGAGCACGGCGTCGAGGTGAAGGATTCGATTTTCCAGCGAAACCCGCGCCTTTTCGCCCGTGGCCAGCAGATATTTATTATAGTCCGGGTGGCGCTTGAAGAGGTCGTCGTATTCGATGATGCCCCGGTTTCCATCGACCAGGTCGCCGAAGGGCTCGAAGATGGTCTGATTCTGCAGGCTCACCGGCAGGGCCGACAGGCTCCGATCGACGGTGAGCTGGCGCAGCCCGGCGTCGACCCGCATCTGGGGCTCCACGGTGACCGCCCCGGTGCGGTAGCGGCGGCTGATGAAGAATCGCTCCACTTGAACGTGGCGCATTACTTTTCGGAAATCGCCTCGATAGGCCGTGAGTAAGGCGTCGAAGATCTGACGGTTGGTATGGCTTAAATCACCGCGCAGAATATAGTCGCTGAGGGTAAACGGTACCGACTCGTCTTCTGTCTGCTGGGCCTGGCCCTCTTCCAATTGCTTGCGCGCCCCGTCGCCGTCTTGCTCCTCGCTGGGGATAATGCTTCCCGGGATATGCTCCCGGAGCATCCGCCGTCTCTGGGGCTGAGGAATCAAAAAGAGGGGATGGTCTTTGAGATCGCTGGCGATCTTGGCGTTGACGTCTTCTTCGTCGAGGAAAGCAAAGCTCTGCAGATCACCGTCGTCCCCCGATCGGGCGCGATATCCGCTAAAGCCGATGGAGCCCCCGTCGGAGCGCTTCTCGTTGGGAAAGATCCAATTGAAGCGATACAGAGCTCCTTCGTCGGTCTGGGAATAATGCTCCAGGGCGCGGCCGATATTTTCGATCAACGTACTCTTGGCGCTGCCGTTGGGGCCGTGGAGCAGGACCAATTTATTGATCCGTCCTTCGCGCACGAAATTATCGATCAATCGATAGACGTGCTCCTGCGTGCGGGTCTGGCCCACCAGGCGGTTGCGCCCCTTATCGAAGGGGGCGTCGAAGAGATTGAAATGGGTCGCCTCACCCCAGACCAGGGGTTTGGTGCCGCGGCCATAATATAAAAAGCAGTCCCGCAAATACTGGACGCTATTTCTGGCATGCCGCCGCGGCGATTGCGCAAAAGCATCGAGAAATTGGGAGAAGCTCATGATTCGGCGGTTGCCCTGGAAGTCCTCGCGAACTCGGGAGGCCACCTGGTCGAGAAGCTTTTCGCTGTCTTTCATATCAGCCTGATCTATGCTTTGAGTTTGGGTCGTCGCGCCCGTGCCGTCATAGGAGGTGGTTCACCGAATCTTATTCGGCTTCCACCACGAATTCTACGGGCTCACCGCGCAGAATCTCGCAAATATCATCATTGCATACACTAAAGTCGCCCGTTCCCGACACCCGATGGCGTCCGGGCTCGTGCGCGGTCACCCCCACGGGGATGATCGCCCGGTCCTCGGTCAGATCGAGGTCGGTGATGCGCAGCTTGCCCTGCGCCAACTCCAGGCCATCTGCTTCATTGAATTCAAAGGCCCAGGGATAGTCCAGATTGATCTTTAGATCTGAACCGGGAAGGATCTCCAGGTTGACCGTGGCCTGATCATCGACGGCCACGTCGGCGCCGTCGACTCGCATGGCGTATTTATCCGATCCCCCCGCCGGGGCAGCTTGTTGGCCCGCTTCCGGGCTGGTGGCACTGGCCTCTGCTTCGAATTCCTCTCGATCGCAGGCCGTGACCAACGTCAAAAGGATCGCTACCAGCGCCAGACCAAATAGGGTGGTCGATTTCAATTGTCGCCCGCTCCTCATATCAACCTCGTTTCCGCATTCGCCTATTCTCACCGCAGAACCTCACTCAATATATCGCCAGGCCCGACGTGAGACGTACCATCGTGTATACCATAGCGTTTGGCAATCGCAGTTTGTTCCCCCTGTTGGGCCCTCACATAGAGATAGCACCGACTGCGCGCGGTCAACCGTAAGCCTCGATTATTGAGCCGGTCCTCTGTGAAATTTGCTCGCTCCCTCCCCTGTTTGGCATGGCGTAAAGTGCGACCGCCTCCACCTGAGGGTGTGCTCGCCAGATGGTGGCCGACAGGATCGGCTGGACCATCCCGGAGGCGGCGACCTTGCCTTCCCGTCACGGGAACTGCATCCTGTGGGATGCCGCACTGCGCCACTTTGGTGATTTTCACATGGTCGCCCCGGCGGCCAAATGGCTCCACCGAGTAGGCGCTGAAGTTTTCTGAAACGATCGAGATCGGTCATGGCGAACGAATCACGCCGCAATACGAGCACCTACGCCGCAACGAGGATGCTCAAAAAAAACCGAATTCCCCGGCTGCTGGACAACGTCTTCGTCCAGTTCTTTGCCTTTGCCTGCTTTGTGGCCGCCGTGGTGGCCATCCTGGTCGGCGGCGTCGACGATCGCGATCGACAGCTCGACGAAGCGATGATCGGCCAGGTCTCGCCATTTACCATCGAGGCCACCCGAGATTTCTCTTTTTCCGAAAAAGACGACGCTTCGTCGAATCGACTGCGCGATGAGATCGCTCGCTCCGTGCCGGCCGTCTACGATTGGCGCGAGGGCTTAGGCGATGAGCTGGGCGATAAAGTAAGCCGGGCCTTCGCTGCCATGCGCGATGCTCTCGCCGAGCAGGCCCGAATTCATCTCGCTGAACAGGATCCGGAGCTTTTGGGGCAGATCGTCGAACATACGGCGTCGCCGATCACCGAGGAGCGGGCGCTCGTCGACTCTCTGGACGCCGATCATCGTCGTAGCCTGGCCTTTGAGTTGCGCCAGGATAATTTTGACCAGATCGTGGGCCTTAGACTTTCGGAATCGGACTTCCAACGACTGGCCACTGATGGCTTTTCGGCAGACGCCGCCGAGGCTGCAGGGGCCCTCATCGCATCGGTCATGGCTAGCCTCATCGTCCCCTCGGCCCGTGAGATCGAACAGGAAAGCGAGCGAGGCATCTATCTGCGCCGTCTGCGAAACGGCGATCCCCTCATCGAATATCACGTCACTGATCTCGAAGATCGATTCGTGGGCTTTGACGACGCCACTCGCCAGATCGAGGAGAGAGCCCCCAATTATATGGTGGGCATCTACGATCAGGAACTTCGCGATGCCATCACAGCTCTGGCCATCGCTTCCATACGGCCCAACACCACCCATAATGAGGCGATGACCCTTGAAAAACGGCAGGCCGCCCGCGATTCGGTGGCCGAACAGGTGGTGACCGAAGAGTTTCGCGAGGGTCAGGTGCTCGTCGACCAGGGCCATATCGTCAGCGAGCGCGATTTTCGAATCATCGAGGAGATGCTCGAAGGCGACGAGACCTACCACGCCACCCAGGTGTTGAGCGGCGTGGCCCTATTTGGCCTGTTATTGCTGATCATTCTCTACGGCTTCGGCCGCCGAAATATACGGGGTTTTGCCCCGGGCCCCCGAGATATCGTCTTTATGGGTACCACCCTGCTGGTGATGCTCCTCATCACCCGCGTGGGCACCGCCGTCAGCCATGCTCTGGCCGAACCTCCGGCCACGATTCCTTCTGAAGCCTGGTATTTCTTCATCCCCGTCGCCGCCGGGGGGATGCTCATCAAGCTGGTCTTAGATACGCGCTACGCCGTGTTATTTACGATCCTCTTCGCCCTCTTCGTAGGGGTCATCGCCGGCAATTCGCTATTTTTCGTGGCCTATACCATCGTGGGCACCCTGGTGGGGATCACCACGGTTCAACAGGTCAAGAATCGAATGGCCCTGATGTGGTCCGGCGTCGCCGTGGGCGGGGTCAACGTGGCGGCCATCGTGGCCTACCTGCTCCTTCAGGGCGAACTCTTCCAGATGACTTCCTTTGCCTACGTCTTTTTGGGGCTCGGCGGAGGTATCGCCTCTGGTTTCTTCATCCTGGCCGTGCTCCCCGTCTTCGAGTCGGTCTTTGGCTACACCACGGATATCAAGCTCCTCGAACTGGCCAACCTCAACCAGCCATTGCTGCGAGAGCTGATCATTCGCGCCCCCGGCTCCTACCACCACAGCATGATGGTCGGCTCCCTATGCGAGGCGGCGGCCGAGGCCATCGGCGCCAATGCCCTTCTGGCGCGGGTGGGCTCCTATTATCACGATATCGGCAAGGGTAAGAACCCGCAGTATTTCGCCGAGAATCAGAAGGCCGGGCATAATCCACACGACAAGCTAAAGCCCAATATGAGCGCCCTGATCATCAAGTCCCATGTCAAAGACGGGCTCGATATGGCGCGGCGCCACCGCCTCCCTGAAGAGATTCAGGATTTCATCGCCCAGCACCACGGCACGAGCCTGATCGCCTATTTCTATCATCAGGCCAAACAGGCCGAAGATCCGGATATCCCGGAGGTGGTGGAGAAGGATTTCCGCTATCCCGGACCCAAGCCCCAGACCCGAGAGACGGCGATCTGCCTGCTCGCCGACGGCGTCGAGGCTGCCAGCCGGGCCATGCCGAACCCGAGCCCTGCACGATTGAAGGGCCTTGTGCAGACCATGATCAACCGGGCCTTTACGGATGGTCAGCTCGACGAATGTGATCTGACCCTCAAAGATCTCAATAAGATCGCTCGGGCCTTTACGCGAATTCTCTCCGGCATCTACCACCATCGCCCGGAATATCCGGACGAGAAAAAGGGCAAGCCCCGCGAGGCGTCGCGCGGCAAGAATAACGACACCAATCGCACCGGTCGGCGTCAGAAAAATAGTGAGGCCCTGGAGGGCACCGACGGCCGCGCCGAGGTCGATCAAAAATCCGATAAAAATGGCGAGGATAAAAATGCCCGTCGAGGTACAGGCAGCGGGAAAGGCAGCAAAGCACCCTCAGATCGACAGGCTGAGCGACCTGATCGAGCAACGCCTCGAGAAGATCTACCGCGCCTTGGATCTGACTGATCCGGTCATCTCCCTTCTTCTCACAGACGACGAAGAGATCCGCCAGATCAATCGCAAATGGCGAGCTATTGACGCCGCCACGGACGTTCTCTCCTTCCCCGCCTACCCTGCTGATGCTATCCCCGACGAGCCGGCGCACCTGGGCGATATCGTCATCAGCGTCCCCTATGCCGAAGGGCTGGTGGCCTCCCGGGATCATACCCGCCGTGTCGCCAAGGAACTCGGCGAGGAGCCGGCCGATCTGAGTTGGACACTCGCCGAAGAAGTGGCTTTTTTATTCGTCCATGGACTTCTCCACCTATTGGGCTACGATCACGGCACAGATGAAGAGGAGGCTCGGATGCGCCAGATGGAACGGCGTCTCTGGGAGACACTGACTCGCTGATCACGCTCCAAAAGACCGCGCTTTATGGAACACCTCGACGACTACACCGCCTCCTGCCAAAAATGCGACCGCAACCGCTACCTCATCGAGGTCAAGCGCGAGGTCGCCCGCGCAGGGATCTGCAATTCCTGCTTCGACGTATGCCCCGCCTGTGACGGCCAGGAATACCGCTACGAGATCAACGAGAAGGGCTACGAAGTGGCACGCCACTGCCCGGTCTGCGGCGCCCTCAAACATCGCATCCGTGCCTTCAACGAAGCACGTATCCCCAGGCGTCATCACGACGCCACCATCGAGAGCTTCAAGACCACCCGCGTGAAGACCTCGGGAGGAAGCGAACCCATCGGCAATCTGCAGCGCGTCCAATTTCAGATCTATAATTGGGTTCGCGGCTTCGCCCCAGGAGATAAGGGCTTTTTGCTCCACGGCAACGTGGGCACCGGTAAGACCCACCTGTTGGCCGGCACCATCCGTCACCTGACATTGGAGAAGGGGATCGCCGCCCGCTTCGTCGAGTTCACCCACCTTTTGAGCGACATCCGCCAGCAATTCGACCAGGGCCGCGGCGAAACGGCGGTCCTCGCCCCGCTTGTCGAAATCCCGGTGCTCGCCATCGACGAGCTCGGAAAGGGCCGCAACACAGACTGGCAGCTCTCCATCATCGACGAGATCATCTCCAAGCGCTACAACCGCTCCCTGACCACCCTCTTCACCACAAACTACCCCGTCACAGAAGTCGCCCTGCCCTCGGGCAACGTCGATGACGCCAACTTTCGCCGCACCGCCTCGGCCGCCACCTTGAGCGAACGGGTCGGCGAGCGGGTCTTTAGCCGCCTCCACGAGATGGCGGAGTTTATCGAGATCGACTCCCCGGATTACCGCAAAGATCGGTGAGGTATATCGAATTACCTCGGGGACCCACAACCAGCCGCAGACCAACGGAGAGTTCCCTTTTCTGTGAAAACGCATTAGTATCGAAGGCGTTCTAACACTGAGATGGCGCGAAAAAGCCGTGGGTCTTATGGGCGAAGAAAGCTCGACTCGACATCTGCCTATTCTGCAGGCGCTAGCCGACTCTTCTCAACGTCTTCTATCCGGCAGGGGGTGGGCCAACGAGAGAGATCAGATCCTGGCTGACCTCGGCGAGGCTGCCGGAGTGGACCGCACCTATTTCTTTCGGGCTCGCTCCCCACGCCCCTGGGACGGGCTCTCTCCAATGATTATGGACCAGGAAGCGGAGTGGTGCGCCGATTCCATTGAGTCCGAGCTAGATAACGAAGATTTCCAGGGGATAGATATCCGTGTGGCCGGACCCCGGTGTGGTCAACTCCTCTCTCAGGGAAAACCCTATGTGATCAACCGCCGGGAAGAGATGAGCGATGAGGAGCGGGCACTCTTTATTCCCCAGGCCATCCACGGCGTCGTGACCTACCCCGTGAAGCACGAGGAGTCGCTTCTGGGGTTTGTGGGCTTTGATATATGTAATCCTGACTTTCCGGGCTGGACCGACGGTCTGCTCAGCGCGTTAGGGACCGCGGCGGGACTTATCGCGAGCGCTCTGGTTCAGGAAGCCCGTCAAAAATGGCGCGAGCAGGCCCTGAGTATGGGTCAGATCGTCGAGGAGAGCCTCCATGAAATCTACGTCATCGATCTGGAGACCTGCCAATTTCTCCAGGTGAACCGCGGGGCGCGACAAAATCTCGGCTTTGAGGCAGAGGAGCTGCGCCAGATGACGCCGATGGATATCAAACCGGGTCTTAGCGAAGAGCTCTTTCGCGAGATGATTTCGCCGCTGCGCTGCGGAGGACGCTCATTGGTTCAATTCACGACGACCCACCAGCGGGCTGACGGCACTGAATACCCGATCGAGCTATATCTCCATTGCATTGGCGACGAGCGGGACTTGCTGATCGCCATGGGGGTGGACATCACGGAGCGGCGCAAGCGACAAACCGAGCAGCAGGCCCTGATCCAAGAGCTCCAACAAGCCCGCCGGCTTCAGTCCACAGGGCAGCTGGCAGGGGGAATCGCTCATGATTTCAATAATCTGCTGACGATTATCATGGCCAACGCGGAAATCTTGAGAGAATTGTGTACCTCGGAGGACCAACTATCCTCGGTGGAATCGATCTACAAGGCCACCCTTCGGGGCCAGGACCTCACCCAACGCCTCCTCGCCTTCGCTCAACGGGCACCATTGGCAGCCCACCCCACCGTATTCGACCAGCTTTTCGACGATCTGACCCCTCTCTTGGGCAGAACAGTCCCCGAAAATATCGAGCTTCTCGATGAGATCGCGCCAGACCTGTGGCATCCCATCGTGGACCCCACCTTTTTGGAGAATGCCCTTCTCAACCTGATCCTGAACGCCGCAGAGGCCATGCCCGACGGAGGCCGGGTAACTATCAGGGCCACCAATCGCCGGATCGACGATTCCCAGACCGTAGTGAACGCACTTGGCGAGCGTCTCCCGGTCGGGAGATATGTAACTATCACCGTATCCGATGAGGGGGCTGGAATCGCCCCAGAAGAGCTGTCGCGGGTCCTTGAACCCTTCTACTCCAACAAAGAAAAGACCTACAGCTCCGGCCTGGGCCTGGCCATGGTGCAGGGGTTTGTATTGCAATCTGGCGGGTTCCTGACATTAGAGAGCGACGTCGATCAGGGAACATCGGTTCATATGGTTCTTCCCGCAGCCCCGACGAAGGAGAGCGGCCCGAAGTCACTCCAGCACAGGGAAAAGCAGACCGGCGAGGGGCCTGAAGCGAGGGTTCTGCTCGTGGAAGACAATGAGATGGTCCGTTCGGCGTTGACTCACCTTCTCGAGCAAATGGCGTTTCGTGTCGACGCCGTGGCAGATGGTGATTCTGCCTGGGAGGTCATTCGCCAACAGGGCGAGCGCTGGGACCTGGTGATCACCGATGTCGTGATGCCCGGCGACCTTCAGGGGCCGGCGCTGGCGGAACTCATCACCGACCACCGCCCTGACCTCCCGGTCCTGATAATGACGGGCTACGCCGATCGCTACGACCAGCCGATGCTTCAAAAGCCAATCTCCAGGGAGCGTCTCCGCACCGCCATTGAGCAGGTCCTGGAAATCTAACTCACCGACTCGCCACTCATCCCGCCCGCAGATGCACCAGAAGCGCTGAAATCGCCGCCGGGGTCACCCCTGAGATGCGCGATGCCTGGCCGACGTTTCCGGGGCGCACGGTCTCCAATTTTTCGCGGACCTCGTTTGAAAGCCCGTGGACCTGAGCATAATCGAGCTCCTCCGGGATTCGCCGGGCCTCCATTTCGCGGTGGCGGGCGACCTGCTCCATCTGCCGGGCGATATAGCCCTCGTATTGGACCTGGATTTCCACGGCCTCCATCTCTTCGGCGCTCAGGGCGTCCAGATCGAGTTGGGGGGCCACATGGGCTACCAGGGGCTTTAGTTTAGTGAGGTCTACACCCTGGCGGCGCAGCAATGCTTCCACGGTCATGCCATTTCCGAGACCATCGAGGCCACATCCCTCGGCGACTTTGAGGTTTTCTCGGGAGGCGCCGACCATGATCTCTTTGAGGGCTTCCCGGGTTTGCTCGATATTATTTCTTTTGCGCTCGAATTTTGCGTAATGCTCGTCCGATAATAGCCCCAATTCGCGGCCGTATTGAGAGAGGCGCCAGTCGGCGTTGTCTTCGCGCAACAGAAGTCGGTATTCGGCGCGGCTGGTGAACATGCGGTACGGCTCGTCGACGCCGCTTGTGACCAGATCGTCGATGAGCACACCGATATAAGCCTCGTCGCGGCCGAGCACGAAGGCTTCTTCGCCGCGCAATTTGCGCGAGGCGTTGATGGCAGCCATCATCCCTTGAGCGGCGGCCTCTTCATAACCGGAGGTGCCGTTGATCTGTCCCGCCAGATACAACCCGTCCACGCCGCGAAGCTCCATGGTGTGGTCGAGCTGCACGGGGTTGACGAAGTCGTATTCCACGGCGTAGCCGGCGCGCATGATCTGGGCGTTCTCCAGTCCGGGGACGGTCTTCAAAAAGGCCATCTGCACGTCCAGGGGCAGGCTCGTCGACAACCCGTTGGGGTAGACCTCGACCGTATCGAGCCCCTGGGGCTCCAAAAACACCTGATGGCGGTCTTTGTCGGGAAAGCGCACCACCTTGTCTTCCAGGCTCGGACAATAGCGCGGTCCGATGCCCTCGATAACACCCGTAAATAGGGGCGAACGATCCGTGGCGGCGTCGATAATCTCGTGGGTTTTGGCGTTGGTATAGGTGATAAAGCAGTCAACCTGCTCCATCATGGGCGGCTCGTGATAGAAGCTAAATCGCCGCGGCGTCTCGTCGCCGGGTTGGCGCTCCAGGGAATCCCAATCGATGGTGCGGGCGTCCAGACGGGGGCAGGTGCCGGTTTTAAGGCGGCCCATCTCGAGATTTAAGTCCGCCAGAGTCTCAGATAGCCCGTAGGATGCCTTGTCCCCTGCCCGGCCGGCCTCGAAATTATCGAGCCCCACGTGGCAGAGACCGCGCAAGAAGGTGCCCGTGGTCACCACCACTTTCGGCGCCTCGTGAAGGACGCCCAATCCGGTGATCACCCCGCCCACTTTCCATTTGCCATTCTCCTGGAGGATATGCAGGTCTTCCACGCTTCCCTGCTTGATATCCAGGTTCTCTGTATTCATCAGAGTCCACTGCATATTGGCCCGATAGGCGCGCATATCGCATTGGGCGCGACTGGAGCGAACCGCCGGTCCCCTGCTCTGGTTGAGCCGCTTATAGTGAATCGCCGAGGCGTCAGCTACCAGACCCATCACCCCACCGAGGGCGTCGATCTCTTTGGCCAGATGTCCCTTGGCGACACCACCGATGGCGGGGTTGCAACTCATCATGCCGATGGTATCGATATTCATCGTGATGAGCAGGGTCTGGTGGCCCCGTTTGGCAAGGGCATGAGCCGCTTCACATCCGGCGTGGCCGCCGCCGATGACGATGGCCTCGTATTTTTTGGGGTTGCGCAACATGGATCTTCTCCTGATGATCTGCTTTTCTAAGCGCGACGCGCCGCATCGTAGCGACCTCGCTTCAAAGTTCACAGAGAAAATCTGCACCGCGAAGTACGCAAAGTGCATAGAGGAAAGAATTGTTATGGACTTACAGCTCCATCTGCTCAATCCGCAGCAACGGCAGGCCGTGGAACATCTGGGCGGGCCACTTCTCATCCTCGCCGGTGCAGGAAGTGGCAAGACCCGGGTGATAACCCACCGCGTGGGCTACCTCATTCAGCAGGGAATTGCCCCCGGGCATATCCTGGCCGTGAGCTTCACCAATAAGGCTGCCGGCGAGATGCAGGAACGCGTGGCCGGGTTGACCGGCGAGAAGACGGCCTCTGAGGTCTATCTGTCGACCTTTCACAGCCTGGGCGCCGATATCTTGCGAACCGATATCGAAGCCCTGGGCTATAAGCGACCGTTTACGATTCTCGACCAGGCCGATCAGATATCGGTGGTCAAAGACGCCCTCAAAGAGCTCAAATTAGATCCCAAGGAGGTCGAGCCCCGATCGATCTTGAGCCTCATCAGCCGTGCCAAGATGGGCTTTTGTGAGCCCGACCAACTCGAGGGCATGCGCTATCACCCGCTTCGGCCCTTCGCTCAACGGGTCTACGAGCGTTATTGCAGCGCCCTTCGCGGACTTAACGCCGTCGACTTCGATGATCTCATCTGTCTTCCGGTCCACCTTTTTCAAGATCACGAGAAGGTTCGAAAAAAATGGGCCAGTCGATTCCATTTCGTCATGGTCGACGAATACCAGGATACAAACCAGACCCAGCTTCTATTTTTGGATTATCTGGTCAAAGACCATAATAATATCTGCGTCGTCGGCGACGATGACCAATCGATCTACGGATTTCGCGGCGCCGTGGCCGAAAATATTCTGGAGTTCGAGCATCGCTTCAAGGGCACGCGGGTCATCAAGCTGGAGCAAAACTACCGGTCTACCAGCGATATTCTCGACGCCGCAAATGCGCTGATCGCCCATAATAGTATGCGCAAGGACAAGGCCCTGTGGAGCGCCAAGGGCGAGGGCCAGCCCATCGAGTGGATCGAATGTATCGACGAGCGTGAGGAAGCGGAGTATGTGGCCGCCGAGATTGAGCGCATCAAATTCGACCAGGGTCTTCGCTATCGCGACTTCGCCATCCTCTACCGGGTCAACCCCCAGGCCCGACCCTTCGAAGAAGCGCTTCGCACCTTCAATATTCCCTATACCATCGTCGGCGGGACCGAATTCTTCGACCGTAAAGAGGTCAAGGATTTCGTGGCCTATCTCAAGGCCTGCCTCAACCCCAACGACGAGGTCAACCTGCGGCGAATCGTCAACGTCCCTCCCCGGGGCATCGGCCCTACCCTGCTGGAGCGAATCAGTGAGTTCGCCCTGGCCGAAGACCTGCCCTTTTTTCAGGCTCTGGAACAGGTCTCGGAAGATCCGGACAAGATCCACGGCATCGGCCCCACGGCGGCATCGAAGCTCACGGAATTGGTCGAAATCCTGGCCCGCTTTCGGCTCCGCTTTAAGGAAGCCCGCGACGAAGGCCGGCCCCTTGTGGAGGTGGGCCGCGCTTTCTTAAAGCAGATCGGACTGGTCGAACATCTGCGCAATATCGAGCGAAACCCCAGGCTGGCCCGCCGGCGCGTCGAAAATGTGGAGGACGTGCTGGGCAGCATCGCCAACTTCGAGCAAAAAGAAGGAGGCACCCTCCGGGGTTATCTGGAGCGAATCACCCTGGATCGTTCTTACGACGGCGACGACGAGGAGGACAAAAAAGGAGTGCGTCTGCTCACCCTGCATTCGTCGAAGGGCCTTGAATTTCCGGTGGTCTTTTTTGTGGGCATGGAGGAGGGATTTATGCCCCACGGGCGAAGCTCCGATACGGACGAGGGCATCTCCGAGGAGCGCCGCCTGGCATACGTGGGAATCACCCGCGCCCAGGAGCACCTGATCATGACCTCCGCCGGCGAACGTACTCGCTACGGAAAGACCGAGGAACGAGAGCCCAGTCGGTTTCTCGACGAAATCCCAGGGCATATGATCGAGACCACCTCCGCCTCTC
>SLJM01000222.1 GCA_007135085.1 Myxococcales bacterium
CCGCCCGCTCCTGCTCGGCGTCATCGCGGATCGCCTGCAGAGCCACCAGGTCCTCCCGATCGAGGCCGGAGACCTCGATGGCCGTGCCCCGATCGGAGTTATTGACCACTCGCCCCTCGATCTCCACGGTCAGATGTGCCTTTGGAAATTCGAGACTGATCTGCACCAGATCGTTGAGCGCCGGTGGCGGGTCGAGCTGGACCAATAATGCTCCTACCTCCATGACCTGATGGAGCACCCCTTCGACCACGTCGTGTTGTTCGGCCCGGATCAACACCGACGGACGCGGCTTCGCCGGCTCCGACTTCGAGCGCAGCGACGATGCTGGCGACAGGACGTCCACCGCCTCACTGGTCATTCGGTCGGTCCAACCACTGGAGCCCTGACCACCGACTGCCCCCCCGTCGGAGTCGGGCGCAGAAAATTCCTCGAGCACCGCCGCGAAGACCTCCTCAGTCTGGGACCGAGAAAGATCACTGAATCGCTCGGCGATCAGCTCTTTTATTGTCTTGTGTAGGGCGCGCTCGTCGCTCGACCACGTCTTTCGGCTCATGTGCGGTCCGCTGGGACGGCGAAACGTTGAAGGATGACTCGCTACGTCGCAATATTCATCGTTTCAAGGGGGAGGCTCAGTGTCAACCTTGCTCACTTTACAGATTGTCTTTGCTATTTCGTTGAACTCTTATCATCTTCTTCCGGGCCCTCATCCTCTTCCGATCTGTCGTCTCTCTCAGAGACATCTTCTTCGGCGCCCTTCTGTGCCTGAGGCGCCTCTTCTTTTTCCGGCTTCTTGTCTTCCTCCGGCTTCTCCTCTTCCTCCGGCTTCTCCTCTTCCTCCAGCATCTCCTCTTCCTCCAGCATCTCCTCTTCCTCCGGCTCTGGTTCGACCGGAGCAACCTCTTCGGTGTCGGGCATCTCAACCTGCGGCGCTCCCTGGCCGCCGCTGTTCTGTTCATTATTATTTTGATTCTTGCGCATGGCCACCGCCGGATGGACCGCCTGACCGCTATAGAAGGTGGTGCGCCGATACCAGGCCGCCATATCGGGCAGGAGCACCTTGACGGCGCCGGCCAACGGAATGGCCAACAGGACCCCGAGCAGCCCCGCCACATGGCCGCCGATGAGCAAGACGATGATCACCGCCACTGGTGTCATCCCCACCTTATCGCCCATCACCCGGGGCGTGATATAATAGCTCTCCACGGTCTGAATTATCGTAAACGCAAGGGTCACACCGATAAACGCCCACCACCCGGTCCAGTCGATGATGATGACCATAAAGGCCAGCAGCGATCCGATCGCAAACCCCAGATAGGGGATGACGTTCAAAAAGCCGGTGAGCAGGCCGATGACGACCCCCGATTGCGGATCGTGACCGGTCAACCAATAGACCAGCCCCAGGGCGATTCCGTAGAGCACGGCCAGGATGCCCGCCACCTGAAGTTGGCCTCGAAACCACTGGCCCACGGCAAAATCCATTCGCCGAAGTCGGTCGTACCACACGTCGCGCCGGGCGGGCGGCACGAAACGCTCGAGACGCTCCTTTCCCCTTTCGAAATCACGGAGAAAATAGAAGGTGAAGATCGGAATCATCACCAGGTTGAACAGACTGACCAGGATGACCTGCGTACGGGTTACCGCCTCGCCGAGCCAATCGCCGATATTCTCGGCCACCAGGGGCACGGCGTCGCTTATTTCCTCGCCATATTCTTCGAGGATCTCCGCCAGGGTGGCTGGAATCTGGATCCCCAACGTGTCAGCGATCCAGGGAATTGTCTGCTCCTCGATGACCTCCCAGACCTGAGGGGCCCGCTCGCCAATCTTTCGAATC
Organism: Myxococcales bacterium; assembly: GCA_007135085.1. Classification (GTDB taxonomy): domain Bacteria; phylum Myxococcota_A; class Bradymonadia; order Bradymonadales; family Bradymonadaceae; genus SLJM01. The sequence continues at coordinate 1,832 of SLJM01000222.1, forward strand.
TGATCGGCGATCGTGGGATATAAGAAGAGCGAAAAGACAAAGACGAAGCCCAACAACCCTATGATGATCAATAGGATCCCCAGCGGCCGGGGAATCCCCTTCTTCTCCAACATTCCCACCGTGGGGTTGAGGATATAGGCCAGCAACAGGGCCATAAACAGTGGAAAGATGACGGCGCTGACTTGCTGCAGCACCCAGTACAGCCCGGCTATAAGGGCTGCAAAAAATACCAATTTGGCCAGAAGATAGGGATAGCGCCTGAAGTGCACCCACTGCATGCCGGCGATGCGCTCCTCCCCATCCATCTCTTGAACTTCGTTCTCCGCGATCTGATCGCTCATCGCTCTCCTCGACACAAGCAGGCGATGCGAGCACTATACCGCTCAGAACCCGCCCGCCCGTGGTTCGATCCAGAATTCGGCCATCCCGTCGGCCAGCGGCTGCTCGATGCGTTGAATATAAAACTCATCAAAACTGTGGTTCTCCAGCACCCGCAGAGCATATTCACCCATTCCCTCCCCACCGGAAGTCTCCAATTCCAGAGCGATCACCCCATCGCTGGCCCACCGTTCGACGATGCGATCCACGCCGTCGATCTCGACGAGCCGCCTTTTTAGGAGCTCCAGATTCTCAGCACGTTCGACGTTTCGGATAGCAACCAGCCCTTCATTATCAATACGCCCCACTTCCCCGCGAACCCGCTGCAGGCTGTGCCCCATGACCTCTCCGAGAGCCGTTCCCGCCTCATAGCGAGCGTCGTCGAGCAGATCGTGGAGATCGTCTCCATAGACCTGACGGCGCAGGCTAAAACGGTTCAACGACACCCCTTCTGTATCTCCGGCGGGGACCAATTCAACTTCTGCACGCACCTCCACGCCCCGAAGTCCCAGCGGCGCCACTGGCGGCAAGGGACGGTACTGAATCTCTCCGACCAGCACCCGTCGCCCGTTGAGAAGACTTCCCAGTTGGGCGGCGTTGGTGGTCGACAATCCGGGACGGCGGTAGATCCGGCTGATATTGACCTGGGTCGGACGCACGGCGCCGACCCCGGCCTCCTGGAGGGCGTCGAGGACCACCCGATCGGACTCCGTCCACTGCGGCGAGGCGTCTCCGCGCCACCAGAAGGCGACCTGTTGCTGGTCGCCGACAATCCCCGCCTCGACGACCTCCGTGACCATGACCACCACGTCACCGGGCTCGGAGGCCTTTGCGGTCGACGGCAACCCGAGCAGCATCACTGCTGAAAGGATCACGATTGGCATTATCAACTTCTTGTCTTTCATCGTCGATTCCGTTGTCTCCAGAGTGTTTCCTGCCACTCTCGTCAGCTATAGCGAACCACAGCCCCGCAATCGTGACAACTACTTTTACGGCCAATGGCTCAATTGGTCGATCATCGCCGTCAGTCAATGCGGGTCAACCCGATGCGCACATCGACCTGGTCGCCTCGTTTCAACGACGCTTCTTCCAGGCCCTCGAAGATCGCTCCTCCGCCCCGGGCGCGAGCCCGAAACAAATAGGAGCCTGCCCGCAATCCCTCCACGTCGGCCACGGCAGCATCGCAATTACTGGTGGCCCGGTGCACTTCGTAGAGGGCGGAATCGAAGACGGTGATCTCCACCTCGTCGACGTCATTGGCACCACAGACTCGCTGGTTGTCGAAATACCACTCCACCTGGGCGACACCGGGAAGGGCGACCAGATCAATTACTCTCAAATCGCGATGCTCGTCGGGGATAATCCGAAGCTCACCGAAATCGGCGCCGAAAGTGGGCCGCCGGCCATCTTCCCAGGCCCGAATTTCGAGCTCGTAGGTGCCGGGCTGAATGCCGTCGATGGCCATGGCGCCGGCCTCGCACTCGGCGCGTCCCCCATAGGAGCGCCCGTTGTTTCGAAGCGACACCTGCACCGTATCAATCCCGCTTTGCTCACACCCCAGAGGCGCCACCTCCCACCCCACATGGAGGCTCCCCTCGCCGAAGGGCTCGACATCAAAGCCACACCCTGCGCCCAAAATAAGGGCCCCTGCCACCACTACACTGCTGATAGTCCTCATCTTTGACCTCCTTGGTCTTCCTCGGATCTCATCCATGCGATCCAGCTTCGGACAGGTTATGGCATTTGTGGGAAAGCGCAATTTTTCGACGCCCCCACCCTTTTCCTCGCTCCGGCCGTGCCCTATCGTGGAGCCCCGCCCAGACGGGATTTCTAAGACAATCGACGCCCCATGAACCGATCTGAAGACGACACCACGGACCGCCGGGCCCCTGGGGAGGCCGAATCTGACCGCGCCGGCGCGGTCAGCGACGACGAGACCACCCTTCGGCGCACGAAGTGCTCATCGAAGGGCGCCGTCTATGGCGAAGAGGCCGAGCCCACTCACCTCATCACCTTTGATGACGACGAGCCCACCCACCTCATCACCTTTGACGACGAGTCCGAGCCGGCCCACACCGACGATGACTCCACCCATCTGATCACCTTCGACGACGACGAGGCGACCACAGGGCGCCGGCTCACCGATCCCACCTTGCCCACCGACGCCGATCGCGGTCAGGAATTGCCGCGCTACGTCACGGGCAAAAGAGACCACAGCGGCGATCCCTCACTGCCCGGTTTTGAGAATTTCCTGGCCTCGGCTCATCTCGACCTCGACGACTCGGCGCCCTCCTTTGATGTCCCCCCTGATTCTTCGCCACCCGTGGTGCGGCGTTTTACGGTGATGGTCCGAGACCGGGCCCAGACCCACCTCGAAGATCTCCTCGATTCACCGCGGCGGGCGTTCATCTTAGCGACCACCACGGCCGGTATAATTTTATTGGCAGGCGCCCTGCTCATCTACTCCGCACTGGGTCACGCCCACCTCGACGATCAACTCCAGCGGGCCGAACGCGCCATCGACGCCGATCTCTATTCCAGCCACCTGGCAGCCCTTCGCGACCTGCGGGCGCTGCCAGACCATCAGGTACTCCCCCTGGGTCCGGTCGACCGCGCCGTCTCCTCCCTGGTGGACCGACTCCCCTTGCTCTCTCTGGGTGAGAAGAAAGAACGGGCCCTCCAACTCCGGACCTTCGTCGAGGCCCGACTGGACTATCGCTTTGAAGCCCCCGAAACTCATCTGGAACAGGAGATCTCCGATCCTAGCTCCGAGATTTTGGCAGCAGCAGCGATCTATCAGCTCCTGTCGACCGGAGATCATCGGCGGGCCCTGCCCATCGGCGACGACCTCTTCGCCGGCGGCATCGACGATCGCATCGCCCTTCTGGCCTACGGCGACCTCCTGGCCGACAGCGGAGACGAGCAACGGTTGAACCTGGTGGCCGAGACCTTTCCAACCCGCTCTGCGGCGGAGACCCTCGTGGCCGCCAGGCTCCAACAACAAAG
>SLJM01000127.1 GCA_007135085.1 Myxococcales bacterium
CGGGGTTGCTGCGCTTTACCCCGCAGGCTCGGGCGGCGGCCTCTCTGTTCTGGGCGTTTTGCGAGGACGAGCGCCGCCACAGGTGGGCCCGGCGGGCGGCGAGCCTGGGGAGGCTTCGCGAAACCTTCGAGCATGGCTCTCCCCTCGGCGAGTTGGGCCGGGAGTTGGGGCGGGCCATAAGTTATTTCGTCGAGGAGAATGAACTTCGGCGGGCGCCGTCGCAGAAAAAGGCGGGCTACCTCGGCAGGTTCACCGTGGCACGGTGTGCCGAGGCCGGCCATTATCTGGCAGAAGAGCTGGTGGCCGACGACCCGGTCTTTGTCGTCAACGGCGAATCGGCGGGGTTGGCCGAGCTGTTCATGGACGCCCTGGAGAGAAAGGGCAAGCGCATTGACTTCGACGAGGATCTGGCGCGACTCGAGGGCGATCTGGCGGCGGGCTACGACCTGGTCGAGGCCTGGCTGCGTGGATTCGTGGATCGCAACGTCAATGATGACGTGGAGCACGTATTGGCCGAAGCCGTGGGGTTGGTGCTCGTCGGCGAGCGCCTCGAGCGAAAGACCTCGGAGGTGCGGACCAATCTCGTCGTCGAGGGCCTGCGCGGGCAGCACGGGCGGCTTGAAGAGGGGGCGCTGCGAATTCGGCTCGACGCCTTTTTAACTCGCCTTCGCCAATATGTGGATGAATACGCGCCGGCCTGGCGAGCCTACCGACGTCGAACCCATCGACTAGTGGAGAGGGAGTCAAAGCGTCTGGGAGTTCCCGACCTGAAGCCCGAGGTGATGAGTGGGTTTGTGCGAAACCAGCTCATCAACGACGTCTATCTCGATATTATCGGCGACAACCTCGCCGGTCAGATGGGAACGGCCGGAGAGTCGACCAGAGCCAATCGGAGCGGGTTGTTATTTTTGATCTCCCCGCCGGGATACGGAAAGACGACGCTCATGGAGTACGTGGCGAGCCGTCTGGGGGTCATGTTCGTGCGGGTCAACGGCCCGTCGCTGGGTTATGAGGTGAGGTCCCTTGATCCGGCGCAGGCGCCGACGGTGACGGCTCGACAGGAGTTGGAGAAGCTCAATTTCTCCTTCGAGATGGGCAATAACGTGATGTTATACGTCGACGACGTCCAACACGTATCGCCCGAGTTTTTGCAGCAATTTATCTCCCTCTGCGATGCTACCCGCCGGGTCGACGGCGTGTGGCACGGGCAGTCGAAGACCTACGACCTTCGGGGAAAGCGCTTCGCCGTGGTCATGGGAGGAAATCCATATACGGAGTCGGGAGAGCGCTTTCGCATCCCCGATATGCTGGCCAACAGGGCTGATATCTACAATCTGGGCGATATCCTGAGTGGCAATAAGAAGGCCTTCGAGGATAGCTACGTGGAGAACGCCCTGACCTCCAACGAGGTCACGGCCGGCTTAATTGGCCGGGAGCGAGAGGATATCCACCGCTTTATTCGAATGGCCCAGGGAGAGCAGATTCCCCTCACCGAGATGGCCCACGATTATGGCTCGGTAGAAGCGAATCAGATCGTGGAGGTGCTCAAGAAATTCATCCAGATCCGAGATACGGTGCTCGCCGTCAATCAGCAATATATCAGGTCCGCCGGCCAGGACGATGATTATCGCCGGGAGCCGCCCTTTTTGCTGCAGGGAAGCTATCGAAATATGGGCAGCATGGCCGAACGGATAGTGCCGGCGATGAACGAGGAAGAAGTGGAGCAGATCGTCGACGACCACTATCAAAACGAGGCCCAGACGCTGACCACCGGGGCGGAGGCGAACCTCCTCAAGCTCGCCGAGATTCGGGGGCGAATGACAGCCGAGCAGGAGGAGCGTTGGGAGGAGTTAAAGCGGGAGTTTCGTCGCCGCAAGATGATGGGTGGCGGCGATGATGACCCTGTCTCAAGGGTGGCTGGACCGCTGGCGACGTTGGTTCAGCGCATGGAAGACGTACAGGGGGCGCTGGACCGGCGGGAATTGGCCGAACGGCTTGGAGAGATCCGTGACTCATTGGCGGCGATGGCCACAGGCAACGCCACGCCTACATCATTGATTCAGGCGGGGGAGTCCAAGGCCAAGGAACGACGCGGTGAGGCCGAGGAGGCTTGATCGGGTGCATGGGACGGGGTATTAAGTTGGGGCTGAGGAGAGTTATGTCGCGGAGTTCGGTCCATCGCGGTTCGGACCATCAAATGTCGCCAAGTGACGGTGTGCTATGCTGGGGATATACCTCGGTTGTTTGATCTTAGGGGGAGCGTTCGTATTGCTCTCAGTTTTTTCCGGGTTCGGCGACGCCGACGCGGACCTGGATCTGGACGCCGACGCCGATCTAGATCTCGATTTAGACGCCGACGCCGACGTGGATTTCGACGCCGACGCCGACGTGGATGTCGACGGCGACGTACATGCGGACGTGGTGATCCGGCAAAAGAAGTATCGGCCCTGGCTCAGCTTTCGGTTTTATACCTATACACTGGCGATTTTCGGATTGACCGGGGTATTGCTGAGCCTGTTTGGACTCGGTGAGACCTTCATCGGCATAAGCATGTCCGCAGCCCTGGGATTGTTGTCGGGGCTGGGAGTATCCTATTTGCTCTATTATGCCGATCGTGATTCGGCGCTGATGCGGCCCGCAGGAGATCGCGATTTTCGTGGCGCTCAGGCAGAAGTGCTGCTACCGATTAGCAAAGAGTCGCGAGGCAGAGTGCGAGTAGAGGTCAATGGGCGTTTTATGGATATGCGGGCCGAAGTAGAAGACGAAAATGTGGTGTTGGACATGGGCGACCCCTGCTTCGTTCTCGATATCGAAGACGGAGTGGCCAAGGTCATCGACATGAAGACTCTAGAATCCGACAGGCTGATTTGAGCGAGACAGGATTCTTTACTACCTGTTCCATAGATGAATCGGAGAAGAAATGGGCTTTTTTATCTTTCTCGGACTTTTGGGGTTTGCAGTTATTTTCGGACTGCTTCTTCTCTGGTCCTCCATGCTTCAGATCGCGCGGCCCAGCGAGGTGATCGTCATCTCCGGTCGTGGCGAGCAGTTGGCCAGCGGCGAGCGAATTGGCTACCGGGTCATCAAAGACGGAAATCGGGGCGTGCAGTGGCCGATTATCGAGGAGTCGAACCGACTCGACCTGACGGTGATGCCTGTCCATATCAATATTCAGGGCGCCTATTCACGTGGCGGTATCCCGCTCAACGTGCAGGCCGTGGCCAACGTCAAGGTCAACAGCGGCCGCTTTTTGGGTAACGCCATCGAGCGTTTCCTGGGGCGTGGCCGGCGAGAGATCATGCGAGTGGCCCAGGAGACCCTGGAGGGTAACCTTCGTGGCGTGCTGGCGACGCTGACCCCTGAAGAGGTCAACGAGAGTCGGCTTGAATTTGCCAAGCGACTCGCCGAGACGGCCGAAAAAGATATGAAGGGCCTCGGTCTTCAGATGGACACCCTGAAGATTCAGAACGTCAGCGATGACCGAGACTACCTGGACTCCATCGGTCGTCAGCAGATTGCCGAAATCTTGAAGGTCGCCGAGGTGGCCGAATCTCGAGCAGTGCGAACCGCGGAAGAAACGGAAGCCGAAGCGCAGGGACGTGGCGAGGTCGCCCGTCGACGAGCTCAGGCCGAGATTCAGCGGAAGCAAAACCAACTGGCCGAGATGGAAGCCCGGTGGGAGTTGGAGGCCCGCTCCGAAGAGGAGCGAGCCGACGCTCGTGCGCTGGCTGCCCGCGCCGAAGCCGAACAGGAATTGCAGCAGGTGCGTACGGAGCTGGAAAAAATTCGTCTCCACGCCGACGTGGTCATTCCCGCCGAAGCAGACAAGAGCGCCCGCGAGCTCATCGCCGCCGGTGAGGCTGCCGAGGTCGCCGAGCGCGGTCGTGCCATGGCAGAAGTGCTGCGCATGATGACCGATGTGTGGGCCGACGCCGGCGACGCCGCCATGGACGTCTTCGTGCTCCAGCGAATGGAGCAGGTCATGGGTAAAGTAGCCCATGCTGCTCGGCAGGTTCAGGTCCGAGAAGTCGCTCTTATCGACAGCGGTTCGGGCCAGACCCTTCCCAATTACGTCAGCTCCTTTCCGGGAATTGTGGGCGGATTGTTCCGAGAGATGCGCGATACGGTGGGAATCGACATCGGTGGCGTCCTCACCGGCGACAGCGACTACGGCGGAGGTCGTTCCTCCAGTGGGTCCGACGGCGGCTCCGGTGGTTCCGGCGATGACGGCACGGGCGTACCCAAACCAAAAGGGCTGGAGAATAGATTGTCCGACGCTCAGACGAAGGCCCGCTCATCCAAAGAGGGAGGGTCGACGCCGACTCAGAGCTTCAAGCGGCAGGCAACCCAGAATTCGATTGGCTCCCTGGATAACGACTAGACCTGACCCGCAGACGTTAAGCGAATATCGACCATTCGATGAGCGACTATCGCCTCCGCCGTTGGAGGCCGCGAGAAGAGAGATAAATCATGGAATATATTGGAATTGCGATAGCCATCTTGATCGGGGCGCCAATCCTGATCATATTGGGCGTGAAGAACCTCATCGAGGTTTGCGAGCCCAGTGAGGTCCTGGTCTTCAGCGGTAGCGGCGGAGGCTACCAACTGGTTCACTCCGGCAAGAAGGTGCGAAACCCGCTCTTTCACCGGGTGGACCGCCTGGACGTGACCAATATGGTCATCGAACTCCACGTGACCAACGCCTACTCCAAGGGCGGTATCCCCCTGTCGGTGCGAGGGGTGGCCAACGTGAAGATCGGCAGCCGTTCGCCCCATATCGACAACGCAGTGGAGCGCTTTTTGGGGATGAGCCGAAAAGAGGTCATCGCCGTGGCCAAGGAGACCCTGGAGGGTAATCTTCGCGGCGTTCTGGCGACGATGACGCCTGAGCAGGTCAATGACGACCGTATCACCTTCGCCAAGAACCTGTCTGAGGAGGCCGAGGACGATCTGGAGAGCCTGGGCCTGACCATGGACACCCTCAATATTCAGTCCGTGCAGGATAATCAGGGCTATCTGGACTCCATCGGTCGTCAGCAATCGGCCACGCTGTTGATGCGAAGCCGCGTGGCGGAGGCGAAGAACCGAGCCATCGCCGCTGAGGAAGACGCAGAAAACCAGGAAAAGCGGGCCATCGCCAAGGTGGAAGCGCAGATGAGGATTGCCGAGGCCGAAAAAGAGCGGCGCGTCATCGACGCTCAGA
>SLJM01000254.1 GCA_007135085.1 Myxococcales bacterium
GGGGGGACTGCCAGGCCAGGGATGGCCTGTGGACCATGAGGGGGACTGCCAGGCCAGGGATGGCCTGTGGACCAGGGGGGACTGCCAGGCCAGGGATGGCCTGTGGACCATGAGGGGGACTGCCAGGCCAGGGATGGCCTGTGGACCATTTTTTCACTGGAGCTGAAGTCGTCCCCGGGATCTCCTAGTATCGGCTAGCCAAGGCGTGGCGGCTGCTCCGAACTACACGCTCTCTAGAACCTGGCGGGCCTCGTCGCCGCGGTCGGTCATGCCCAGCTCGTCGTAGGCCGCCGAGGCCAGGTCGAGTTGTGTGCGGCCTTCTTCGACCTTCCCGCATTCGATGAGAAAATTGCCGAAGCTGGCCAGGGCGTTTGCGCGCTGAACGTCGGAGCCGGTCTTGTCGAAGAGGGCGATGGCCTTCTGGAAGGATTCGGTGGCCGCTTGCGCGCTCTCCTCTTTGAGAGAGGGATCGAAGATATATTCGGCGTGGATTTCGGCGCGGGTCAGCTCGCCGAAGGCGATATAATTGGTGGAGTCCAGTCTGCGGGCAATCTCGAGGGCCTCGTCGATGCGCTCGATAGCCAGGGCGCGGTCGGCGTTGCTCACCGCCAGGTGGGCCAGGTTTCGCAGGGAGTCAAAGAGCACCCGTTGGTGTCCGATATCTGCGGCCAGGTCCACGGCCTGGTGGAGTCGCTCTTTTGCTTCGTCACGTCGTTTCAGGGCGATAAGGGTTTCGCCGATATTGTTGAGAAGTGCGCTCTCCAGGCCGCGAAATCCCACCTGACGGGCGATCTCATGGGCCTGTTCGAAGAGGGAGAGGGCGCGGTCGTATTGGCCGCGCTGCACGCAGAGGCCGCCCATTTCGTTGTAACTTCCCGCCAGCCCAAGACGATCGCCGATCTCCTTTCGCAGGGTCAGGGATTCCTTGAAGTGGCGCATCGCCTCTTTGAGCTTTCCCTGGCGGAGCAGCAGAGAGCCCACATGGCTCAGGCTCAAGGCGATGGAGCGCTTATCCTCGAGGTTTCGACGCATTTGAAGGGCCGCCGAATAATATTCCAGGGCCTGCTCCTGGTTGCCACGGATCCAGTGAATTTTTCCGATATCGTCGAGGGTACTGGCCACTCCCGGTTCGTCGTCGTTGCTTCGAAAGAGGGCCAGTGCGTGCTCCAGGTGTTGCATGGCGTCGTCGTATTGGCCCAGGCTTCGAAGGGCGCGGCCAATTTTATTGACCGCCGCGCCTCCCTTGGACCGATCGCCGAGAAGCCAGGCATAGCGCGCCATATCGCGATAATAGGTCAGCGCCTGGTCATGTTCGCCGACGAATTCGTAGAGGCTGCCCAGATCGTGGAAGGCCCGCATCTTCAAGTCCATGTCGGCGTCTGTCATGCACCCCAGGGCTTCCAGATACAGGTCGATGGCCTTTCGGTTGGCGTGGTGGCGTCGGGCGTCGTCGCCTGCCTCCAGAAACTTCTGGGCCGCCCGGCGAAGACAGCGCGCCCGGGCATAATGGCGGGCGATAAATTCGGCGGCGCCGTCGGAGCCGTCATCGGTCTCGCGATCCATCCACTGGGCGATGAGCCGGTGATAGCGCTGGCGGATCCGTGCGGGCAGGCCTTTGTAGAGAGCCTCCCGCTCCAGGCGATGCTTGAAATAGAACTCCCGATGCCCCGCGAGCCGGCTGTCACTGTGGCGGCGGACCATATCTTTGCGCTCCAGACTCTCCAGGAGGTTGGCAAACCGGCGCTCCTGCTCGGCATCGGCGCCGGGCATCCAGGGGGTGTCGGGCCGCTCCACGGCGTTTCGGCGCAGCCGGTCGACGCAGCACAATAATTTTTCCCAGAAAATGCTGCCCACGGAGGCGGCCATCTCCAGGACCAGCCGCTCATCGTCGGCCAGGCTCTCCAGGCGAGCCTCGATGGCGGCCTCCAGGCCCGGCGGAAGATCGACGGAGTCCAGGCGATCGGCGTCGATGGTCCAGGGTTCACCGCGGGTGTCGATAATCCCTTGCGAGATATAGATGCGCAGGATCTCCTCGACCACCAGGGGGTTTCCAAGAGCGACGTCGACGATCTTGTCGATAAGCAAGTCCGGGACGGTTTCGGCCAGGCGCAAGGTGTCGGTGATCTGCAGGCGCACCTCGGCGTCGCTCAAGGGAGCCAACTCCAGGTGGAGCTCTGCCTCGTCGGTGGGAAAGCCCCGATCGGTGTCGTCGGTCTGACCGAAGACGAAGAAGACAGCGGCGTCGTCCAGGTCGTCGACCAGATGGCGCAGGAGCCGATGGGTGGCGTCCGGAGCCAGGTGGACGTCGTCGAGGATGATGAGCAGGGGATTTCGCTCGGCGTCGGCGCGCAGCAATTCGGAGACAGCGCGAAAGGAGGAGCGTTCCATCTCCATGGGGTCGGCCTCGCCGGTGGTCTCCTCAGATCCGGTGGGATAGGGAAGGCCGATGAGCTCGCCGACCAGGTGGCTCACCGGTTGGGCACGCTCTCCCACCAGAGCTTCCACGGCCTCCGACAGACGACGGCGGGCCATCTCCGAGGAGTCGTGGTCGGGGATATAGAAACGAGAGCGCAACATCCGCGAAAAGACGGCAAACGAGCCTCCCACTTCCTCGCGGCAGACGCCGCGCAAGACAGCGGTCGAGGAAAAAGATGCCTCCAGCTGACGCTGAAATTCGGCCAGCAGACGGCTCTTTCCCAGGCCCTGACGAGAGGAAATAACCGCCACCTGAGATACCTCGGAGGCTTCGACCTCTTCGAGGACTTCTCGCAGACGGGCCAGCTCCTGGTCTCGGCCCACCAGGGTGGTCTCCACCCCGTAGACACGCCAGGGATCGGGATGTTCGTCGCCGTCACTGGTCTCGATGACCCGGGTGATGACCGCCATGGGAGAGCCGCAGCTTGCGCAATAATCGGCATCCTGGTCATTTTCGGCATCGCAGGAGGGGCACAGCTCGGCCTGGGAGCGCTCCTCAGGGATATGGCGGTCGCAATAAGAGCGGCCCCAGTCAACGGATGCCTTGCATTGTTTGCAACGCGGGCGGGGAAGTTTGGAGGCGCACCGACGGCATTTGGTGGCCGGTTCGGGGTGAGCGGTTCCACAGCGAGGACAGTTCATGACGAACTCAACAGGAAAAGCATTGATTGTTGCCGGTTTAGCACACGCTAGCCCTCGCCGAAGGTGTTGGGCTCGACCAGGAGGACCTTGCCTCCTGCGGATTCGATGACCTCTTTGAAGGTCCGGGCCCGTTTTTGACCGACGCCCCAGGCGATGACGCAGGGGGCGGAGTCGGCGATCTGCACGGCATCGTGGTATTCGATGGATAAAAGTATACTGAGAACCTGGCCGATTCGTCGATCCGAGTATCCCGGGTGGCGCAATACGAGATCGACCAGAGCCGTGTCGGCGTCGTCGCGCTGAAGTCGCGGATCCGTATAATTCTTGGCCTCCAGCCGATCGCTGGAGCGAGGGCCGCCCCGTAAGTCCAGGACCACGCCGTCTTCGGACTGCCGGCGAGCTTCGTCGCCGCCGGGCCGCGAAGGCGCGCGCCGTCGAAATGACAGGGTCTGCTCACCGCTCAGGTCATCCTCTTCAGCCGGTCCAGCACCACTCTGAAGCACGGTCTCGGCCACACCCAGATATTCGAAGAGATCTACCCCATAGGACGAAAATTTCTGAAGGCGGTCCAGAAATGCCTCCACTTCCTTTCGAAGTGTGCCCAGATCGTCGGCCGATTTTCCCTGGTGAATTGCCAGATAGACCGTGGTGCGCGCCGAGGCGGGCATGCGAAGTTCGGGGCGGTCGTCTTCGTCGATGGGGCGAACCTGAACGTCGAATTTGGTGTGCAGATGGTGCTCTAGGCCCTGGGCGAGCGCCGAGAGTTGATTTGGTGTCAACACCTGTTGAAAGCCCAGCGCCAGATGGAGCCGGTCTTTCACCCGGGTGACCGCTGCGGCCTCCACTTCGGCCGAATCTGCGCCGGCCTCGCCCGAAGCGGTACCGCCGATGGGCTCGAATGGCGAGGCCTGCTCCTCCGTTGATTCTTCCTGGTCGCCCACATTGGCCAATAAGTCGCGCCATTGCCGGGGCTGGTCAAATTCCTCGAAATGGTCCGAAACCTTCAATATTTCGGTCACCACCCGGCGAAGTCGATCTCGAGCGCCGTCGCCGTCGGATATATGGGTCTCCAGAACCCATGGTAAATCTTCGGCGTTGCACTCCCAGTCGGTGTGGGAGCGGCTGGCGAGTAAATCGCGAAGCCTGCCGGCCAGTCGCTGCGGCTCGGTTCCCGGCGGGCCCAGGGCAATCTCCAGGCGAATCGCCAGGCCGCCGTCCTGGTCGCTCAACAGCAGGCGGGCGAAGCTATGACGGCTAAATCGCGCCAGGGCCTGATGCCAGGTGCCCGAAGCACCTTCCGGGGGAGTGGTCACTTCAAGTTCGAGAACCAGGTCTTCAAAGACCGGTCTCCAGGTATCAATCGTCGTTGCGCCCATGCAGATCTCCAGGTCCACAACCGGGGTGGTTGGCGGACCTATTTGTGTACGCGACGACGGCGGGGGCAGGCAAGGCCAGAAAGATCTACAAAAAAAGAGCCGCCATCCCAACTGGGGATGGCGGCTCCTTTAATCTTCTCGCAGTTCTTGCAGAGAACTGATTTAGTCGACGATGGCGTAGCCGTCGTTCATATCGATGATGAGTACGCCGCGGTCGTTTGATTCTTCGTCACTTTCCTCGGAATGGGCCTCGTCTTCATAGCGGGGCACATGGAGGGGAAGGCGCAATGCTTCCGGTTGCCATTCTTCGCGCTGTTGTCTACGGCGCTTGAGTTCGTCGTATACGATGTGGTCGTCGGGAAGCATAGCGAAACTCCTTCGAGTGCGAGAAGCGGCGTCCTCATCTGAGGCTGTCGGTCGAAGTGTCGCTTATCGTCTCTTCGGCCGACTTCGATCATTATAACTGACGAGCCGCTTACAGTCTTCCTGGATTAGTTTAAAGACACTGGAAAATTTTTCCAAGCATATTTCAGAAATTCAGAAAAACCGCCATTCACTGCGGATTTACGATAACGAGAAATCCAGTATTACCAAAATTTTTTTTTGTATATTTTTAAAAGGGGCCCCAAAAAAACCAAAAATCACTCCTCATCGAGGTCCTCATCTTCATCGTCTCCGCGCTTCTCCGACGGGCCGTGAC
>SLJM01000262.1 GCA_007135085.1 Myxococcales bacterium
AGCAGAAGCATCGCTGCCCAGATCAGCCCCCAGACCACCCCGGTGGTCCATCTGATGGCCCCGGTATTTCCATTCTTGCTTTGCAAAGCTACGCCGCGCACTGAATATTACGGGGCTCCCTGTCGATGGCTGTTGCCCCTACAACCGAAATAATCGCCGTCGCCTCAACCTGCGTCAACCCTGAGCCACCAAAGAGCGGCCCAAATGGATCCAATCACCCTTGCCATCATCACCCTCTTCGTCCTCGCCACCGGCGGGGCGACGACGGCAGCGGTGCGCAAGCGTCAGCGGACGGTGCAACGGGCGGCCATTAGAGAACACCTCCAGGCCCGGCGCCCAATCGCCGGCACCAGAGTGGCCCTCTTCGATGTCTTCTGGGATCTCGGCGCCAGCGACTTTGCGCTAGAACTGATGGCTCATCACTATCTTCTGCCCCACGACGCCGGTGACGAGGAAATCCTGGGCACCTGGTCGCGCTTAGAAGATCTGGTGATCCAACACGGCGGTTATGGCGAGTTTTTGCGCGACTCCCTGGACGCCATCCAGGAGTTCTTTCGAGAGCACCAGAGCGCTGGTCACCGCCGACGGCTGCCGGGGCTGAGCGACGCCGCCCGGCGAGTGATCCCCGTGCCCCGCCGCCTGGGGAGCGACAACCACACTGACAACCTGCCCGCCCGGGCCGACCATTCGCAGATCGACAGCCCCCTGCCCGACGAAAAAGGCGTCCAACGCCGTCGCACCTCTCGCACCTCCGGCGCCGAGGGCAGCCTCCATGTCGGCGGCCCCCAGGAGTCGGTAGACCTCGACGAGGTGGGAAATTTAAAGCCCCTGGAGATTCTGCAGTCAATTCTGGAGGGCGACTTCGGCGACCGCCTCGAAAAATGGTGGAAGATGCGCCGCCTTCGCCAATTGCGCACCGACCTCGACGACACGCTAAGAGAATTTTACCAATTCTACGCCGACGCCGCCCGCCGCCAGCACGACTTCTACGATCCCCTCTACGACGCTCACCGCCGCTGGAAAGATGAGACCACTCGCCTTCGCTTCGCCGCCCGGCGACGCCCCTGGTCCGGCGCCCCCTACGAGTTGAGCGCCGACGTCCTCTTCGACCTGGCCATCGAACTCTCCAACCGACTCGCCGCCCAGGCCTACCGCTCGACCTACCAGGTCATCGAGACCATCCACGACCACGCCCGCCGCGGCGACCTCCCCATGGCGGGCTACCTGGTCTACCTCAACCGCCACCCCTTCTTCGCCGGCCGCCACCCCGAATACGCCGACCTGGCCCGCAAGATCGAATACGCCACCCACCGGGTCCGCGAAGAGATCGTAAAGTTAAGAGACGAAGGTGTGGTCTAAACCCACCGAGCCCGGTCGAACAAATCGGATCCACAGGCTCACCCGAAGCAGTCCGAACATCGAGATGGTCCGACACCCTCAAAAAAAGACGCAAAATCTCTTCCAAATTCTCGACAATAGATAGGAGGGGACCACGGGCACCTTCCCTTCTACGAACCAGACTAAGAAACGACCTCAAAGGGAGTAAAACCATAGCTCACGGAGAGACGTCATGAACTGCCAGACCGCTACCCGCCGCCTCGACACCCGCCTCGACCTGCTCGTCAGCAGAGTGGACCGGACCATCGCCCAATGCCGACGATTCGAGGAGATGGCCACCGTTCTCGATCTGTGGCTGGACCGCTGGTCCACAGACACCCTGGCGGGCTGGCTCGACGACGAGAGCTTGAGCGCCCACGACCGCCAGTTGGCCCTGGTAGCTCTGGCCCTCAAGGGCACGACCCGAGCGGGCGCCATCATCGACGATTACGATCTCACCTCCGACGACGACAGTGAGCTCTTCTATCAGGTGGTGCGAATCGAGTGGGAGCAGCGCTATCGCGAGCGATTAGCTGCGTAAGCGTCGGATGAAGAATTGAAGCGGGCCAACGAGATTCCTCGACCGCCCGCCGAAGAAATGGTGAATTTCATCGACGACCATCGCGATGAATATGGGGTCGAGTCGATCTGCAAAGTACTGCCGAGCGCCCCATCCACCTCACCTGCGTCAGAACTCGATCGGCTATATCCCCCCCTGCCGAATTCGAAGCGAATTGGTATAGTTGTCAAGAGGTCGCTGAAGCAGCTGCTTGACTCAACAAAAACTGTCTCCGGAAAACTCGGGGCGATTCAAACTTCTGAATTGGAAAGGAGATGGGTTTGAAGTGGAATAGCAAAGGAGGGCTGAGGCTTCGGGTGTCCAGGTGCATCTTTCGTAGCAGGTGGCTTCTTCTGTTCACAATTCTGTTGTGGCTTGGAGGGTGTAGTGATGAACCGCACCTATGTGCTGCGGAGATGACCTTGTGCGGCGATCGGTGTGTCGATTTGACAAGCAGCGTGGAGGATTGCGGTGACTGTGGGCATAGTTGTGTCGCCGATGACGGACTGGTCGGGTTGTGTGTCGACGGAAACTGCATCAGCGAGTGCGAGGACAGCTCCCACACGTTTTGTGACGGCGGTTGCACGGATGTGTTGTCCGACAATGACAACTGCGGAAGTTGCGAGAATCGGTGCCGGCCGACCGATCGCTGCGTCGAGGGCAAGTGCGAAATCCGCCCGTTCGTGGTCGAGAATATCGACGCCATATCTGCTGAAGGCGGAACATTGAGGCATAGAGTTGCAATGGTATTGGACGATGAGGAGCGGTTGCACGTCACGTTCGTGGAACGATTCAGCGACGATCCAGAGAGACTCATCTATGCAATTCGCCACAACGATGAAAGCTGGACAATGGAAGTCGTAACAGAAGCAGAAGACCAGCTGGCGCCACGAATAGGGATCGTCGTAGATTCGCGGGGCGATCCAGCAATCTCGCTCTATGACGAACAGATCTTCATTGCGACAAGAGACATTTTAAAGACCGGATGGCGTCTGGAGCCGGTGACTGATGTCGAAACAGACGACGAGGCGTGGTGGACCCCTAACGCGCTGGCGATTCGCAGCGATGACAGTCTGTGTATGGCATTTGGTGGTTTAGATAATCGCGTCCGATACGCAGAAGAATTCGAAGATGGCTGGACCTTCGAAATACTCGAAGACGGACCGACGCTGGGTTCATTCGGAATCCAGGTAGACGACGCAGATAGAGCTCATCTGCTCTACACCGCCGAGTTTGAGACGGGCATGTTGGGAACACGTCTGATGTACGCGCATCAGAATGGGCAGGGCTGGGAGATGGAGGAAATCGACCATCTTGGCCCGATCTATGAGCGTCATCTGGCCCTTGATGACGAGGGCGGCCCGCATATCGTGTTCGAAGATACCACAACGTGGGTGCTATATTATGGCCGGCGGGACGAGAGTGGTTGGTACACCACACCGATCGTCGCCGATGAAGGTTGGTCATGGGGCGATACGCCACCATCTGAAGATGAGTTTCCGTCCATCGCGATCGATGCTGAGGGAGTGCCTCATATAGCATACTACAGCCACCATGAAAAACTTCGATACGCCAGGAAGGTCGACGGGAAGTGGGACATCGTGACTGTCCATAGAGGTCCCGGGGGCTGGGATAATCTACGGTATACCTGGCCGACCCTTGCATTGGACAGCCAGGGCATTCCTCATATCGTCTTTCGTTCCCACGACCAGCGCCAACTCGGTTACGCTACGATGGTTGTTGAGGATTGAGCGCACCGGGACCTGTTTGAAAATAACGGAGAAAATCTGTCAGGCGATGGCGCGCTGTGTGCGCCGAGCCTATTCAGCGGACCATCGGAACACTCGTCGATTCGACGGTCCCCCCTCCAGAAGTATGAGAAGTCGATAGGTGTCTAGATCGAAATAGACCTCATGATAGCGCTCCAGCACCGGAGCAAGTTCATCGACCAATTCACGCTGACCCATCACCTTCGCCATCCGATAGGCCAACCGAAGGTCTTCCAGGGCGTAATAGATGGTCCGCGAGTAAATATGAGTCGTGCGCAAGTCGACGTTCCAACGCTCATACCTTCCCACCTCTTCAACGACGTGGTCACTCAAAAAAGGTTCGATGATCGCCAGTACTCCCGGTCGAGACCCAAAGAGGTCCCATCTCTCCAGCGATTCGATGATCTTCTCCCCATCATCGCCGACAAGAATTGTGAACAACTCTTCAAGGTCGTCCCCCTGAAAACCGACGAGCATCCAGTCCACGACCTCCCGGGCATCTTCGAATTGTCCGCTCTCCATCATCTCCAGGTATTTTTTGAACTGAGCCGTTCCGAATTCCAGAAAGTATGGAGCGTCGATATCCGTGGTCAGATAGGGCGATGATGCCCGCTCCACGGCACTCTCCAGATAGTTCATCGCACCGTCAACATCCCCGCTACGGAGCGCTACGACGGAACTTAGCTGATCAATTCGAAAAGACTGAAGGTGCAGTTGGCGGAGCACCCGTGCTTCGTCAAAGACTTCCTCCTCCATCAGATAGTCGATATCGACTCGCGCCGCGTCGAGGTCACGACCTGCCTCTTCGAGCCGATCCAATCGCAGATCGAACACAGCTCGGCTGATCAGGAGATTTGCCCTATGCCAACAAACTTCGTCCGTGAGATCTTCTCGAGGCCTCAAATCCTCGAGCAGACCCTCGTAAAATACATCGTGGCGCTCCACCATGGGCACTCCCCAGATAGGCTCGCCGAGATTTGCCGACGGAGCTATCCGCAGCCCCTCGTATGCGACGGCCAACAAATCCCCCACTTCGTCGGACTCCACGAGATCGGCAAACACTCTTCCACAATTGATGACCCTCCCCGGTTCAAGCTCTTTCGGTGGGATCTGCCCTTCTTCTCGAAGTCGCCCCATCGCCTCCTCATCACCCTGCTTGACCTTCAGCGCCTCCAGGGCACAGCGCAAATAAGGTAAATCTCTCTGTCGGTGCTCGCGCTGGTCGCCATAACTCAATTGCTCGATCTCTTCGATCGCCCTCTCAAGGCTCGCCTGAGCCCGGGCATATCGTCGGGCGACCACGTGGATTCTGGCATGGCGCCGAAAGCCGGCTTTTTCCATTTCCTCGTTCTCTTCTTCAACCACTTCGGCGAGCTTGCTTGCGCCTTCGAAATCTCCCAGGGTCAGCCGCGATTTCATCTGGGCCCGATAGGACAGCCCGTCGCCGCACTTGTCGAGTGTCTGCTCCAGCCTGGAGAGCCAGAGATAGCGCTTAAAGAGATAGGCTAAATTGTCACAGGACTCGCCACCCCGATCGAGCTCGATGGTGGCCGCTCGCATCTCCACGGTCTGTCGAGATCCACGACAATGGCGTTCGATCGACCATCGAATCCGCGACAACGCATCACTGCGGTGCCACAGGCTTATGGACGCCACATAGGCAGGCGTCAACTTGTCGAGGCAATCGGCGCTGGTCCCCGTCGTGGCCCGAGAGCTGTGAGTAGCTTCCGTATAGGACAGCGAACCCACGACGGTGGTGAGGAGAAAGCCCGCCACCGCCCCCACCACGGCAGCTTTAACGAAGCGTCCTGGCGACCGACCCTCCTCGCTGCTGCGACTCAAGACGTATCCCACGAGGGCAATAGCAAAAAGCACGGGGATCATCACGCCCAGGAAATGACCGTATACGACGTACCAGGGAAGATACTCCAAACTGTCTCCTCCTATTTATCCACTTTCGGTGATCCTTATCGCTGTCCCTAAAGATTGGGCAGGTTCCACATCCGGATGTCAAGGTATGGCCCACCACTGCACAATAAGGGCACAATTTCGGCGACGAAACGCCACATCGATTTCATCTTGCCACAATGAGCGCTACCTACGGTGGACTTTGGGAAATCTGGTGAACTCAAAAAGGCTACGGGAGATGAACGATGAAATCCACGACGACTGCACCGACGACGAACTTTCTCACCGTGGCCCTCCTCCTATTCGCCGCCTGCGACGATCCCCATCCACAGGTGCCCCCCCCACCAGTGCAGCCCGTACAATTCTCCGCGTTTGCCGGCGATACGGGAGCAGACCCATCGCCCCCAGGCGCCCCCCCGTCCCGACAGGTAGTCGACGAAGAGCGGGTCGAAGATTTACTCGATCGCTGGCTCGCCGCCCGGTCTCGGGGTGACCTGACGGCCTATGGCGAATTCTACGCCGCCCACTTCGAGGGGCTTCTGGGCTGGAGCGCGTCCCACAATCCCTACCTCTACGACAGGACCGGTTGGCTTCGCGCAAGTCGAGAGCGCTTTATCAGCCCCAGACGGATCACCATCGAAGATCTGCAGATCACCGTCGGCGACCGCCATGCCACGGTCACCTTCGTGGAGTCCGATACGGCGGGTGCCCAGCGCATCGAGGGCCCCAAAGAGCTACGGCTCGTCGATGACGGCGGTGTCCTGAGAATCGAATCGGAGGCCATGGTGGAGCGAGAAAAATTTCGCATCACGCCCACCGTCAATCTCCCGACACCGGAGCAATTGGCCCTCATCATCTCCGCCGGTGACGGGCACGGCGAATCGCGTTATCTGGTCCTCGACGACGAACCAGACCGGGATCTATTTTCCGACCACTTCGAATATCTCGGCGCCGGTGCGGCGCGAACTACGCTCAACCGAGCCGGCTCCTCATCGAAGTTGGGACGTTGGCGCGGCCGAAGGGTCCAGATCTTCGACGCCCGAGGCACGGGCTGCCGGGCTCGCGTCGATAATATCTACGGTCTCAGCCGTGTGGCCCCCGGCTCCTACCAATTCGGCGAAAACCACCGCGATCTGAGCGACGAGGAAAAGGCTCAGAATATTGGAGAGATCGGCGGACCGCCCCTTCTGGTGGCCCATATAGAGTGGGCTCGATGCTCCATCACCGAGCCCGTCTGGGGCCGCGCCGCCGATGAGAAGACGACGCCCTTAAAACCTGTAGAGCTCGAGCCGGGACTTCAGGAGCGAAGCCTGGCCACCTTCCAGTCCTTCGACGAATTTCGCGCCATCCAGCAGCAATTCTATCGCCAGACCCGTAACGAGCAGCGCCGCCGCGAGGGCTATCCCTTCTGGTGGAATTTCGGCGGCGCCGAGCCCGAGGTCCACGCCTTCCGCGCCCCCCACCGAGACCACCTCTATGCCTTTATCACCGTCAGATCGGGCCCGGGCTGCGGTGAATTCTTCGGCGCCATGTCGGAGCTCTTCGAGCTTCGCGACCACACACGCCCCTGGTACCGCCGCCTCGGCGCCTTCGAAGAAAATACCTATATCCGCCCCCTGGCCATGGTGGACCTACAAGACGGCACAGCCCCGCTACTCATCGGCGAGAAACCGCACCAGTCAAAGGCCCTGGTCATCGCCATGCCCGTGGGCAGCCATCACCGCATCGCCCACACGCTCTACAAGCCCTATTTCGAATGCGGGTGCTGAGGACCGATCTTCACCCAACCACCTCGATGGCCCGGTCACGAAAACCGCACCACCTCGATGGTCCGGCACCTCATAACGCAGTTGCGCGTGCTTGTAGTCTACGCGCAGGGCGCGCAGTCTAGCGACCCTCTGTAACCCGGTGTGACCAACGGGAGCGCCGGGATCGATGCTCGCACCACCTCGATGGTCCGATCGCGAGAGACCGAATCACCTCGATGGTCCGATCGCGAGAGACCGAATCACCTCGATGGTCCGATCGATCCCCAGGCTCGGCGCAAAAGGCGCGCCATCTCCTGGGGCTACATAGGGCCCGCAAATGCGCAAACAGCGCGCAAAACGACGCGGTCCTGCGCGTAGACTACAAGCACGCGCAACTGCGTTATGGCGTACCGCGCCATCGGGGGCGTTGGGGTGGCGTACCGGACCATCGGGGGCGTTGGGGTAGCGTACCGCGCCATCGGGGGCGTTGGGGGGGTGGCGTGCCGTAGGTGCGGTCACCGACCCAATTGCCCCTCGATGGCCGTCACCAATTCGTCGCTCTCGGGCTCAACCCTGGACCCGAAATGATCGATGACCTCCCCGTCGCGGCCCACGAGAATCTTGTTGAAATTCCAACTGATATTCTCACCGGCCTGAGCTGTCAGGTGCGTATAGAGCGGGTGTTGGTCGCCTCCCTTGACCGAGATTTTGCTGAACATGGGAAAGGTGACGCCGAATTCGCCGGTGCAAAATGCCTGGATCTCTTCGTCGGTGCCCGGCTCCTGGCCCATAAAATTATTGGCCGGAAAGCCCAGCACCACCAGACCGTCGTCGCCGTATTTCTCCCACAGATTTTGCAGGCCCTCGTATTGGCGGGTAAATCCACACTCGCTGGCGACGTTGACGAAGAGCAAGACCTTGCCCTCGTATTCGCCAATCGTCGTGGTCTCACCGGCGATCGTCTCTACTTCGAAGTCATAGATCGACATCTCTTTTAACCTCTCACGCTCCGCCCCGTCGGGGCCGGAGTTGGCACAACCAAGAGCGACCATTGCCAGGGCGCTCGCTGCGAGCCACATCACCGCTTTTTTTACTGCTCGTTGCACGAAGACTTCTCCCATTTATCGTAACCTTTTCGATACGACCTTGGCTGAAACTTATCAGGGGCGCACAATTTCGTCACCAAACTAGATCTTCCCAGGTGTGATCGGTGTTGTGTCTTGTGTCTTGTGTCTCGGGTCTTGAACGACACTACACCCTCCGCAGTTCGAGGGCGTTCAATACAAGCCATTCATCGCAGGGTGCCGTTCAAGCCCCACGACGCAGGACTCAAGACCAGAGACTCCAAAAGATTCGCTGATTCTCAGTGACACGATTATCGATCAAGGTGGATTACACTCGATCGTCCTCCCCCTGCGGTGATAGAACATTTGAGCCATGAAGTACCTGCCCTCCCACCGACGCTCCACCCCGCTTGTCACTGCCGTGGCGGCCCTCCTGGTTGCCCTGGCCACGATGGCCTATTCGCCGCGGGCCCACGCCATCGACGATCCGGCGTTAAATTACCATACGATCACCACCGAAAACTTCTACGTCCACTATTACGACGGTCTCGATGAGTTGGCGCGACGCACCGCTATCTACGCCGAGGAATCCCATGAGGTGCTGGTCCCCCTGATGGATTGGAAGCCCGCCTCGCGCACCCATGTATTGGTGACGGACAAGCTCGACACGGCCAACGGCTTCGCCCGGGTCTTCGGGCGAAATTTCATCGCCATCTACGGCATGCCCCCCTCGGCGGACCACGTACTGGGCTATTTCGACGATTGGCTTCGGATTCTGGTCTACCACGAATACGTCCATATCCTGCACCTGGACACCAACTTAAGCCTCTATCGCTGGCTCAATCGGGTCATCGGCAAACAATTTCATCCCAACGCCGTATTGCCCCGATGGTACGTCGAGGGCATCGCCGTCTATCTGGAGTCGGCCCGGACCGGCCGTGGACGAGTGGACAGCCCCCTCTTTCGAATGTGGCTTCGCACGGCGGCCCTGGACGATGAACTCTTCGATCTTGGCCGGGCCACGGGGCTTCCCTTCGACTGGCCCTCGGGCACCGGGCCCTATCTCTACGGCGCGTTTTTTATCGACTATATCGTGCGCCAACATGGCGAGAATTTTATCCGTGACTTCAACCACGAATACGGCCGACGGCTGATTCCCTTTGCCCTCAACCACGTCACTCGCCAGGTGGTAGGCGATGATCTCGAAGAATTGTGGGAGGGCTTCGTCGCCGAGGCCAAGGCCGACGCTCTGGCCCACCGGGTGGCCGTGGAGGCGGCGGGGCGCACGGAATTGGAACTTTTGACCGACGGCGGCGGCCGAAGCCGCTATCCCACGGTGCGCCCCGGCCATAATGGGGAGATCACCTTTTATCGGGCCGACCTGACGAGCCATCCCGTCTACGCCACCATCGCCGCCTCGGGCCAACGAATCAGCACCCTCCACGACGGTCACGGCGCCGCCGGCCCTGCCGCCTGGAGCCCCGATGGTGAGACCCTCTACTTCTCTCGCTCTGACATCACGGGCAACGTCTATAATTACCAGGATCTCTACGCTTATACCCCGTCGACCGGTGACTATAAACGCCTCACCGAGGCCGATCGGGCCCGCGAACCGGCGGTGAGCCCCGACGGCGCGGAGCTGGTCTACGTGCGAAATCGCCATGGCTCGATGGAGCTGGTTCGCCGCTTCCTCGATGACTCTGCCGACGGGGAAGATGCAGTTAGAGAAGAAATCATCCTGGGCCGCAACGACTTCGCCCCCCGCGACGATGGCCACTGGCAACAGATCTCGCGTCCCGTTTTCACCCCCGACGGCACAGGCGTTGTCTTTAGCTGGTGGCGCCTCGATCGCCGCCAGCGAGACCTCTACCTGGTTGATCTGGAGACGAAAGAGACCACGCAGCTCACAGATAGCCCGGCCCACGATATCGACCCCCACTTCGGACCCGAGGGCTATCTCTATTTTTCGAGCAACGTCGACGACGTCTTCAATATCCACGCCATGGATATGAATACCCACCAGATCTGGCAGGTCACCAACGTCCTGCGCGGGGTCTTCTCTCCTGCCGTCAGCTCTGACCGTCGCTGGATCTACGTCTATACCTACACCCATCGCGGCTTCGAGATCGCTCGTCTTCAACACCCTCAGCGCTTCTATCACGCCGACCAACGCCCCACCGAGAGAACCCGCCCCTGGCTGGAATATCCGGAGCCTCAACCCCACGGCATCGACGACCCCCGGCCCTACCGACCCTGGCCCTGGCTGTTGCCTCAAACATTCATGCCCGAATTCGGCGCCCTCACGGGGGGCAGCGGTATCGGCGCCACACTCTTTGGCTACGACCCGGTGGAACACCACGAATATACGTTGAGCGGCGGCCTGACCACGGGCCCCAACTTCACCGACTACGGCGCCAATCTGGGCCTGGCCTACAGCTACCGAGGCTCGGCGCTCAACCTGTCGACGCTGCTGCGATTTCAGGACTATCCGCGCACCCAGAGCCGTATCGCCATGAGTCGCTACGTCCCCTATATCGAGCGCCAATATCTGGGTCGGCTCAATCTATCCTATCCCATCCGCCGCCGGGGCCAGAGCTTCTCATTGTCGACACGCTTCGACGTGGAATACCTGGACGAGCGACAACGGCAATTCGACATCGAGCACGAGCCCGGCGATATCCGGCCCACCGATCCGCCCCTGGGCTTTTTCAATCAATTGACCTTCGGGCTCAGCTATAGCAGTCAATTTCGCTATCCCCTGTCGATCTCCACTGAGCGAGGCGTCTCGGCGAGCACCACCGTGGGCATTCATCACCCGTCGCTGGGACATCCAGACAGCGCGCTTACCCTGAGCTACGGCCTCGATCTCTACCAGCCGAACCCGTTTCTAAAGCGCCACGTCTTCGCCCTGCGCGTGCGCGGCGCCCTGAACCGAAGCGCCACGGGGCTCCAACGGCGCTACGCCATCGGCGGCTACTCCCCCCAGGACGTCTTGACGAGCCTCATCTTCCAGGAGCCACGACGGGGCTTTCCCCTTCGCGGCTATGCTCCCGGCGAATTTCGAGGCACTCAATATCAGGTCTGGAAATTGGAATATCGATTTCCGATCTGGGAGTTCGACCGCGGCTTCGGCACGCTGCCCATTTTCGTGCGCAACGTCAAAGGCTCGCTCTTCGCAGACCACGGCACGGCCTTCGACGGCTTTTTATTGGACGCCGACTTCCATACCGGCATTGGTGGCGAGGTTCAGTTAGACACGATTCTGGGCTATTACGACCGCAACAGCTTGCGACTGGGCTACGCCCGGGGACTCGGCGAGGCGGGGCTATCGGAATTCTATCTCCTTTACGGCGCCTCGTTTTGAGCTGGCCTACTCAGCTCGAACCATCCATCTGCTCCGCCTGATCCATGCGAAAGATCTCCAAATCTCCCTGGCCGATGCTCTCGGGAAGATTCTCCACATCCACGACCTCCTCGAAGTCAGGGGCCACCCGGGCTTCCACGTCGATGATGCCCTGCTCATTAAAGCGCACAATCGCTACGTTGCGCGGCCGACGGCGCTCCTCGTCGATGAGCATGCGCACTCCCGAGCCCAGCGCCGAGGCGTGTAGAAAATAAGTCCCGTCACGCCACCCCGGATAATAGGCGTGGTGATGGCCGGAGATCTTCATATCCACGTCGTAGCGCTTCATCAATTCAGCGAGCCCCTCGTCGTTGAATATTTCTCTCTCTCGCCCCTGGGCCACTGCGTATTGAGGGACATGGCTCATCAAGACGCTGACATTTACGTGCTGGTGAGCCTCCAAAATCTCCTCAATCCAGGCCAACTGCCGATCGTCGAGGGGCCCCACCCCGGTTCCGTCGAGGGACAAAAAGAGCGCCGGCCCCACGGAAAATGCATAGTGAAAGGGATAGAATCGGTCGTCCACAAAATCCAGACTGAGCCGGCGAAGCTCCCATTGCCGGGCGTATTCGACGCGCTCCTCCCAGAAGGGGGTGGCCCCCGAGGCGTCGTGATTTCCCGGTGTGACGGCCAGGGGAATCCCAGCTTCCATCAGCGGGTCGGTGACCACCTCGTGGAAGGCGCGCCACATGGCGCGATAGTCCAACCCTCCCTGCTGACCGGCCACCATATCACCGGCGATGACCACCGCGTCGGGCTGCAGATCATCGCGCAGCCATTCCACGGCAGCGTGGACGAATTGATTGTACTCCGTCGAGCCATAAGGGCCGTTCAGATCGGCCATCACCGCCACCGTCCAAACTCGCTCTTCCGACGCCCCTTCCTCCTGAGCCACCGCGATCTGGGCGCCGAAAAAGAGACCGACCAGTAGAGAACCCCAGAATATCCTTCGATTGAACATATTTTTTCCCATAACTATAACTCACGACCAGCGAAAGCTCCTCATCTTGAGCGCCTTTGCCATTGCTGTCAAAATATGGCTCGCTTTGCTCGTTTGGTTGGTAGTTCGTAGTTGGTAGTTCGTGGTTGGTAGTTCGTAGTTGGTAGTTCGTGGTTGGTAGTTCGTGGTTGGTAGTTCAATGTTCGGGGCTGAGTTGGTAGCTTACGACTCATCGCAGCGCGCCTTTAACCACAATGAGCGAAGCGAACGTAACCACCAACTACCAACTTCAGTGAGCAAAGCGAACGATGCCTAATTTTGTCACCTCTGGCAATCTTTCGATCCACTACAAGACCCACGGCTTCGACAAGGACGGCACGGTCTTGGTCTTCCTCAACGGAATGACCCAGTCCACCCGCCATTGGTCTTCACAGGTTCGCGAGCTTCGCGACCAGTTTCGAATCTTGACCTATGACGCCCGCGGCCAGGGTGGGTCCGACAACCCACGGCAAGCGCCGACCCTGGATGAGCACGCCCGCGACCTGCGGGAGCTTCTGGATCACCTGAAGCTAAAAAAGGTTGATCTCGTCGGCTTTAGCCACGGCGCCCGCATCGCCCTTGGGGTGGCCACCCAGTATAAGAAACGGGTTCGCCGTCTCGTCCTGTGCAGCGCCACCGCCGCGCCCACCGCCCTGGCCCGCACGATCGTGCGCTCCTGGCGCGAGCTGCTCAACCACGGCGGACTCCCCGCCCTGTCCTGGGCGGCCCTTCCCACCATCTTGGGCAATGAATTTCTCACCAAGAATGAGGCCCTCCTTCCAAATATTGTGCGCGCTTCCGTGGAGCGAAATTCCCTGGAAGGCACGGCGCTGCTCCTGGAGGGACTGATCAACTTCCCTCCCCTGGACGGCCTGGCGGGCAAGGTCAAAGCCCCCACCCTGGTCATCTCCGCCGACGCCGATCCCCTGGTCACCCCCGAGGGGGCTCAAAAGCTGGCCCGATTATGCGACGGCACCCATCAACTGGTCACCAACTCCGGCCACACAATCCCTATCGAGCGCCCTCGCGCTTTTCGCAAACTCATCACCAAATTTTTAACTGCCGTCGACGACGGTCATCACTTCCACTGAAGGATGTATGTGATCAGCGTTGATCGGGAATCCTGTCTCTGAGAAGCATCGAGACTTTTGGAGTCTTTGGTCTTGAGCCCTGGGTCGTGGGTCTTGAACAACACCCTGCGGTGAACGAGATGGATTCGAAAGAAGGAAATCGTCGGGGGGCGCCGTTCAAGACTCAAGACACTGGCACGGAGATCCCCGCGATTGGTCTCTGGGAAAATACTGAATTACCGACAGGATCCGGTCGCTTCCAGTGAAAATATTGTTGTTCCCTATTGAAACCAGACAGAATATAGTCGCCGCAGCAATTTTCTAAGGCAGTCTATCGGAGGAAGCAGCGATGAATTTTGGGACCCGAATCACCTTTTATGCTACGGCATTAGTTCTGGCCGCCGCGGTGGTCGCCTGTGGTGGCGGCGAGAAGCTGACCTTTGAATGCGATAACCACGACCACTGCCTCAGCGAGGAGGCCTGCCTGGGCGGGATCTGCGTCGACGCTCCCGCCGAGAACGATCCCTGTCCCGACGAATATGAGGGCGAGCTCTATCGAGACCTCCGCTGCCAGGACGGCAGCTGGCAGGTATTCGTCGAGGTAGTCCCCCATGAAATCGCCCTCTCCCCCCCCCTGCCCGAAGAAATTATCGCCGGTCAATCCTTTCAGGTGGCCTTCCAACTCCTCGACGAAGAGCAACAGCCGGCCCAATTGGAGGCCGTCAACATCACGGTGGCCCTCAACCACGGTCAATTTAGTCCTGGCCTCTCACAGGTCACGGAGAGCACCGACGAGGCCGGCGTGGCTACCTTCGAATTGACGATCGCCGAACCCGGTACGGACTACCGTCTTCTGGTCACCAGTGACCATGAGGCTCTCCTGGATACGACTCTGGAGACCGACTCCTTCGACGTCCTCGCCGCCCCGCTAAACGGCCTGGCCTTTATCACCCAGCCTCCCGCTGAAGAGACCGCCGGCCAGCCCTTCCAGGTCAAGGTGATGCTCATCGACGACGACGAGCGTCGAATCGAGCGAAATAACGTCTCCGTCACCCTGGAATTGAATGATGGACAATTCGCATCGGGCTCAAACCAGGCCACGGAGCTCACCGATCTTCTGGGAGAGGCTCATTTCGAACTCACCGTCGAGCAAGCCGGCTCGGACTACTTCCTGGTGGCCACCAGCGATGACGAAGACTTCCACGGCGCAACGGACCAGAGTGGTTCCTTCCGGATCTTGGCCGCCGATCCTCACCCTGACACCTCCTGGATAACCGGCGAAGACGGCGTCGACGATGGTGAAGAGGAGGCTCAGATCACGATCGGCCTCTTCGACGAATTCGGAAATCCCATCGTCGGTCAAACACCGGATTTTACCGCCACCGGGGACGGAAACGCATACGGGGCCTGCACCGAAACCGATGAAGAGGGAATCGCCACCTGCTTTATGACCTCCACCGAAACCGGTGAGAAGACTCTGTCGATCACTGCTCCCGTAGCGGTTGAAGGCGACACCATCGAATTTCTTCTGGCCTGTAATGCCGGCGCTGCCCCCTTCGGCGGCGGCGCCGGCACCGCCGACGATCCTTTCCGAATCTGCTCTTCCCATCACCTCAACATCATTGGCGTCGGCACGATCTATCTTTCAGACAGCTTCGTCGTCGCCGCCCCCATCGATCTCGGCGGCATCACTCAATTTAATATCATCGGTCAGGCCGCGGATAACAACGATGAGGTTAACCGGTTCAAGGGCATATTCGATGGCGGCGGCCACCCCATTGAAAACCTCACCATCATCGATTCTTCCCGAAGTCGCTTTGGCCTCTTTGGTGAAATTGACGAAGGCGCTCTGGTCAAAAATGTGGCTCTCGAAAATGTGGATCTTCATGGAGACCGGATCATAGGAGGTCTGGCCGGCATGAATCGAGGAACCATCGAAAACTCCTATACCACGGGCAAGATTATTGGAGATCGCCAGGGCGTTGGCGGACTTGTCGGCGCCACCGGTTATGAAGCGACCATAATCAATTCCTACTCCACCGCGGACGTGGAAGGCGTGGGCGATGATATTGGAGGTCTCATAGGCTATCTCAGCGGGCATCTTGAGGACTCCTACTTCGACGGCACCGTATCGGGCACAGGTGAACGAGTAGGAGGCCTGGCAGGCATGATCGACGGCACGGTCCTGCGGAGCTTTTCTACCGGAGAGGTTGAGGGGGCTAAACAGGTCGGCGGCTTGACCGGTTATTCCGAGGGCCACATCATCAATTCCTATTCAACGGCCGCCGTCACCGGTGATGAAAATATTGGGGGACTCGTCAGCTATGGTGACGGATCTATCACCAATTCCTACGCCGCCGGTCCCGTCGAGGGAAATACGAATGTGGGCGGTCTGGGCGGAGGATGGTTGTGGGAAGAAAGCATTGAAAGCTCCTATTGGGACGTCAACACCTGCGGCACCTCTGACAGCAACGGCGGCGAGCCCCTATATACCAACGAATTCGACGACGAGAATAATTTTGAGGGCTGGGACTTCGTCGACGTCTGGACGATCGGCGAAGCCCCCGATGGGGTGCAGCGCCCGATCCTCCAATGGCAACTCGACGACTGAGACGACCGGCTTATCTCAATCGCCGCGCCAGCGCCTGCGCCGGGTGAATCGCCTCTCCACCAACGCCGTCGGCGATCTGGTCCCGACAGGACGTGCCCGGCGCCACCACGATCTCGTCGCCCTCCAATTCTCGTAGCTCCGGGAAGAGGACGAGCTCGCCGATGGCCATGGACAACTGGTAGTGGTCGGCCTCGTAGCCAAATGAACCGGCCATGCCACAGCAGCCGGTGGGCAAGGTGCGCACCGCATAGCCCGCCGCCGCCAGAGCATGCTCGGTGGGGGCGGTGCCCACGAAGGCTTTTTGATGGCAATGCCCGTGGAGGACGACCTGCTCGGGCTTGTCGTCGCTGAAGATCGCCTTGTCGAACTCGCCCCTGTCGATGGCCCGGACCACAAACTCCTCGAGCAACACCGACCGATCTGCCAGTTCTTGCGCCATTTCTAATTGCCCGTCGTCGACCAGATCGAGCCACTCGTCGCGGAAGGTAAATAGGGCGCTCGGCTCGAGCCCGATGACTGGACGATCGTCTTCGGCCAGCGCCTCTTTTGCGGTCTCGATGCCGCGCTGTGCCAGTCGGCGCGCCTTTCGCACCAATCCCTTCGATAAATAGGTCCGCCCATCGTCGCGCACGGGAAATCTCTCCACCCGGTAGCCGGCCGCTTCCAATAGCTGCACTGCGGCGATGCCGATTTCGGGATCCGTAAAATCCGTGAAGGGATCGATATAAAGCCACACCGGCGGCGCGTCATCGCCGGGCCCATCGTGCTCTCTGCGGTATTTTTTCAACAACCCATCGAAGGATCTCGACGCTAATTTCGGCATCTCCCGCTCTCTGGCGACCCCGAAAAAACGGGTCAAGACCCAGCGACTAAACGCCAGAGAGAGCATAAAATTGGCTAGCCAGGGCCAGATCATCCCGAGCCGACTCATCGACGGGAAATGACCGAAAAACCAGGCCGACGCCGACGTCCCCCGCCGATCGTGTCGGTGCTGCAAATACTCGGCCTTCATCTTGGCCATATCCACGCTGGCCGGACATTCGCTCTTACAGGCTTTGCAGGACAGGCAGAGGTCGAGGGCGGCGTCGAGCTCTTCGCTCTCGAAGGCATCCGTGGGCTGTGAGCCCGTGAGCAGTGTTCGAAATGTATTGGCCCGGCCCCGAGTGGAGTCTTTCTCCTCGTGAGTTGCCATATAGCTTGGGCACATGGTGCCCCCGGAGCCCACTTTTTTGCGACAGACCCCGGCGCCGTTGCATAACTCCGTGGCCCGCACCAATCCGCCCTCGGCACGCCACTCAAAATAGGTATCCAGCTCGGGGGTGGCCCTCCCCGGCTGGAATCGAAATCCCTCGTCGATGGGCCTGGGATCGACGATATTGCCCGGGTTGAAGATCCCCCGGGGATCGAAGGCGGTCTTTACGTCGCACAGAAGCTCGACGATTTCGGTCCCGTAAAAACGCTCCAGCAGGGCCGATCTCACTCGCCCGTCGCCGTGCTCTCCGCTGAGCGAGCCCCGGTAGCGA
>SLJM01000243.1 GCA_007135085.1 Myxococcales bacterium
CGATCGCTGATCCCCAGGACATCGCCAAAGAGCAAGCAATGGGTGTCGATATGGGCGTCGCGCACGACCGTGCTCAACAAGATGACGCCCAGGGCGAAAAAGGACGTAAAGACGATGCCGATGGCCGCGTCGGATCGAATATTGGGCCGGCTGGCCAGAGTCTCGATGGACAGGGCCGACAACAACCCCACAGCCACAGCCCCTCCGAGCATAATCGGCGCGTCCAGTGATCCGCTGATCAAAAAGGCGGCGACAATCCCGGGCAGCGCCACGTGGGCCAGCGCGTCGGCCAAAAGGCTCATGCGCCGAAGGTAGAGGAAGACGCCCAGCACAGCGCAGGCAATGGCGACCAGATTGACGGTGAGCATCCCCCGCAACATCCAATCTCCCCAGGTCCAGGGAGCGACGAAGAAGTCGATGAGGCCGATCATCGTCGCCTCCTCGACCGCACCCAGGCGGTGAGTACACCCTGATGGGGGCCAAATAAGAGAGCCAGACCGAAGAAGAAGGTCGCCGCAAGCACCATGGCCGGGCCGGTTGCGACGCCGGCGAAGACATAGGAGATAAACGCGCCGATAGCACCGCTGACGGCGCCGATGACCATGGCCCAGGCGACGACTCCGCCGAGCCGTCCCGATAGAAAGCGCCCCGCCGACGGGGGAATGATGAGCATCGCCGCCACGAGGATAACGCCTACGGCCTGAATGGAGATCACGACTGCCACGGACAGCGCAAAGAGCAGCCCGATTTCGAGCTTCGCCGTATCGATGCCCAGTGACTTCGCGTAGCCCTCGTCAAAGGTCATCAACGCCAGCGGTCGATAGAAGACCGCCACCGCCACACATAGGGCCAGGCCGATGAGCGCCAGCACCCCCAGTTGGCCAGCCGTGATGGCCTCGGCGTTGCCGAATAAAAATTGCTCCAACCCGGCGTGGCGCCCCGTCGGTGAATCCTGGATATAGGCCAGCATCACGATGCCGATGCCGAAGAAGACGGAGAGGACGATGCCTATCGCCGCGTCGGAGCGCACCCTGGAGCCGCGGCTAAACGCCCCGACCGTCAGCGCCCCCAGCCCGCCGCTGACCAGCGCTCCCGTCAGAAGCGCCGCCGGATGTTGAAACCCCGTCAATAAAAATGCGCCGGCCACACCGGGAAGCGTGGCGTGTCCCGTGGCATCACCGAGCAGTGAAAATCCCCGCAGGACCAGGAACGTGCCGACCAATCCGCAGACGATTCCCACCAACACCGAAGCGCCCAGGGCGTAGAGGACGAAATCGTATTGAAAGAGGAAAAACTCCTGCGCCCGCTCGATATGGATGGCCGTGCTCGTACTCATTTTTTGACTCATACCACCAGCTTACCGTCGCCGTCGTCGGCGAAGATCGCCACCCGGCCACCGTAAGTCTCTTGGACCTGATCCGCCGTAAAGGCCTCCGCTGTCGGTCCACAGGCGACAAGTCGCCGGTTGAGAAGCACGACATGATCAAAATACTCGCCCACCGTGCTCAGGTCGTGATGGACAACGAGCACCGTCTTGCCCTGATCGCGGAGGGAGCGCAGGACGTCGACAATAGCTGACTCGGTGGCGGCGTCGACGCCGGCAAAGGGCTCGTCGAGCACGAAGAGTTGACCGCCCTGGGCCAGCGCCCGGGCCAGAAAGACTCGTTGCCTCTGGCCCCCCGACAAAGCGCCGATCTGACGATTGGCCAGATCCGAGATGGACACCGCTTCGAGAGCATCTGCCACGGCCTGGCGATCTTCTTTTTTGAAACGCCCAAGGAGACCGGCCGACTGATACCGCCCCTGCCAGACCACCTGCTCGGCGGTGATCGGAAAATCCCAGTCCACGGCCCCGCGCTGCGGCACGTAGGTGAGCTCGCTGCGGCCTTTATTTGCCGCCTTACCAAAGAGTCGAATCGTGCCGCTGTCGGGCTTTTTGCTGCCCACGATGGCTTTTACCAACGTCGACTTCCCTGCTCCGTTGGGACCTACGATGCCCACCAGAGACGCCGCGGGGAGGGAAAAACTCACGTCGCTGAGTGCCGGTGTATCATCATAAGACAGGTTCAACTGCTGTACTTCTACGACGGGATCGCTCATGCATCGTCCTCGTCGGCCGATTCATCGACCAATTGGGCGTCGAATGCCTGATAATTCCCGCCCAGAGCGCGGGTGATCATCTCCACGTTGGCCTGCACCATGCCCACATAGGTATGAGCCCCGGAGTCGGCGGGCCCCACGCTGTCGGAGTAAAGAGGCCCCGCCGTCTCGATACCGGTCTCGCGGGCCACCTGATTGATGAGGCCCGGATGGACGGAGCTTTCAGTAAATACAGCCGGCGCGTTTCGCTCACGGACCAACTCGATGATGGTGATCACGTCTCGCTGGCTCGCCTCCTGCTCGGTGCTGATTCCCTGAATCCCCTCGACGTCGATGCCGTAGGCCTGACCGAAATAATTGAAGGCGTCGTGGCTCGTAATCAGCACTCGTTGCTCGTCGGGGATAGTTCGCAATTGACCGTGAATCCACTCGTCCAGATCGGCCAGAACCTGGTCGTATTCGGCGTGCCTCTCTTTGATACGCGTCGCAAGTCCCTCGTCGTCGCCGGCCAATTCGACAAGCCCCTGAGCGACGTGCTCAGCTACCTGTCGCCACATGCCGACATCGAACCAGATATGGGGGTCGACGGCCCCCTCCACGCGAATCAGATTATCCTCGTCGATTACTTCTCCACCGACAATCACCGGCCGCTCGCCACCGGCGTTGCGAATCAGATCTTCCATCCAGCCCTCGAGGAGTAGCCCGTTCATCACCACGGCGTCGCTCTGAGCGATGGTCCGGGCGTCCGCCGGCCGCGGTTGATAGACATGGGGGTCGGCGCCGATGCCCACCAGTCCGTGGACCTCGATTTCATCGCCAACCAGCTGACGCACCAGGTCCTCGAGCATCGTCGTCGACGCCACCACGCTCAGGCCCTCTTTGTCTGATCCAGCCGCTCTATCGCAGCCCACGGATACGACGAGAACCGCGCACAAGAGCAGCGCAAACGTTTTTAGACTATTCATCCCTACTCTCTCAGCTGACCGGAAATACCCACCGACAACAGGATCGGTGGGTATTCGGGGCGGCTGACTAATAACTTAGTCACAACCCCGACAATTATTAGGCAACCCTAAACAAATAGCGAAAGAAGTCAAGAACCGTTGAAGGAAGTATTGGACCGTCGGGGTCTATGGGGGCGGGACACGGCGGGCTTCGTTGAATTAGCACGATCATCCAACCGACCCCTCCGACCCGGCCTTTCGCTCCGCTCCAGGCCGGCCCACCTCCCCATTCGCGCTGCTTCACTTTGCTCATGGGGAGGATCAGTAGTGCTTCCCACCCCAGTGGTTTGCGATGATCCGCTATCGCCCCTCACGGCACAGAGCGCGCCGTTTCCCCGCGGCGCAGTCCAGCCGCTCCACCCCGGGCCCATAGGGCCCTCCACCCCGCGCGCAACGCGCGCTTCATCCCGGCTGCGCAAGCAGCCTCCACCCCGGCGCGAGCGCCGCCGAGCGCACAGCGCGATACTCCAATCGATCCCTCCGAGGGAGACCAGACACAGCGGTCCCCGCTGATCGTATGGGGCTCAAACAACGGCGGGACTTCTCCTGGCCTTGTGGCTATAATTAACTGAGTCAGGCTTTTTATGTGGAGTCGCAGTACATGAAGTATCGCCGTAATCTGGCTGCTCTAGCTGCCGTAGTGCTTATCGGAGGGGCTTTATTTATCGCCCTCTCTTATACGTCGTGGAATCGGTCGGCCCCGATTCATTCCAGCCTGATAGATAAGGCCCAGGCCCTGGAATCGGCTGACTCGGATGACTCGGATAGGCCGCAGGAACTGGCCGAGGACTCCCTGCGGCTATCCTTTATCGACGTGGGCCAGGCCCATGCCCTCCTGATTCAAAAAGGATCAACTGACATCCTCGTCGACGCCGGTCGTCATTATTCTCGGAATCTACCGGCCGCCATGGATACCATCACCGACTCTGTCGATCTGCTCTTTATCACCCATCCTCACGCCGACCATTTCGGCGGCGCCGCGGGCCTTCTCGAGGCCCATCAGGTCGATAAAATCATCACCAATGGCATTCGTCGGGGACCGCCCATGGATCGCAGCGTTCCGGCCACGTGGAATACATTCGAAGAGGCGGCGGATAAGGCGAATCTAGAATTGCAGTCATGGGAGGCGGGGCACCGCGAGCAGATTACGGAGCACCTGAGCATCGAGGTTCTGGCCACGGGGGGCGATTTCGACTCTCGCAACAGCTCTCAGCTCAATGATGATAGCCTGGTGCTGCTCATCAAATATGGGGACCGTCGAATCTTATTGCCCGGCGACATCGAGGTCGCCGGCGGCCGTATGTTGGTCGACCGCTATTGCCCCGACGGCCCCAGCGACTGCCCTGCCCTTCGCGCCGATATCATGAAGGTTCCCCACCACGGCTCGAGCCATTTTCATCCTGAATTCTTCAAAGCCGTCAGCCCCGGCGTCTCCGTCTTCGGCGCTCCCCACGACAACCGCCAGCACTACCACCCCCGCCGCGACACCCTCCGCGCCCTTGTGGACCTGGGCTCCCGGATCAAGAGCACCAACCAGGGAGGCGGAAAAAACGTAGAGGTCATCATCTCCCCCGCTGGCGAGTTGACCTGGAATATCGACGACCCCGAGATCTTCGTCTGGGATGACCACGGCGCCGAATACGGCACGACCTGCCGACTCATCGTCGACGAAACCTCTCGGAAGACCTCCAAAGAGTGCGAATCCCACCGGACTCGATGATATGGGGGTGGTTCGGACCACGGTAGTTCACAACCACTACTGCCAGGGCAGGGATGCCCTGTTGACCAAAAACGACCTCCGCGGCCGTGGGCGGTGCTGTTGCCAACACCGCGGGTGGCGAAACAACCTCAAACAGTCGATTAAATCCAACGCCAGCCAACAACCTCGACGGTTCGGGGCGGAGCGGGGCTTCAGCCCCAGCGGAGCCCATCGCCCGCGCAGCCCCCAGCCTCAGCTGGGCCGGAGCGACTTCGATGTCTTCAGAGGTTTGCGATGATCCGCTACCGCCCCCCACGACACGCAGCGCGCCGTTTCCCCGCGGCGCTGTCCAGCCGCTCCACCCCGGGC
>SLJM01000136.1 GCA_007135085.1 Myxococcales bacterium
AAACCTGGGATGCGACGGATTCGTGGCTTCCTATATCGCCGACGCCGTGGGCTTTGGCGGCCCCTCCTATTGCCTCGACGTAGCCTGTGCATCGTCGTTATACGCCATCGATCTGGCCTGCCGCGCCCTCCACCGCCGCGATGTGGACCTTATGATCGCCGGCGGTCTAAACGGGGCAGACGATCAATTCCTCCGCGCTGGATTCGAGCAAGTGGGAGCGCTCAGTCCCACCGGCCGAAGTCGTCCCTTCCACGGCTCCGCCGACGGGTTGGTGCCCGCTCGGGGAGCGGCGGTCGTCCTCTTGAAACGCCTCGACGACGCTCTGGCCGACGGGGACCATATTCTCGGCGTCATCCGCGGCGTGGGCCTGTCCAACGACGGGCGAAGCCAGGGCTTTTTGCCCCCCTGCCCGCAGGGCCAGCGGCGCTGCATGGAGGCCGCTTACGAGCAATCCGGGATCGACCCGTCGCAGATCTCCCTTATCGAATGTCACGCCGCCGGCACGCCGCGAGGCGACGCCGTGGAGGCCAATAGCCTGGCAGAGTTCTTCGGCGACCGAGACCAGCCCCTTCCCATCGCCTCTCTCAAATCCAATATCGGCCACGCCATCACCGTCTCCGGCGCCGCCGGGCTCATCAAGATTCTATGCGCCATCAAGCACGGCGTGCGTCCGCCCACGGTGGGCGCAGACAACCCAATCGACGAACTTGACGGCGGGCCACTTCGGTTGCTGCAGCAGGCCGAGCCCTGGGATTGCGAAGGGCCCCGCCGAGCGGGAATCAATAATTTCGGCTTCGGCGGCAATAACGCCCACCTCATCGTCGAGGAGTTTACGGGTTCGATCGACGTTCAAGAGCCCACCTCAGTGGACGACAACTCCTCGATCGAGGTGACCGCCCTCAACGCCCTGAACGCTCCCGTTCTTGACGTGATGAAGCTGAATTTTCCGCCGGTAGACCTGGAGAACTCCCTGCTCCAGCAACGGCTGATCGTCGCCGCCACGCTCGGACTCTCCGAGGAAATTCAAGATCTGGACAACCTGCGAACAGGGGTCTTTATCGGGATGAACCTCTCCAGGTCAGTCGCCGATCATTGCCTGGCCCTGCGCGGCCTCGACGTCGACGCCCCGGAGCTAGACGCCACGCGGACCATGGGCTGCATGCCCAACCTGGTCACCAACCGCGTGAACGCCCAATTCGACCTGCGCGGTCAGAGCCTGACCATCGCCGCCGACAAATACCCGGGGGCCATCGCCCTGGAGCTGGCCGAAATGGCCATACGACGCGGCGATCTGGACGCCGCCATCGTCGGCGTCGTCGACGAGGATGAGCCGCGGGCGGCGGTGATGGTGTTGAAAAAGAGAGAGCCCGCCGGTTTGGCCTTCGTCTTCACCGGCCCCGCCGGCGCCTACCACCAGATGGGCGCCGATCTTCTGGAGGCCATGCCCGAACTTATGGACGGCCTCCGAAAGCGATGCCGGCGACCGGAGCGGCTCAGCCGCGGGATCTACGACGAAGACCAATCACCGCTCGAGCCCGCTCAGAAGATGTGGGGTTCGACCTTCCTATCCCAGATCCACGCCGAATTTTCCCAACGGGTCCTCGGCCTAAGACCGGCCGCGGTGATCGGATTTTGTTCGGGAGAGATGAACGCCCTCTTCGCCATGGGCGCCTGGGAGGACCTCGACGAATTTTACGATCGATTGGCCCGGGAGTCGGTCTTCGAGCATCTTCTCTCCCGGCGATTCCAGGCCGTGCGCGACTCCTGGAACCTCGCCGACGACGATATCCCCTGGCAGTCCTGGCGAATATTCGCCGACGTGGAAGTGGTAGAAGAGGCGGTGGACGGTCTCGATCATTGCCACCTGATCATCGTCAACGCCCCCGGCGACGTGGTCATCGGCGGCACGGCCGCTGCCTGCCAAGAGGCCCGGGAGCGCCTCGACGGTCATCGCTCAATGCGGCTGGGCTACGACGTGGCCATGCACTGCGATGCCGTCAGCGCCATCGAAGAGCAATGGCATGAGCTCCATCGACGACCCACCCAAGAGGTACGGGGCGTTCGGTTTTACGCCCACGCCACACTCGATCATTATACACCAGATGAGGAGAAGGTCGCTCAGGCCCTGGTCGGCCAGGCCATGAGCCGCGTCGACTTCCCGGCGCTCATCGAAAGAGCCTACGCCGACGGAATCCGCGTCTTCATCGAACACGGCCCCCGGGCGGGCTGCACCCGATGGATCTCCAAGATCTTGGGCGATCGTCCCCACCTGGCGGTGGCTCTGGATCGGAGGGGTACGAATTCCCTGGAGCAGGCCATACGCGCCACGGTGGCCTTAAAAGAAGCCGGCGTCGAAGTTGCCGACCGATGGATTGAATCGCTTAAGCAAGACGCTCTCACAATCCTCCCCGAGCCACCGCCCCTGCCTCCCACGACCATCGCCCAGGCCGGCCCGCCCCCCGCCACTTCTCTAATCGACGCCCACCACCAATTTCTAGCCACCCGCAGCGATCTCCACCGCCAATTTTTGGACCAACAACAAAGAATCGCCCACCTGTTGGCTGAGCTGAGAGCGAAGTAGCTGAGGAGCGAAGGAGCTGAGCAGCGAAACAGCTGAGGAACGGAGAGCGGAAGATTCAAACGGATGAAAGCGAATCAGCGGAGGGTTGAATCTACGAGAATATGCGGTGGTTTTAACTTTTCCACCGTCGCTGCCCGATCCTTAAACCCCGATGACCCACGATCTCCGCTTGTCAGCTATAATCCGTTCGAATCTTCCGCTCTTCGCGACTCAGCGTCTCCACTTTTCGCTACTCCGCGACTCAGCGTCTCCGCTTTTTCGCTTCTCCGTGACTCAGCGCCCTCCCCCCTTGCGTCCCCCCCATCCCTGAACTAATTTCCGCCCCAAGAGCTGTTTCTTCCCTCTGTGTTCTTAGTGTCCTTTGCGGTAAATAGCGGTAAATAGCCGTTCTCTGTTTCCTCCCCCCCCAGGAGTATCCGTGGCCCCCAACGTTCTCACCGGTGATTTTCGCGCCGTCGCAGTCTTAAACCGCGGCGAATCGGCGATGCGATTTATCCGCGGCGCCGAGACCTGGAGCCGTAAGAACCGCACCGAATTGGAGACGATCGCCCTCTATACGTCGGCCGACGCCGATACGCCGTTTGTCAAAGCGGCAAACCGGGCGGTTCGACTCGACGAGGAGGCCACCGATCTGAAGACCCCCTATATCGATCTGGACCTGTTGCTCGACACCGCCCAGGCCGCCGGCGCCGACGCCATCTGGCCGGGCTGGGGATTTCTGGCCGAAGAGCCGGCCCTGGCCCGGGCCTGCGAGGAGCGAGGACTGATCTTTTTGGGGCCTCCCGGGGCGGCGATCTCGAGGATGTCCGACAAGGTCACGGCCAAGACGCTGGCCGCAGAGAACGACGTGCCCGTCGCCCCCTGGTCCAAGAAGCCGGTGGACGACGCCCAACTCGCCATCGAGATGCTCGAGGAGATCGGCTATCCGGCGCTCTTAAAATCAGCGGCCGGCGGCGGCGGACGAGGCATTCGACTGGTCCACAAGCCAGAAGACGTCGCGCAGGCATTTAAGGCCGCCGCCACGGAGGCCATGGACACCAGCGGAAACCCGGAGCTGTTCATCGAGCGTTTCGTCCCCGAGGCTCGCCACGTGGAGGTACAGGTGCTGGCCGACGCCCACGGCAACGTCTGGACTCTGGGCACCCGGGATTGCTCGGTGCAGCGGCGCAACCAGAAGCTCATCGAGGAGGCCCCTGCTCCAGAGCTGGACGACGAAGTGGACTGGGCCCTCCAGCTCGCCGCCCATACGCTGGCCACAGCCTGCGATTACGTCGGCGTGGGGACCGCTGAATTTCTACTCCTTCCCGACGGCAAGACCTTCTATTTTCTGGAGATGAACGCCCGTCTCCAGGTGGAACATACGGTCACGGAGGCCATCTACGGCATCGATCTGGTGGCACTGCAGATCGACGTGGCCCGCGGCGTCGATCTGTCGAAGGTCGATTTTCCGAGCCCCCGAGGGGTGGCCATCGAGGCCCGACTAAACGCCGAAGATCCAGACGATCATTTCGCCCCGCGCACCGGCGAATTGGTCCGATTTTCCCCGCCCGACGGTCCCTGGGTGCGCGTCGACTCCGGTTATCTCGAGGGCAACGAAATCCCCTCGGAATTCGACTCCAATATCGCCAAGATCATCACCTGGGGGGTCAACCGGGAAGACGCCATCGCCAGGATGCAGACCGCCCTCTACGAGACGTCCTGCGCCACTGAGACGGGGCTGTCGAATCGCTCGCTCTTGCTCGAGATCATCACGGACACCCCCTTTCGCACCGGGCCGGTGCGCACCCGCTGGCTCGAGTCCTATCTGCCCCAGCGCCCCACCTCGGCGGGCCGCGATTACCTGCCCGTAGCGTTGGCAGCAGCGGCCATCGGCGATCATTTGAGCGCCCGCCGCGAGGAGATCCGTCTCTTCTTCGCCGAGGCCCTCACCGGCCTCCCCCGCCGGGTGCGCTCGCCAGGTCCGCGGGCCTTAAAATATCTGGTCGACGGCGAATTGGTCGACGTCGAGATGGGTTGTCTGGGACCGAAACATTATCTCCTGCGCTGCGGCCAGTGGGAGGCCCTGGTGCGCGCTCGCTCGGCGGGGTCAAATACGATGCTCCTCGACGTCGACGGCCGGCGCCATACGGTGCTTCGCGTGGTCTCCTCTGACCAGGTCCACGTCGACGTCGAGGGCGTGGCACACCACTTCGAGAAGGTCTCCGACGGCAATGTGAGCGCCCGCATCCCGGCGGCGGTCAACCAGATCCACGTCGAAGTGGGCGATGTCGTCGAGGGCGGTCAGCGATTGGTGACTCTCGAGGCGATGAAGATGGAATTTCCCGTCAACGCCCCCATCGCCGGCACGGTCCAGGCCATCCACGTCGGCCCCGCCGAGTCGGTGGACGCCGGCGACGTGCTCATCGAGTTGGCCCGCGCCGCAGAGGTCGACGACCAGGAGGAGGGATCGACGATCGAATTGCCCACCCGACGTCGCGAAGATCTGGCCGTCGCCCAGGTCCTGCGGGCGCGACAACTGGGCTATGACGTGGGCGAAGACCTTCAAAAACTGGCCCTCGACGCCCTGTTGGACCA
>SLJM01000162.1 GCA_007135085.1 Myxococcales bacterium
CATCCGGCAACGGCTCCGGCATCCGGCATCCGGCAACGGCTCCGGCATCCGGCAACGGCTCCGGCATCCGGCATCCGGCAACGGCAACGGCTCCGGCATCCGGCATCCGGCAACGGCTCCGGCAACGGCTCCGGCATCCGGTAACGGCTCCGGCATCCGGCATCCGGCAACGGCATCCGGCATCCGGCCTCCGGCAGCGGCTCCGGCATCCGGCAACGGCAACGGCTCCGGCATCCGGTAACGGCCCACTTGATCCGTATCAACTTACGACCGCTTAAAAAAAGCGGATCTGGTGACTTAAGGAGATCGAGGTGGTTCGGATCGGGGGTATCGGCGATGGTCGGTTTTTTGGGACGTTCAGGATCGGGACATGGGTGGTTTCCGTTTGCTTCGTTGTAGATTGGTCGATAGCTCCACCGTCTCTGCGGCCTCGGCGCGAACGACGCATCGTAGACAGCACGACGCAAACTACGCGCCATCAACCACAGCTACCGAGGCTACGCAAATGCGCTAAACGACAGCGCAAAACGGCGCGTAGCGGCACGTCCAACTACACGCGCAAGCAACAACACGACGGTCCTCGAATTTCGGTGGTCGGCGAAGAAGTTTTGTAGTTGCTTGCACGCGTAGTGGGGCGTGCCGCTACGTGTAGTTTTTCGTCGCTGTCTAGACGAATTTACGTAGCCTGCGTAGCTGTGGTTGATGGCGCGTAGTTTGCGAAGCGTAGTTCGCGTCGAGGCCACAGAGACGGTGGAGCTATCGACCAACGTCTATCTGACGATCGAAGACCACCTAAGTACCAATCGCGGACGATTCAACAACCACCCGGTCCCGCTCGCGGACGATCGAATAACAACTCTCATTGGATTTGCCACGACCTTCTCACTATGGAAATTTGCGTTTGACCGCTAAAATTCCGGCAACGGCTCCGGTTCCGCTTTATTTCAATCAGTAATGAGATGATACGGATCAAATGAGTGCCGAAACCGGAATCGGAAGTCGGAAAACGTGAAGCGTGAATCCGGGGGTTCGCACCAGGCGGAGCCCATCGCCCGCGCAGCCTCACGACCAAAAGAGGCACCCCGCCACCGTGAGAATTCACGGGGGCGGGGCGCCGGTTGTTTAAGGGTGATCAATTAATCAGGGGAGCTCGTCGACCACCTCCTGGGGCAGCAATAATTCGTCGGGGCTCAGGGCCACGTAGCCGGGGACGTTCAAGAAGCGAATGCCCGGTCGCCAACCGCGAAGCTCCAGGGCCCAGACCGCTCCGTCCTGTCCCGGCGGGACGTGGACGACGGTAAATCCCTGAATCACTTCCACGTCGACGTGGTCGACGTAATTTCCGGCGCCGTCGACGAAGTCGTATCGCCCATCCATCATGGTGCCGGCGATAT
The DNA here is from genome assembly GCA_007135085.1 of Myxococcales bacterium. Taxonomy (GTDB): domain Bacteria; phylum Myxococcota_A; class Bradymonadia; order Bradymonadales; family Bradymonadaceae; genus SLJM01. The sequence goes on from SLJM01000162.1 coordinate 1,395, forward strand.
AGATCTCGTCGATGCCCTGGGGGACGTAGAAATAGAGCCGGGTATACCAATTTCTATCCAGCTCGTACTCCCCACCGGCCAAAAGGGTCAATTTGGCGCCCCGCGGCTGGTAGCTCCAGCGGAAGCCCTGACCGGTATTGGTGATCCGGAATCGGTATTCACCGGCCTCGGGGGCGGTGAGCTCGAAGGTGCGCGACTGCTCGTCCGGGGGTACCGCCCCCTGATCGATGACGGCGCCGCTGCCGTCGATGAGGGTCCACTGCACCGGTCCACGATCGTCGTAGATATGGCCCGCCGAAATGGTGACCTCCGGCAGGGTGGTGGTGCTGGTAGACACCACGGCTTCCACGGTGCCGCGGTTGACATTATTGGTCGTCGACCCGCGGGTGTCGGAGTCGAAATAGGCGGGCTCCAAGACGCCGGAGTCCTCCCAGGGCTCGAAGTCGAAGACCAGCAGGTCGTGGTTGGCAATCCCCTCCTGCAGGATGGTCTGAATTTCAGACTCCGTGAAAGGCTTGTCTTCGTCGACTCGATGGTTGGTGGAGGGGATCATCGACGTCCGACCGCTGCCCCAGCTGAGGTTGCTATCGGAGCGCACATCGATGTCGATATATTGGACCAGGGCCATACTCTCGGCCATCATGGTGCCTCGAATTCGCCAGGCAAAGCTGACCAGGTCGTCGAAGGCCTGCTGCCTGGGCGGTCCCTCGATGGTGTCAAAGCGTCGATAGAGCTCGACATAATGGGTGTATAGGATCAGGTCATCGATGCGAGCCCGAATCGCCTCGTCGTCTCCGGCCAGGTCGCGGGCTTCGTCGAGGAGGCGATACATGCGCCCCACGAAGTCATCGTTGAGCGGGCGCGGACGGGCCGGCACGTAGGGGTCGGCCGTGGAGCCGTCGATGAGCTCGTAGAACTCGGCCATCGGCGCTTTGGCGGGTCCGAAGGCCTTTTCGACAAAGTCGTCGATGAGCTCTTCCATCTTCTGCGCTTCACTGACGTCCCACATCATACGGGACGCCAGATAATAGCCCAGTCCGTAGCCACCCCAGGTGTCGTTGGACTCGGCGTTCATAAACCGGGCCCCTCGAGAGTGGAAGTGGGTAATCGTATCGCGTAGATATTTCGTATTGGCCGCTCGAGCGCCGGCGCCGGGCAGCGAATAATGCCAGCGCCACAGGGAGTAATATTCGCGAATGCCGATCATATTGCCCCGCTCCGACCAGCCGTCGATCATCTCCTCGAAGGTATAGCCTCCGCGGATAAACGACGTGGCCAGGCTGATGATGACGTTGGGGTGAAGATCGATATTCGGCGGCGGGGAGTGGTGACTATAGGCGTACATGCCCACATATTTGTTGTCCCCATGCTCGTCGACGATGGCTTCGGCCACCAGGTTGGCCAGGTGCACGGCCTGGTCGCTGGGAGTACCGATGGCCAGGCTCTCCGGGCTGGTGGACCATAGGTTCCCGTCGCGGGGATCCATGGGCACCGAGTCGTGGTTGGGGTTATTGGCGAGCTGGTTTAGCGCATGATCGATAAAGATCTGCTGCACTTCCGGATGGGCTACGTTGGGCTGGGCGCTGCTGCGCCGTTGACCGTCGACCAGGCCCCAATAGTCGGGATTATTGTCGAAGGCCTCCTGATTGGCGTTGATCACCGCGTCATAGGCGTGTCCCGTGCGCAGCGTAAAGGTCGGGGTCGTGCGGTTTCGCAACTGCCACCGCTCCCACACTTCCGAAGCCCAGGGGCGCAGGTTGATGCGAATCGAACCACGCGGTCCCTGTCGATTGTAGTAGTCGGGGCTCTCATAACTGTCGACGGCCACGACCAACTCATCGATCTCGGGGACCACTTCCCAGGTATCGGTGGGGAAGAACTGGCGATGCCCGATGCGATAGAGCAGATCCCAGACCGCAAAGCGGGCCGCCATCGGCGAGGCGCCCAGGAGAAATAGGCTCTCTTCAGTGGAGCGCAGCAGATAGTGCTCGCGCTCGAAGACGCCGTCGCCAAAGCTGACGTCGTCAAAGGGGAGTTGCTCGAAGTGATCGGGGTGGCCGATGACGATGCCTTCGCTGCCGTCGCCGGTGGTCACTTCAAAGGCAGCGCCCGTGATTTTCTCGAGGTATTCAGCCAGCTCTTCGGCGGCTTCTGAATATCCGGCGCTTGCGCTCTCGCTGAGCACGATGGACAGCCTCGCCAGTCCGTCGGCGGCCAATTCCACCTCGTCCAGATCCAGCTCTTCCTCTTGCTGTTCTTCCTGCTCTTGTTGTTCCTCTTGCTCTTGCTGTTCCTCTTGTTCCTGTTGCTCGTCGTCGAGCTGCGGATCCTTTTGCTTCGTACCGCCGTCCCCCAGACAGGCGGTGAAGCAAAAAGCCGCGAGGACCCCCATTCCAATGATGCTAATTCGCTGTTTTATATCGTTGGCTGCTTGTGCCATCGCTGTGGTTACTCCGTGTTATACGTGAACCAGGTCTTGCACTCGAGGAAGCTGGCAGTTTTGCCTTACGGTGAGCGTGGCCTCTGGCCACACACCACCAACCTGAACTCGACTTCCCGAGCAATTTCAAGCACTTAGCTCTACCCAACGACCCTCCCCTTGGCCAGCCAATTTTGCATATATGTTGTAGTTTTTTGTTATTTCTGGAATGTTTTCAGATAGTTAGGCGGCAGTTATAGAAAGGGGGATCCCCCCGGATCCCCCCCCTGCTTTTCCTACAACTCGTCGACCACCTCTCGGGGGAGAAGCAGCTCATCCGGGCTAAATGCCACATAGCCGGGAGTGTTGAGAAATCGGATATTGGGCCGGATCGTCCTCAGCTCCAGGGACCACACCTGTCCATCTTGCCCGGACGGGACGGGGACGCGGGTATAGTCCTGGATGACTTCGATCTGATCGGGAGCGATGGGGTCACCGTCACCGTCGAGAAATTCGTGTCTACCCTCCAGCAGGGTGCCGGCGAGGTAGATGTCGCGGGTCCCCTGGGGCACGTAGAAATAGAGCCGATTGTAGAAATTTCTCTGGAGCTCATACTCCCCGCCGGCCAATAGCGTCATCTTGGCCCCTCGCGGTTCGTAATCCCAGATAATCCCCTGGCTCGCATTGTTGAGTGAGAATCGATACATCCCGGGTCCCGGGGCGTTCAACTCGAAGTGATGATCTTCTTCGTTGGGCACGACCTCACCGAAGTCGACGAGCTCTCCATTCTCGTCTTCCAGAGTCCACTGAGCAGGTCCTCGATCGTCGAAGATATGACCTGCCGAGATGGTGAACGCCGGCAGCCTGCCGTCCTCGGTGGCCAGGACGGCTTCAACCGATCCTCGACCGGCCTGAGCGATCGGGCCCCCTCGTTCATCGCCAGGCAGATAGGCGGGCTCTAAAACCCCGGAGTCCTCCCAGGGCTCAAAATTCAGATCCAGAAGCTCATGATTGGCGATTCCCTGCTGCAGAATATCCCTGATCTGGGCTTCGGAAAATGGCTCGTCTTCGTTGACGCGATGGCGATCGGCGGGCCCGTTTCGATCGTAGCCCGGTCCCCACTCCAGATTATCATCAGTCCGGACCGAGCGGTTGATATAGCGGGTCAACTCCACGCTCTCGGCCATCATGGTGCCCCGCGTTCGCCAGGCGAAGCTGACCAACTCGTCAAATGCCTGCTGGCGCTCCGGTCCCTCGATGGTGTCGAATCGCCGATAGAGCTCCACATAATGGGTATAGAGGATCAGATCGTCGATCCGGGCCAGCACTTCGTCGCTGTC
>SLJM01000044.1 GCA_007135085.1 Myxococcales bacterium
GAAGAGCCCTCGGTTTCCCGGCGAAGTCCCTGGGTGAAGCGTCGATCATAGAGGGCGTCGAGGCGGTCCAGATATTCGTTGAAGTCTTCGTCGACCGCCTCTTCCCACCCCTCGGCGCGGAGCCAATCCTGCCAGGTCTCGACGTATTCGATGGGCCAATTGGTATAGCGCGGGATCCACTCTTTGAGGGTGCCGTACAGGAATTCCCGTTGCTCGCCATCATCGCCGACCTCTTCGTGCCAGATGAGCTCGTCGAAGCGCTCGGCGGCGTAGGAGTTCTGGCGTGGGGTGTCGACGCGGCCGTAGAGCTCGTCGAAGTCCTCGCGGCTGATCCGGGCCGGCTCGTTGACCGGCACATAGACATCGCAGGGAAGAATTTCACATAGCTTGTAGGCCGCCACTTCCACGCGCCATCCGTTTTCCCAGTCCTGGCGATCCACCTTGTAGGCGTAGCGGTTGGTGCCGCCCGATACGAGTCGAAAGGTCACGGACGCCCCGCCTCCCAGGGCGCGAATGGCGTCGGCCTCGCGATCGGGCTCGAGGGTGCGCAGCCTCTGTCGAAGATTGGGGTCGTCGGCCACGGCCTCTCGAAAGAGTTGCTCCAGTCGCTGGGGCTGGTCAGTAGTGGCGTAGGCCAGGGCGGCGAGGTGGCGAGCGTGGCTGAAATTGCCATCATTGAGAGCTTGCTCGACCTGCTCGACCGGATCGTCGTTGATGGCGCGGGCGACGATGGACGCAGCCTGATTCTGGGCGCGGTCGACGGCCTCGCGCTGGTCGATAAGCTCTTTGAGTGCCTGGTCGCGCTCCCTCTCGGGCTCGACGGGAGCCGTGGCGGCGGCCATCACTTCGTCGGGGCCGTCGTCATTGAAGGTGGGCTCTGCCATGAGCGCGAAGGTTACGGCAGCGCTTGCCACGCCGGTGGTGATGAGGGCGATGCTCCAGGGCAGAGTGGGGCTCGCGACCTGAACGGTAGGCACCTGGCTCGTAGATGCCACGGGCCTTTCGTCGACCTCGACGGTGGCGCTCTCCACCCGGGGCCCTGATGGCGGCGCCGCAGGTTCGGATCGCTCCTCCAACAGCCGGCCGTGGGTCAGCAGCAGGGCGGTCATCCCGTCGGCGACGGCCTTTCGAAGTCTCTCGAAGATGGGATGCTCGTCCAGAGGCATCCAGGGCCCGTCGCCTTCGGCTATCTCGTCGGCCACCACCCAGATGCCTCGCCGGAAGAGATCGAGGAGGCCCTCAAAGTCGATATCTCCGTAGGTTTGGCCGCCGATCTTGAGGCGATAGGTGGCGCCAGTGCGGTCGCCGTGCTTTTGCACCAATTTGCGGCGAACCTTTTCGTCGACCTCGATGACCAGCGGCGTCGGCCGTTCCTGTCGGCTCGGCTCGCCACGAACCGACTGAGTCTGCCGCTCCGGCGCCGGTTCATTATCGGCTGGGTCGACCTCTTCTGTTGGCGCCGGCTGCTCCGGCGGTGCGGCTTGCTCGGAAAGCCCCTTCGGTTCCGGCGGAGGTGCAGCGGGCGCCGGGGCGGGGGGCGCAAATTCGGCGAGCTGGATATCGACGGAGGATTCGTCCGTGATCGGTGCCCTGGGAAGGCGGTGAAAATCGGGCGGCGTATCGTCGACGATGAACAGCTCTTCTGTGGCGGCGTCGACGGTCTCGGCGATGAGATCGTCGTCGAACCAGCCATCGGTCTCTTTCTCTTCCTCTTGTTCTTTCTGCAGCTCTTCCGTGGTCTCTTCCAGGGCGGTCGCCGGCGCCGCGGCCCGTCGTTTCTTGAGCTCTCGCAACAGAGCGCTGGCAAGGGGGCCGGCGTCGTCTCGTCGATCGGCCTCCGGCAGGCGAGGGGCCTGGGGGGGGGAGAGAGTCTGGTCATCACCGGATTGGTGGCCGCCGAATAAGCCCAGCGAGGGCCGCGGCGGCTCCGTAAATACGGGCCCCTTCGACGTGTTCGGCGACACTTTTGGAGTGGGTGCCGGCGGCGGTTGTCTGCCGAAGATGGCGCTGCGCTCCAGTGATCGCCAGCCCGCCGGGCCTCTATCGCCTTCAGGTGTTCGCTCGGCAGCAACTGGTTCGCTAGATATCTGTTCCCTGGTGAGATGTCCCTGGTCTTCGCTCTTGCGGCGAAGCGCTATGGGGGCGCCACAGCTGGGGCACCCGAGGACCGCCGATCGAGGCGCACCGTCGCGCAGGCGGACTCGAAACCGCGCCGCACACCCCGAACATTTTAATATCTCTGCCATCGCTTCCGGTCCGCATTGACTGCCACCACGTCCGTTTGACGTGACGCTCAGGATAGCAGACCGCCGGGAAAACGAAAATTCTTGGTCCTCGTCGTCCGGTTTGACGACTGCCCATCGGTGGGGACCATTGCTCAGGTGCGCTCGATCTGCCATGTTTCGTACCAAGAAATCGACCTAATGTTGTTGGTGAGCCCCGAATTGATAGAAAAATTTTGAACTCTGGCTCAGAGGAGATGGGAAATGACGCAATCGAAGCAAGGTGAACGGGTGATCGTTGTCACTGGCGCCTCAGGCGCGTTGGGAAGTGAGATGATGGAGCGCTTCGTGCGTTACGGAGATTCCGTGGTGGGCTGGGATATCGATGCTCCCGGACCGGGGTCGCTGGTTCGAGATGAGCGAAAGCGAACCCTGTACTGGATGAACGTGGACGTCACCGACGCCGGGGTGGTCGACGACGCGGTGGACACGGTGGAGCAGGAGATTGGCCCCATCGACGCCTTTATCCACTGCGCAGGCGGCTTTCGCTGGTCCCATATTGACAAGATCAGCGCCAGAGATATCGACTTTCTCGTCGACCTGAATCTGCGCTCCAGCCTCTATGTGGCCCACTCCGTATTGGGATCCATGAAAGTGCGAGGGCAGGGGCGATTGATCTTCATCAGCTCTCGGTCGACGATTAAACCCGGCGCCGGTGAAGGGGCCTACGCGGCGACGAAGGCCGGGCTCAACGCTCTGACGATTTCCCTGGCCGACGAGGTCAAGGAGTCGGAGATCACCGTCAACGCCCTGCAGCCCTCGGTGATCGATACCGAGGCCAATCGCGAAGATATGCCCGACGCCGATTTTTCGACCTGGGTGCCCCGCGGCGAGCTGGTGGACCTGGTGGAATATCTCATCGACGATAAGGCCCGATCTATCAGCGGCTCTCTGATCGCTGTGTCGGGACGCACCTGAACGGTCAATGGTCAACGAAGTTTGAAGTGAGTTTCTTGTTGGTTGGATTTTTGACGCAAAAGACGAGTAGAAGCCATGGCAGAAAAAGTAACAGTCATCGATCACCCCCTGATCCAGCATAAACTCACTCTGATGCGTCAGAGCGATACGTCCACGGCGGGGTTTCGCTCCCTGATGAGCGAGATCGCCCTGCTGTTGGGCTATGAGGTCACCCGTGACTTGCCCCTGGAGAAGCGGACCATCTCGACGCCGATCACCGAGATGGAGGCTCCCCACCTGGTGGGTAAAAAGCTGGTGGTCGTCCCCATTCTGCGGGCCGGGATCGGCCTGGTGGACAGCTTGCTCCAGCTCATTCCCTCGGCTCGAGTCGGCCATATCGGCCTATACCGCGATCCGGAGACTCTGGAGCCTGTGGAGTATTATCTGAAATTACCGGAGAAGATGGACGATCGGGACGTTTTGGTCGTCGACCCCATGCTGGCCACCGGTAATTCGGCGGCCGAAGCGGTGGCTCGGATCAAGGATTTCAATCCGCGGTCCATTAAATTTCTATGTCTTCTGGCGGCCCCGGAAGGGGTAGAGCATTTCCAGAATCGCCACCCCGACGTGCCGCTGTATACGGCGGCCATCGACGACAAGCTCAACGAAAAGGGCTATATCGTACCCGGTCTCGGCGACGCCGGCGATCGTCTCTACGGCACTAAGTAGTCCTCATCGGCAAATGGCTCCCGTCGCGGATGGCAGCCAATTTTGCGAACTTCGAATTCTCTCACCGCTCGACATAGCTTCCAGCTATGCCTCGGGATTCGAGAAATCCGAATTTCATCAAAATTTACTTGCCACCGCTCGGTCCGCCCTTTCCCGATGAGAACTGTTTTTCGGGCAGATGGTTCCCGTTGCGTATCGCTAATAGGCCGAGCAGTGTGAGTATGGCCAGGGTTAACGGGGCGGCGGGAGTGGTGTTGGTCGTGGAGCAGCCGCCGGCGACGCCCGGTGATTCCACGATCAGGCTCGCCCCCTGCGTGGCCTCGCCGCCGCCACTATCACCGTCGTCGTCCCCATTATCGTCGGGCGATTGGCCGGTGGAGACGCATTGGTCGTCTTCACAGCCGGCAGTGCAGGTCTCGGTGGCGCTCATTGCCCCGTCCTCACAATGAGCCCGGACCATATTGGTGTAGCAATACCAGCCGTCTTCGTTCTTCTCCTCACAGAATTCTTCATCGTCCGGCGGGTCGGCACATTCGCCGTCCTGGCAGCCGTAGGAGCAACTCTCGACCTGGTCGACGTCGTCGCCGGAGCAGGCGACGCGGTCGTTTGAGTCGAAACAACTCCAGCCGTCTTCGGCTTGCTCCTGACAATAGAGTTCGTGGGCCGACGGTTCCTCGTAGGGGCCGCCGCAGGCCCCACCGGCGCGCTGAATGACGATGTCGTCGCCGTAGTAGTAGGGCATCATCTGCGTATAGTCCCAGCCCCGGTTGGCCAGGCATGCCTGGCCGTTCTGGGAGGCGCAGCCCCTATTTTGAGGGTTCGATGTGCAATCCGAGGGCGTCCAGCCCAGTGGGGTCATATCGATATCGCAGCCCGAGCGGCCCAGATTATAGGTGACCCATTTCTCCGTGTCGGTGGGATCGTTTCCGCCGGCGCCTTCACAGGCGTCTTCCGGGGCGCCGCTGTCCTGGTTGGCCGGGATCGCTCCGGCCACGTAGAAGGTGGCGATGATCTCGTCGTTCCAGGTCAAAAATTCGGCCCGTGTGGCCCGTGCTGCTTCGAAATGGCGCTCTTCGGCGCTGGCGTAGCTGCATTGGTAGACCTGATCGGCCGTGCTGTTGACCACTGAGCCCGAGCCCTCGATGAAGATCTTGTAGTAGATATAGCCCCGGGCCTGAATGGCCTGGGCCTTGAGGGCCTCCATGGGGGCGTTGCCGTTTTCACAGGCCACCACGTTGGGGATATAGTCCTCCTCGATATCGACATCGCCAAAGCCCTCGACGTGGATCGTACAGGGGGCCTCCTCCAGGGGGAGTTGGATTGTCCGCGGCGTTTGATAGGGATCGACCACGGGACCGTCGATATTGGAGCGTTCCGGTGTGGGGTTTTCAACACCGCAGGCGGTGAGTGCTAAAAAAGCAGTCGCACTGAGGACCACGAATTGGATGGTTTTCAAAGAGAAATAATTATCAGGCATGGTCGCTCCAAAGCAGAGGTCGTGCGGGAGAGCAGACTATTTCATGATCTGGGTGCATGGGGCAAATGCCGGAGGGGTAAAGGAAGTCAGGGGGAGGTGTGAAACAAGGTTTTACAATTATAAGTCATTGAAAAATAAAGGGATTTCGTTATCTGTGGACAGTTCCGCTCGGCCTGTAATTGGAGGGCGGAAAATTCGACTCAGATACGAGGTCCCCCCATGCAGTTGCGAAATCTATTCTCCGTTCTCTTCGTCGGCCTATTCGCAGCCACGGCGTTCGCCGCCTGTGGCTTTGACGATTTCGAAGTCGATTTCGATACCCCACCCGACTTCAATGACCAGGCCTGCGAGACGGCTGAAGAGCCCTGTGAGGAGGGCGACGAACCTGGACTTCAGCCCGCTGATGGAAGTGACGACCACCCCGTGTCGACCTATCCGGCCACTCCCGGCCCGGCCGCTAATAACCCGGAGAATGGCGAAGACTCTTCGGAGCCCGGCAACGGTGACGAACCCGCCGCCCCTGAGGCGCCACAAGATGAGCCGGACGTTCAAGAGCCGGAAGCCGACGCGGCCTGGCCCGATCTTCAATGCGCTGACGATCCGAATATCTGTCGCTTCTGTGGGCCTCCCGTAGAGGTGGTCACCGATTGTTCGCCTGGCGACTCCAGCTTCGAATGCCAGGTCTTCGAGTTGGTCAACCAGGAGCGCATCGACAATGGATTGAACCCGGTGACCTATAACGCCACCCTGGCCGAGTCGGCGATGATCCACGCCATGGACTTGAGCATGTGCGATTATTTTGCCCACGATTCGCTGGACGGGACGACCTTCTTCGAGCGCTGTGCGGCCAATGGCTATTCCGGCACCTGCACCGGTGAGAATATCGGCGGCGGGCAGACCTCACCACAGTCGGTATTCGACGCCTGGATGGCCTCACCGGGCCACCGAGACAATATCCTTTATCCTCACCACGATGAGCTGGGCGTGGCCTATTATGAGGGCTCGGGAACGTATGGCCGATATTGGCTCAAACATTTCGGACGCCCCTGAAGCGCGGAGTCCAGCGCTAGGGCAGGAAGAGCTCGCCCTCGATGGTGGCGTCGAGCATGAGAAAGCCCTGGCGAAAAGCCATGGCGCGAGTCATGCGCACGTCGAGGGTCATCTCTGAGAGGGCCGGGGCGTAGGTGGCCAGGGAGTCCACGCCGGGGATGGGCAGGGCAAAGCCGAGTCCCTCGCCGATGCCCTCCTGGATCTCCGGCCACAGGGAGGAGCGGATGAGGTTGCGAAGCTCCGTGGCCGACATCAGGGGTTCGTGCTCTGATGACTCGATGAGCCACAGGTCGATCTGTGGCTCGTCGGCGATGGTGATCGAGACCTGATCGCCGATCACGGTGAGATCGGCTCCGACCATCAGGGCTGCGCCGAAGCGGTCCTGTTGGTCGAGCCAGTCCATCTCCAATTCCAGTTGACCCAGGCGCAGCAAGATATCGTGCGGTGAGTCGTCTTCGGGGGGGGCTGCCACGGGGGGAAGTAGGCCCGTAGCCTGGCCCTCCTCGATAAAGCCCGACAGCGAACTGGGGACGAGCTCTGTGATGTTGAGGTCCAGGAGGCCCGCGTTCCACAGGCTGTGCAGGATGCCGTTGATGAGGGCCAGGTTCAGGCCCAGTTGAACGCGGCTGCTCGAAAAGAGCGGCGACTGGTCGGGGTCGACCCGTACGTGGGCCACGCCGGGGTTGTTCGGAAAGACCGGCGACTCGTCGACACGAAGGGATGCCGTGATATGGCCGTGCAGCCCCTGTGCGTGAACGGGGGTGAATTTGCCGATTCCCCCGTCAAAATAGAGGGTCAGGGGATGGCCCAGATCGAGGTCGAGCTCAAACTCTTGTCCCGCGATGACCTCGTCCAGAGATTGGAAGAGATCGAGGAGCATATCGGGCAAGGCGTCGATAAACGATAGGTCCACCCCGTCGAGGAGGATGGTCTCCAGGTTATCCCGCAGGGCGCTGTCGGCCAATTCAAAGACGGCGTTGGCCTCTTCACTCTCAAAATTGGGGGTGGCGTGCTCGATGGCCAGTTCAAAGTCCACCATCTCCACGTGAAAGGGCTCGTCGAGGGCGTTTTTCTCGACGTCGATGGAGGCGAAGAGAGATAGGGCCGCCGAGATATCACCGCTCAGATCGAGGGTGGCGTCGGAGAGCTCGAGATAGCCGGCGGTCTCGGCCAAAAGATCGCCGATCTGGGCGAAGATCTCGATGCCACTGTCGGTGGCGAAAATCTCTACGCGGGGTTCGTTGATGGACACGTCGGGGATGCTCAATACCAGCGCCGATGAGTCGACGACCGGGTTGGGGATCTGGCTGGTGATATCCACGTGCTCCAGCACGAGCATCAAAATATCGGCCAGATCTTTGGTCACCACCTGGGATTCGGAGATCACCGTATAGGGCTCGCCATCATCGAGGAAGTTTTGGCCCAGGCTCAGAAGGATGGCCTGCTCGATATCGAGGCCCAGTTGGCCCGATTCATTATCTGCAAAGGTCTCCACGTAGTGGGGGGCCCACATCACACTGGCGGCGGCGATGGCGTCTTCGGAGTTGACGCCGTCGAAGGCGCGAACGGCGATGGTATTGACCCCGAAGATGGGCTCTACGTCGTGGACGAATCGACCCTGGTCGTCGACGGGTACGTTCTGGCCGTTGATATTGACCGAGTCCACCTCCAGTGCGTCATCGACGTAGCCCTCGACGGGGATGAGGGCGTGCTCGTCGCCGTGAAAATGCTGCCCCGGCGTCGGTGATTGCAGGACGATGCGGTCTGTGCCGTGGGCGGAGATGATCTGTTTCTCACCGCAGACCGAGGTGGCCTGGCCCTGGTCGTCGAGCGCGCAGGCTTCGATGGTGATCGTGCCGGCAGCAATAACCTCCCATTGGCTTCCCTGTGCTTCCACCCGCTCCGAGGGCGATAATTGCCACTGCACTTCGGCATCACCCAGTTCATCCCACGTCGCATCGTAGACGGTGGCCCTGGGGGTGATCTTGGTGCCCACGGCGTAGCTAAAACGAGTGGGGCTGACCTCAATGAGGACGTGGGCGGCGTCGGTGACCCCTTGTTCGGGCTCGTCGTTTTCCTGTTCCTCGTCGTTATTTTTGGCGACGAGGTCCTCGTTGCCAGAGTCATCGGTCCCACATGCGGTCAAAGCGGGCGCGGCGAGGCCCAGTACCAGCAGGGCGATCAACAGGTTTCGATAAATGTTCATAGGATCACTCGATGCCAAATTGACCGTGAAGTTCGAGATGACGCGACGTCTGATTCATATAGGTGTTGAACAGACCCAGGCTCTGCCCCACGGGCAGATCATAGGCTCCCATCGAAGCGGGAATCTCGAAGGAGGGAATGGGAAGGGCCGGCAGGGCTTCGTTTAGCGATTGGTCGACGATGTCCTGGAACAGGCCCATCAAGAAGTTCTCCAGGACCTCCCGGGTGCCCGAGTTGAGCGAGACGTCCATGGCCGAGAGGTGAAATTCCTGGAGCTGGATATCACTGAAGCTGATCTCCTCCTGGCTCAGGCTGATCTGAGTGGAGCCGACCAGCCCCAACATCATGGTCACCGGGTCGTCGAAGATGCCCGGGTATTGAAGGTTGAGTTCCACGGCGCCGAGCATCAATTGGGCGCTTCCTTCACTGTCCATTGCCAGAACGGGAGGAAGGCGAGTCTCGAGTTGGACCGAGGCGCCGTCGGGGATGTCGTCGCCCAGGGCGCCGCCCACGTCGGCGTGGAAGAGACCTCCTCGCCACAGGGCGTGCAACGCCTGGTTGATGAGCGCTACGTGGACGGCGGCGCTGGCGCTGTTGCCCGAGGAGTCCATGAGCATATTGCCGCCGGGATGGGGCACGCCCAGGGAGGCGATACCCTGGCCGGCGCTCTCCGGCGTGAGCCTGGGGGCCAGCCCGAAGAGAGCGCGCGCCGATGAGGCGTGGGCTGTGGAGAATTGGAAGCCGAAATTCAGCCCCAATTCGCCGCTGCCGTCCAGACGGGGCACGTCGATCTGGCCGCCGAGAGTCTCTACGTCCAGAGAGCCCATCAGGCCTTCGAAGAGATCGTCGAAATTATCGGTGATGGCATCTTCAAATGTATCTTCCACCAGATCGCGGAAGGTGCCCTGGAAGAGATCGGTGGCCGCGTCGTAGACAAAATCGGAGAACCAATTGCCTCCCGATGCGTCGACCTCCCCGCTTTCCACATAGATCACCTCATCCAATCGCAAGATGGGCAGGTTATTCTCCATCAATAATTCGGTGGTGGCCAAGATCTCCACGTACTCCAAAATGAGCGTCGGGTTGTAGGGGCCGAAGCAGAGAAAGTTGCCGTCGCGGATGGTCAGGTCGATATAGATATCGTTGACCCGCGCGAAGACTTCCATGCCGCCGCCGATCAGATCGAGGGACGTCACATGGGGGGCGCCGTCGAAATAGACGGCGTTGACGTAGACGTCGAAATTGCAGGTGTCGACGGCATAGGGGTTGCCCGCCCTGATTCCCGATTCGATCTCCTGACGCAAGCCCTCGCTGTTGAGGACGGTGAGGATCAGGTCGTTGAGGCTGCGGATATTGCCGGGGCCCTGGTAATTTTTGTCGTCGATGGCGTCCTGAAAGAGCGCCAGGGAGACGGCGTCGTCGATAAACCCGTCTTCATCGGCCCAATTGGCAGAGACCAGAAAGGCGCAGGTGCGCACGTTCTCCTCGCCATAGCCGTCGGTGGCCGAGATGTCGACGAAGTTGATGCCGTAGCGAGTCGATACGGATCTGGAATAATGATCTTTATTGTCCAGAGAGGCCGTCTCTCCATTGATCCTCACTTCACCGATGCCGTGCTCGTCGGCCACGGAGACCTCGAAGTTGATATTGGAGCCGGGGTTCATATGGATCATCTCCCCGTCGAAGGGAGCCACGCAATTAATCGAGGGGCCCGTATCGTTGACCACCAATTCGATCTCTTCATAGAGGTGGACGTCGTCGTGAGTGGGGTCGACGACTTCAGCGGAGACCACGTAGGTTCCATCGGCGTGGAAGCGAAACCGGCCCAGTCCAAATGACTCGCCGGTGGGGGCGGCATCGTAGTCGATGGCCGCGTCGTCGATGGTGTTGCCGAAGCGGTCCTGGACCAGGGTGCCGATGGTGATGACCTGGCCGATGGAGTAGATATTTTGGTCGGGGATGAGCTCGGCGAAGAGTTCGGCCGGCTTGTCGGGTCGGACCTCGATGGAGTCGCCGTAGCGGCGGCTGGCCCCCTCGACGTGACAATCGAAGACGAAGACGCCGGCCGTGGTGATCGAGGCGTTCAATCCCTGGTTGTCGATGACGATGCCCGGGCTGCTCGTGTCGGCGACCAGCTCGAAGGAGGCGTCGTCGATGGAATTTCCGAAGGCATCGTAGGCCTCGCAGGTGGCGTCCACCGATTGGCCGGCGACGATCTGATTGTCGCTCAAAGTAGTGGTCGTGGTGTGAACCGGGCCGGGCTCAATTAGGATTTCGGCGGGCTCTAAGTCGGTCAGGCCAAGTTGGGGAGCCTGGCAGGCCACCGCAGACTGGCCAGCCCGCTTGGCGATGAGCTGGTCGCCTTGCTCGACGATGGACTCGTCGGGATAGACGAGAATTCGCTCGTAGGGAATCTCATCCTCATCGAGCTCGATGGGGTTGCCGACCGGATCGAGATAGACACAGCGCACGTCGATGGACTCACCGGCTCTGGCCGTGGCCGGGGCGATCGTATCGATGGCGGTAATAATCTCAGGAGCAGGCCCGGTGGGGAGCTGGTTATTCTCCTGCTCCTGATTGTCGTATTCTTCGCCCAGATTGAAATCACCGCTATGGCCGGCTGTGTCGTCGGCGCCGCAGCCCGACGCCAGAAGAAGCACCACCAATAGGGTGAGCCCCCGTATCACAGGTGCAGAAGCGATGCTCGGGCCGAGAAAGGACGATCGGAGAGAGGTCGAGGCGGTCATCGTGAGCTCCCGGAGCAGGGGCCAAACCACAAATGAAGCAATGCCGGCTAAGAATATCTACTGACCAAAATGGTAGCGAGCCCCCATGAGATATGCAAATTAGAAAGCGTCGGTCACGACGGTGCTCAGTCGTCGCGCAGGGCTTCGAGAGCGTCTTTGAGATCACTGCGCATACAGCCGTGACAATCGGAGAGGTTGAGCCGGCCGCAGCCCCGGGTCGAGGATTGATCGTAGATCTCGAGGACGGGAATGGCGCCGGGATCTCCGATGGCGGCTAATTTATTGACCAGCTCGCGGCGCTCTTCGCATCCCGATGTCTGACGTAATTCGGCGGCGATCCGCTCCCAGCGCGACAGCCGGCGCAGTTGCTTTTGTTCTTCTAACAGCTCGTAGGCCGCGTCGCGGTGGGCTCGACGCGATCCCTCGCGGGCCTCGCGGGCCAGCAATTCGCGCACTCTGTTGGTCATATTTTTGGCCAGCAATTCGCGCACCGCTTCGCCGTCGGAGCGAGAGGTCAGCCGCGCCACCAGCCGTTCCACAAATTCTTCGTCGTGGGCATAGCGAGAGTCCATCTCCAGGATGGCCGCCGATTCTTCGACGAGATCGACGGAGCGGCCCGCTTCCAGGTCGGCCTCCAGGGCCAGGTAGCGAAGCTGGGCGTCGTCGGGGTGGATGGAGAGCAATTCGCTCAGGGAGCCGCGGTTGCCCCCTCGGGCTTCGTTCAAAGCGGAGGAAATCTCCTCGTCGTCGAGCAGGGCTTCATGACTGTCGTCGAGAGCCTGGACCTTGCGGCCTTCGGAGTCGAAGAACAAAATCGCCGCTGTGGCAAAGACGGCCAGGAAGAGAAAAAAGGCGACGAAGCCGGCGGCGCTGACGAGTAACCGCTCCGTTTGACCCAGGCGGCCCCACAGGGCCTGGAGACGTCCCACTCCCTGGCCGGTCACGGCGCGGAGGCGATCTGTGGCGGTGGCAGTGGCGGTGGCGATAGCCGTCAGCGCGGCCGTGGTGTGGACCTGAGGAGCCTCATTAGTATCATTATCCAGGGACTCCAGCCGGCTCAGGAGGGCGCCGGCCGTGGGAGGCCGATCTTCTCTATCTTTTGCCAGTAGGTCGGTTACCAATGCGTCGATCTCGGCCGGGATGGAAGCCTCGGGGCAGCGGCTTCGCACGGAGGGGATCGGAGAGGTGATATGCTGGCCCATGACCCGGGCGATACCGCCCCCGTCGTAGGGTGGGGCGCCGGCGAGCATCTCGAAGAGCACCACCCCCAGGGCGTAGAGGTCGGTGCGGTTGTCCACATTTTCGCCGGCCACCTGCTCGGGCGACATATAGTGGGGCGTGCCGTAGACCATGCCCGCCCGGGTCAGCCGGGTCGGTCCATCGGCCCCGTCGTCATCGCCGTCACCGGTGGTGGCCACCAGTCGGGCGATGCCGAAATCCATGATCTTGACCGTATCCGGATCGCCATGGCGGTCGACGAGCATCACGTTTTCCGGCTTTAGATCGCGGTGGACGATCCCCTGGGCGTGAGCGACCTCCAGGGCGGAGGCGATCTGGCCGGTGATATGGAGAGCCCGCTCCACGGGCAGGCGCCCCCTCTTTTCAAGAAGCTGCTGTAGCGTCTGGCCGTCGAGGTGCTCCATGACCAAAAAGAAGGCGCCCTCATCGTTGCGCCCGAAATCGGTGGCCTGGCAGACGTTTGGGTGATCGAGGGCGGCCGCCGCCCGGGCCTCGCGGTGAAAGCGGGCCACGATCTCGTCGTCGGCGCTCAGCTCCCGGCGCAGGACCTTGATGGCCACCTGCTTTTTCATCAGCACATGTTCGGCTCGATAGACCTGGCCCATGCCCCCTTCACCCAGAGCTTTGCCCAGGCGATAGCGCCCCGCCAAAAGCTCGGGGTCACTCTCCGGCGATTGAGTCCCTCCATCGGAAGGAGTTTGTACCGAGTCGTCGGCCATCTAACCCTTTCCTTGGCGTTTAGTCCTGGTCGTCGACCGGCACCAGTCGGTAAGTCGGTTCGGGGCGTTCAATAAGACGGATCGTGGTTTCCACAGACAGGTTGAAGCGAATGCTCGTCACCTCTTCGATGGTGTCTTCCTTGCGCCGGCGAACATTAGTATCGCCCTGGCTGTCTACAGTCCAGTGGGAGCGAATAATGCGGCCCCGCCGGGGATCGAGCAGAAACCAGCCGCTGCCGCTGCCGTCGGTGGCGCTTCGGGTCTCGACATTTCGGACCGTGTAGCGGCCGGCAGCGTTGACCGACTGCTCCACGTCGATGCGGGCGCAATACGTCGGGCCGCAGCGGGTCCAGTCGTTGAAGGTATATTCCAACTCCACGTCCTGCGTGCGCACCACCGATTCGTCGTCGGCTTCGAGCTTGATCGATTGCGTCCAGGAGTCGCCGGGCTCGATCGCTTCGTCGGGGAGCACTGGATGGCTCTCAACCAACAGGCGAATCATCTCCTCCATGCTCGAACGGACCAGGGGGTTGGTGGGGGGATGAATCTTGACGTCCGAGACCTCACCGCGATCGCTGACGCGAAAACTAAAATGAGCGTCTTTTAGAAGTTGGTGGGTTCGCGCCGTATCGGAGAGCTCTCGCGGTTCGTTAAAGGAGCCGCTGAAGCGAAAGATCGAGGCCAGTAAGATCTGATGTTCTTCGTGGACCTCATTATCTTTAGCGGCGTCGATCTGCATTTGCCACGCCGGGAGCTGAGCCCGTTGCAGTTCTGTGATGGGCCGGTATTCCACGGCCATACCGGACTGGTAGAACTGGCGCAGGCCCGGACGGTCTTCAAAGCCCATTCGCGATGTGGCGCTGACGTCAAAACGCATGGGTTCGTCGAAGCGAAAGCGCAGCTCCACCGGGCCGTCGGGGTGTTCGGCAGCCTCTCGTTGCGGCCTCTCTTCGACGACCCGTCGTTCGGGAAATTCCTCGTAGGGACGCTCTTCGCTGCCCAGACGGGGACGGTCGCCGTCGTCATCGCTGTCGGGAGCAGTGGCGGGGCGGGGGGCTTCTTCTTCGAAGGGATCGACGAATGCCTGGCCCTGCTCCACTTGTCCAGGATCGTCGCTCGAGCCCTGGGCCTGAGCGGCCAGCGGTGTCGGCAGCAATAGAGCGATCAACGCGAGCCAGAGAATCCGTCCGTATTTCGGGGCTGAAGCCAGATAAACCTGCATCGATGGTGTCCTGGAGAGGAAGATCGTTCAATCTGCCCCCACCGTATCAAGCCCCCCAGTGACCATCAAGCACTATGGGGATTGGCGGAGTTGCTGAGCGCGGATGCGCGGAGGTCGCGCTTCGCGCAAACCGGCCTGTCTTGCGAATCCATGGGCCCGCAGATAGACTACAAGAGTTAACGCCCCGGTGAACTCCCTTGAGGAGTTCACCCCTATAGGGGCGCGAAATCTCTTGTGTAAGGGAGTTTCCGTTGAGCATGGTGCGAAGAAGTCGACGAGCACAATGGCGAGGTCATTCAGGGCGACGACGAGGTCAGAAAAGCAGGGCAACGCTGTATCTGGTGATGCTTTTTGGTCTGCTCTTCTTCGGCTGCGGCGACGGTTGTGGTGCAGATCCGGATGAGGCGCCCCGAGCCGAGCCCGAAGAGGAGGAGGCGGCGGCCGAGCCCCTGCGTGACCAGGTGGTGGCTGTGGCCCGGGTGTTGCGGTTCAACGAGCATCACTTCGACCTGCGTCATTGGCGCTCGATGGCCATGGACCAGGGATTACTCGACGGAAGCATCGAGCCTGTCCACCTCGTCGGCCAGATGCCGACGGCCTTATTTCGCTTCTTTTTTGAAGAGTTATTAGAAGACCAGGCCAGCGCTCTGCGCTGGGACGGCCACCTGGACGTGGCCATCTGGCGACCTGAAGAAGAGGGCGGGCCCTGGCGATGGGCGGCCAGTATGCCCCGCGCCGAGGGCCAGGATCTGGCCGACAGCACGGATTGGACCGGCGAGGGCTTCTACCGCACAAGCGACGAAGAGGGCGCCGAAGTGGTCCCGGTCTTCCGACGGCCCAGCGGTGACGGCGATGAAGAAACGGTTTATTACGTAGCCGAGATCGATGCGGTTCCCGCCATGGGGGGAAGTTATGACGGTCGCTCGATCACAGTGTCCAATTTCCCGGAAGGGGCGGCCCGGCTGGGAGAGGCCGTGGGACTGACCGGCGATTCCGGAAGCGGGCACGCCGAACTCTTCGTGTGGCCCCGGCGGTGGGGGATTGCCGATCGCTATCTGGAGGCCGCAGAGATGATGGAGCAGCAGATTTCTCTGCAGGGCCATGACCTGATGCCCGCCCGGATAGGGCTTCTCCAATTACAGACCCAGATATACCGCGCTCTGGGTAACCCGCGGGCCTGGCCTGAAGTGGCGCGGCTCACGATGGCTACCGATCGAGGCGGCCAGGACGAGCAGGGACGAACCGTCGGGCGGCGCGCAGAGATCACCATTGACCTGCCCAGCGATCAGGGCACCCTCTTTCCCGCTCTGTGGAGCGCCATGCGAGAGAGCAATTTGCGCAGCGGTCCACGGGCATCGGACGCCGTGGCCAAAGTGGGGTTGGTCTTGAGGCCTCGGGAGATGTCCACCCTGGCTGAAGCCGTCCTGCCCCGACACTGGCTGCAATTGATGAGCGTTCGCGGCGCCGGTACCCGAGATCTGCTCATCGAAGATTTCGAACAGATACTTCTTCACAATCGCGGGCCCACGACGGTGGCATTTTATCCATCCACCGTCCCCATGGGGATGACCGGCGAGGTCTTCATCGGCTGGCGTGCAATGGACCGCGATGAACTCAATAACGTGAGCCGTCGATTCCATCGCCGATTCATGCGCGATTATTGGATGCCCCTTTTCGACAGCGGTCAGTTCGCGCGCCGCGAGTCCATCGAGGGCACCCTCGGCGGTGATGAGGTCACCTTCCACACCAAGACGTTCAATCTGGGCCACGGCTTCGGAGAAGCCGGCGTATGCTGGACGGTGCGGGGCCAGGAATATCTGAGCTATTACGGGGTCAGGCCCTGTGAGCGCCTCCAGGAAGTGGCCGATTTCCCGGAAGAAACGGGCTCCGGGCCGGCGGCGGGATATAACGGCAGTCTGCATGGCTTGATCGACAAGCTCTACATCTTACCCGGAGAGAGTATGCACGATATTTTCGGGGAGCTCGATGTGTCGATAGGCGTCTCCCGCTATTCCCAGGGGCGGCTCAGCGTGAGAACGGCCTTTGGCAACCCCGCCGAGATTGCCAAGATCGCCGAAGCGATTCCCCATCTTGTACGCTATTGGGGGCCTAGCGCCGCCTTTGACCCGTCGATGATGATGCTCGAGCTGGGCCTCGACCAGGCGACCTACCAGGAACCAGGTCTGATGACTCTCGGGGTGCCGGGCATGGGCGGCATGTTGCCGGCGTCGTTTTTGCTGGGAATGCCCTTTTCATTTCCCCCGACGCCGCCATCGATGTTTCGCGAAATTTATTTTAATCCCGAAGGCTCCGGGCCCGGGCATAGCCATCACGGACACAGCCATTGATTAAAATTTGTAATGTCGTCCGATAGGTGAAATGGTAGTGGAGTATAACGGGAACGGGACCTCCGGGAGGTCTCGGGGCTATAGCGAGGGTGTAATGGGATATCGAATTTTGATCGTGGGAATTTTGTCGGCATTTTTGGCCTTGGCGCCCGCCTGTAGCGATCCCGACACATCGTCAAATTTTGACAACTTTACGCTCCCCGATGCCGGCGACGAAGATACAGACGATCTCGACGCCGACGATCGGGATACAGACACTGGAGATGTGGACGCCGACACCGACGTCGACGACGACGCAGACGTCGATGACCTGCCGGTGACACGAAGCTGCCCTGAGGATGTCGAAGATAGTTGTGCCGCCGATATCCTGGGCTGTCCCGGCGATATGTCCACCCAGGTGGCCTGCGTCAGCTTTGGCGAACCGGGCTCTCCGGGCTACCGCCTGGAGGCCCAATTTAGTAATCAAGCCGTGGTCCACTACCGCAGAATTGAGCTCGAAGGGGAGATACGTGAATTTCGCACTGCCTACGACGCCAATGGCGAGCGCTGTTATAATCTGAGCGCCGAGGAGGAAGGTGACCAGCCGCAGTCGTGGCTCCTGAGCGATCCTCAATTCGGATCATTTGGCCTCGATTTTGTGGGCGACAACGTCCATATCGACTGCGCGGGCGCCTTCGACGACGAGGTATGCAGCCTGTCGCGGATCAATAGCACGTTTTCGATTCCCCTGCAGCGGCCGGAGGGGTGCGAGCCCTTTACACCTGACGACACCTGCTCCTTTGATACCGATTGTGGCGATAGCGAGGGATGCTGCCAGGCTCAGGGCACCAATTTCCGTCAATGTATGTCGCTGGAATATTGCATCAGCCAGCGTGACCCCATCGACTGCGAGACCAACGCTGATTGCGAAGCCGGTGAGACCTGCATGCGCTGCAATCGAGATGACGATGGGGGGCAGCCGCAACGAGAGTGCATCCCCGACGAGATCGCCGAGGA
>SLJM01000420.1 GCA_007135085.1 Myxococcales bacterium
CTCTCCACATTATGCGAGACCACCAGGGGGAGGGTGGTATGCTTGCGAAATTCCCGCAATTGCTGTTGAAAAACAGCGGGCTCCATAGCGGCCTCTACCCCACTATGACCGGTCCACAATAAAAACCCCCGGGCCCCTTTGATGACTTCGTGAAAGCGAGCCAATCGAGTCGTCGGGGCCACGGCCTGGATGAGCGACAACTCCTGTTGTTCTGCGTTTAACTCCAGGCTCTTCGCTTCTTCTCTGGGCAAGTCGATGACCATCAGCCCGTCTGCTCCGGCGGCGGCCAATCCTGCCGTGCATTCCCCCTCGCCACGAGCCAGGACGCGATTGAAATAGCTGGTCACCACCAGGGGAGTCTCGTTATTGGACCGGCGGAAATTGGCGATGAGTCGTTCCATATCATCCCAGCTCACCTTTTCGCTCATCGCGCGCTCGCAGGCCCGGCGCAGCACGGGCCCGTGAAAAAGGGGATCCGAAAAGGGCATGATCAGCTCGATGACGTCGGCGCCGCCGTCGACCAGGGCCTCCAGATAGCGGCCCGTGGCCTCCAGGAAGGGATCGCCCACCACCAACCCCACCGCCAGAAGGGGCCGGGTGCGGCGGGGATACGCGCTCTCCAATGGGGTCAGGCGGTTGGTCATTACGGTCGCTCCTCGCCATTGCCGTTGACCAGCGCCCCGTCGAGTAATCTCGTGCCCGTGATCCCCACCACAATATGGTCACTCGAATTGAGCGTCGGAGCCAGCTTCTGGGCATAGGCCAGCCCATAGGCCGACTCCAGGCTGGCAAAGATCCCTTCCATATCGGTCATGTCACGACAGGCCTGGACGGCCTCTTCGTCGGTCACGGTCACATAATGGACCTTTCCCTCCTGAAGCCATCGAGCGTGTTGTGGTCCCGCCACGGGCATGGCCAACCCGGGGGCGCCGGCGTGGGCGGCCTCGATTTGTCCCTGCTCGTCCTGAAGCACCAGCGATCGGGTGCCCAGGCATACGCCGGGCCGACCTCGGACCAGACTTGCGGCGTCGCGAGCACTTCCCTCTTCGCCGCCGGCCTGCACCCCCACCAATTGAGGGCCCCTTTCGTCGATAAAGGCCTCGAAAAAGCCAGCTGCAAAGGAGCCGCTTCCCACCGGGGCGATCACATATTCAGGATGGACTGCCTGGGCCGCCAATTGGTCCTTGCACTCCTGTCCGATGATTGACAGCGCCCGCCCCACCAACCGTGGATAGGGCTGAGGACTGGCCAGTGAACTGGTGACGTAGAAGTTGGACTCCGCACTGACCGACAGGGTTCGAAGGGCTTCGGCCATCGCCCGGCTGCGACCGCGCACGGCGCCATCGACGGTCACCACCTTGACCCCCAGGGCGGCCATTCGCTCCATAGGCAGCGATTCTTCCTCGGCAGCGCCGCGGCCCATAAAGACGGTCACCTCCAGGTCCAGGGCTCGTCCCACCGACCCCAGGGCCACTCCGAAATCACCGGTGGCCGACTCGCCAATCAACCGGGTCTTGCCCATTCGTTTGGCCA
The DNA here is from genome assembly GCA_007135085.1 of Myxococcales bacterium. Lineage (GTDB taxonomy): Bacteria > Myxococcota_A > Bradymonadia > Bradymonadales > Bradymonadaceae > SLJM01. Next base: position 1,534 of record SLJM01000420.1, read on the forward strand.
ACAGGGCCTGGGAGATCACGGAGGTCACACAAAACGCGCCGCCCAGGCATAGATCTTCGCGTTTGGCCCAGATCTGAGCGCCGCCGATCTTAGTCGACAGAGTCTCCAGATGGGTCAGCGCCGTGGGCCGGCCCGCTCGCGAAGCCCACCAATTGCGCTCTCGCCGGCAAAAATCCTGGTCGGCTATGGCCTCGTCCAAGGCGCGGGCCACCTCCTCGAGAGGCGACCACAACACCTCTGGCACATAGCGCCCCCCAAAGATTCCAAATTCCCCGCGGCGCCGGTCGTAGGACCACTCCACGTTCATATATCGCCGCCCCCGCGATGGTGGCCTGCATTCAGGTATTCGATCGTATTGTCCACAAAGCCGTCGACACCGCGCTTGATTTCGCGGGCCACGATCGGCTTGAACACCCGCCGGGCCAGCTTCGGGATCGGCAGATCGCTGGCCAATTTCTCCTCGTACTCCACCCGGGTGCGTCCGTCGCCCAGGTCCTGGAGTTCGGCGCGGCCCTCAGTGCGCATCGTCCCCTCTCCTTCGGACTTCCAGGTCACCTGTTGGCCGTCGCGGGCGTAACGCACCGTATAATCGCCCTGGAAGGTGATATTCTTTGCCCCGATCTCCTTCATAATCCACCGATAGGTCTGATCGTCGACCTTCTCGTAGCGTTCCAGATCGCCCATGCACTCTTTGACCTTTTCGGGATTGCTATAAAACTCCGCCACCTCGTCGAGTGGTGCGTCGACTTCAAAGCTCCGCTTACGCTCACCATCAATCCAGGTCATCTCTTTCCTCGCTTCAAAAATGGGTGCCCACAGCTCTCATCGACAATTTTGATCGCCGTCGCCACAGGTAAATCGGATGTGGAAGTGATTTCGATGGCCTCGGGCATGACGAATGATCCCCGTCGCCGATCGGCGCCCCTGCGGATATTGGATCAACTCTTCCAATTCCTCTTCATCATAGCCGATGGATTGAGCATATTCATAGAGCACCCCCTGGAGTTCGTATTCTACGAAGATATACTCCACCTCCCCCGTATCGATGAGGGTTTTGAATAGATGCCAGTTTTTGACGGCGTCGAAGGTCTCGGGGTGCATATCCCGAAAGTCGGGCAGGGCCACGTTGCCCCGGTGATAATAGGTGGCGTCCACGTCGCGGCCGCTCTGGTGGCTTCGATGAGGCCGCATGGGACCGCCCTGGCGCAGGCTGAGGCTACCCACCACTATTTCCGGGGCGTCGGGCCACCGGGCCTTGACGTCGGCGATGCCGGCGGCCAGCAAATTGATCACCCGCCGGGTCCCGTAGGACCGCGATGGGTTGCGCACCGTCAGGCCCGGGCTGTCCTCCATGGCTACCCCGTTAAATAGGCGGCCTCCGTTGGCCCGACCCCAGGACACGGAGCGGCCGTTGGCGCCGGGCACGTTGAGGTGAATATGCTGCCCTAATTGCAAGCGCCGGGGATCGACGTTGCTATTCCACCGGCGCACCTGGGAGACGGTCACCCCGTAGCGATTGGCGATCCCCTCGAAGGTATCCCCCCTTCGGATCACATGGACCACCGGCTCCGGGCCCGAGGGGTTGGTGGCCTCCTCGTCCAGATAGAGCTCCAGGGTATCCCGGGAGTCCAGATCGTGGATCGAGTCCAGATCGTTCCACTCCTTGAGGTCGTTTATATGGACCTCGTATTCGAGGGCCACCGTGCCCAGGGTGTCATCTTCACCCAGGTGGTGCACTACCAGCTCCACCCCCTCTTCCAACTCTCCGTTGGTATCGGCTCGTTCACCATTGCTGTCCGATGCCACGGCGCTGGCCATCGACAGCCCTAAAACCACGGCCCCTGCTGCAAGACCGCACCACACGCGTCCACGATCATTCATCACATCCACCTCCTGATCCCGCCGAACTACTTATTCGACTCCATTTCAGCGGTCCACACGAGTTAAATGGCCCCCCCGCTCGGTGTCAAGACAGGTTCGCTCTAAGACTCCACCCTTGTTTATCGGCTGATGCCGTTGATGTTTAGCTTATCCTCGCTGGTAATGAACCTAATTTCGATGAGCGCTTCGACAACATCACAGGGCGCTCCAACCGCGATTGACCGCCGATGAGACACTTCATTCAAGGCATCTTCTGGCTGGGATTATACGTCTTCATATCCCTCCTGCCGTTGATGGTGGTGTTTCTGGGGCCCCGCCCTCCGGGCCGGGACTTCGTCACCGAACTGAGCGTCGCCCTGGGCTTTGTGGGCCTGGCCATGATGGGGCTGCAATTTTTCCTCACCGCCCGATTCCGCACCGTGGAGGCCCCCTACGGGCTGGACGTCATTTTGCGATTCCACCGCGAGATTTCGACGGCCGCCTTCTTGATCATTTTAGCCCACCCGGCGCTCCTCTTCTGGCGAGACCGCTCCTTTTCCATTCTCTACCTCTGGGAACAACCTCCCCGGGCGTGGTTCGCCGTGACCAGCATTCTGGCCCTGACCGCGCTGATCGTGACCTCCGTATGGCGAATAAAGCTCAAATTGCCCTACGAGACCTGGCGGGTCATCCACGGTAGTCTGGCCGTGGTCGCCCTGGGCTTCGCCCTGGGGCACGTCATCGGCGTGGGCCATTATATCGCCGATCTCTGGCAACAATTTTTATGGGTTCTAATGGCCGGCGCCTCGGTCACCCTCTTGCTCTATATTCGCCTCTTCAAACCATTTTCGATGACCAAAAGACCCTATAAGGTCACCAATGTCGAAGATCTGGGCGGCCAATGCTGGTCTATCCGCTGTGTTCCCGACGGCCATGAGGGCTTTGAATTTAAAGCCGGCCAATTCGCCTGGCTCACCCTCTGGGGCACACCATTTGCAATTGAGGAACATCCCTTCTCCATGACCTCCAGTTCCCTGGAGACGGACTATGTGGAATTTGGGATCAAGGAGCTCGGTGATTTCACCTCCCACCTGGGCGAACTTCCCGAGGGATCGACGGCCTATATCGACGGCCCCTACGGGGCCTTTACCTTCGAGCGCTATCCGGCAGCGGGCTACGTCATGATCGCCGGCGGTATCGGCATCACCCCTATTATGAGCATGTTGCGCACCCTGGCCGATTACGAGGATACTCGCCCCGTTTTGTTGATCTTTGCCGCCACGACCTTTGAGAACCTGACCTTTTATGACGAGATCGAAGCTCTCAAAGAGCGGCTGCCCCACCTCAATACAGTCTATGTGGTCAATGAGGCCGCCGAAGATTGGGAGGGAGAAACGGGCTTTGTCGACGCCGAGATGCTCTGCCGTTATCTGCCAGAGCATCCCTGGCGTCACCAATATTTTCTATGCGGCCCCTGGCCGATGCTCTTCAACGTGGAGCAGGCCCTATTAGAGGTGGACGTGCCCAATACTCATATCCACGCCGAGCTCTTCAACCTGGTCTGACCCCTTCGCAACCCTCGAGGCCCCACGCCCCATGGAACGCTATCGATATCTTACACTGGCGGTCTACGTCATCACGGTGGTGCTGCTTCTGGCGGCCATCGGTTTTGCCTATTCTCAAACAATGATCCCCCCTGGATAAGGGGCCTCACGATCATCGGTCGACGACTCGAAACCCGGCCTCGATCTTGGC
>SLJM01000359.1 GCA_007135085.1 Myxococcales bacterium
CCCTGGTCTCCGACGGATTCATCATCCTCCGCCATCCCGACTGGGAGGTGACCAGACAGATGGCCCAGGCCGCGGCCGAGGGGATCACGCTGTATGCGCAGTGAGTTGCCGCTCATTGCGCACATGGTCCACAGGCCATCCCTGGCCTGGCAGTAGCAGTGTCTGTTGGTCCACAGGCCATCCCTGGCCTGGCAGTAGCAGCTTTATGAGCAACCGGACCATCGAAAAGATCGGCGAAGCAACCCAACCACCTCGATGGTCCGGTCGTTCCTTCGTTGGATCATCACGATGGCCCGGTCGACCCCTCAGCCTCGCTTCGCTCGACAGCTCCCCACTACGGCGTTGGCTTGTGGGGAGCATCAGTAGTGCTCCCCACCACGCAGACTCCCAACGGGTCGGTACCGGACCATCGAAAACTACCAGAGTTGGGTCGCACTGCGAATTCCCCCCGGAACGGGGGAAGAGGGCGCGGCGATTCAGCTCCGGTCCTGTTTTAGATTATTTCTAATAGCGCGGGCCCGTTTTTGGATCGCTTGCTCTACTCGTTCGGCGGCCGGTGAGAAGCCAACGGCGGCGTCGAGCTGGGATTTTGCGCGGTCGAAGGCTTCGTCGAGGTCGTCGAATATCCGGTCGGCCTCGGCTTCGACCCGTTTGGGGCGTATGCCCAGATCGCGGGCCAAGCGGTGGAGATGTTTGAGGCGAAGCTTGTCCGGGTCTCGTTCGCCGCCGACGGAGATGGCGAGCCTTGGGTCCAGGCCTTCGTAGGCGCGGGTGCAGACAAGGTCGTAAAATGGCGCCAGGCGCAGACCATTGGGACTATACAGTAGCGAGAGGTTTTTTGCGTGACCGTCGGCGTTGCCGCTGACGGCGCAGAAGATTGCCCATCGGGCAAGGCGCAGCAGGTCAGCCGCCGGCGCGGCAGAGTATTTGCGGATGATCTCGCCAATGCCATCAAGAGAAGGGCCTCCTTCTTCCTGGTATTTTCGGGTTGGCGGCAGGCCGAAGGCCTGGCAAAAGTCTTCCTGATGCAATCGGCCGATGCCCGGTCCGTGGCCGTCGGAGTCGGAATCGAGCTCGATTCGGTCGTAGCGCTTTATGATCAAGAATGGTCGTTCCGTTCGATTGTCGAGGTGGAGTTCAGTTACGTGGAGGCCCAACTCGGCGGCGAATCGAGTCGTCAGAAATTCATTGGCTGCCAGGTGGGTAAACCGATGAGCATCGAATTTCAGTAGGTGAGTACTGGGCTCGCCGGCGGGAGCGATGGCGAGTTCGCCCGCCTCGGTGAGTATAACGCTGATTTTGTGTTGGGCGCCGGCCAGTGAGAGTCGCGGTGGGATAGCTGGATCGGAGAGTATGGCCGGCTCTCCTTTGGACCACTTGATGAGGTCTTCTGCTGCGATCGGAGTGGGCGAAGCCCGTTTGTTGTGGTCACCGACTTCGTGTCCAGTGGCGACGATTCTAAGCGCCCCGGCAGTGTCGTCGCCGATTGCTTTGAGGAGGGCCACGTCGTTGTCGACGCTGATGCCGAGGCGACGGCATATGGCCTGTCGCGACGGTCCTTCGGGGAGCAAGTTCGCAAAGAAAGGGTGTGCCTGAGCAGGGGACCAGCGCTCCTTGCCGAGGGGCAGGTGAACGCTGATGGGAAAAGCGCCGGGGTTTGCAATCCACTCCCGGTCGTAAACGAAGGACAATCGCTCCTCGTCCTCGGCGAGGGCCCGACCCACCGGATGCTTTCGATAGAGGACGGTCAACTCCGTCATGATGACCCCTGGGGATCGTCGATGAGGTGGGCGAAGGGGGAGCGGTGACTGCGGTGTTCGACGAGGAGGTCGAAGCCGGCCATGGCGAGGACCTTGAGGACCAGGCCCACCTCGGCGGTCTCCTTGCCGCGCTCAACCTCGGAGAGAAAGCGCACGCCCACGCCGGCGACGTCGGCGAACTCCTGCTGGGTCAGCCCTTGTGCCTTGCGCGCGTCCCGGATCAACCGCCCCAGGGTTTCTACGTCGTTGATGAGCTGCCGTTGGTCGTTCATCGTGCTTCGCTCGTGATAGGGCGTAGTTGTTCCCGAACGGGAATATTCTACACGCAAACCTCGGCAAAGCAATGAAATTATACCGTTCGGGAAGATTTGATGGGTTTGGGTGGAGAGAGGAGGTGGATTGTCCCGTTCGGTAAAAATTCCGACCCATTGGTTTCGATGGTCCGGTCACCCCTTCGCTGGATCATCACGATGGCCCGGTCGACCCCTCAGCCTCGCTTCGCTCGCCAGCTCCCCACTACGCCGTTGGCTTGTGGGGAGCATCAGTAGTGCTATCCACCACGCAGGCTCCCAACGGGCCGGTACCGGACCATCGCAAACCACCAGAGTTGGGTCGCACTACTGATCCTCCCCACAAGCGAAGCGCCGTGGGGAGGTGGGCGCGAGTGGGGTTTGCGTGGCAGTGGCGGATTGACCCGATCTTGGGGGGCGTCTACTTTGAAGATGTCCCCAATCGAGGAGTGACCGCGGTGGATAGCCAAGAACAGAGCGATAAAGCCTGCGCACGTCGACTTCGGACTGCCCTGGATCTAGCAGACTCGGGGATCCTCCTTCGACGCCAGCAGCTGCGCCGAGCCCATCCCGATGCCTCCGAAGCAGAGATCACCGAGCGCCTCAACGCCTGGTTAAGAAAACGCCGGGGAGCCAGAGTCGGTGATGTTTCTGACCGCCATCGAAGAGCTGACCAGTGGTGACCACAGGACTCTTCGACACGCTAAACTTCGTCGCCGAAGCCCTGGATGACCTCCAGCGGCCGTGGGCGTTGATCGGTGGACTCGCCACGTCGACTTATGTGGAGCCCCGATTTACCCGAGATATTGATATCGCACTTTCTGTCGATGATGACGCCGAGGCCGAGAGTTTTCTCAACGATTGGATGGCCCGCGGATTCGTGTTGGACACCGTCATCGAGCATGACGTTTCCGAGCGCCTCGCTACGGTTCGGACCTATCGAGCTGCAAGTGTGACCGATATTGTCGTCGATCTCCTCTTTGCCTCATCGGGGATTGAGCCGGAGATCGCAGCCCAGGCCCGTCATATCGAAATCGTTCCCGAACTGGTGATCCCCGTGGCCCGGCCCGCTCACCTTTTCGCGCTCAAACTCCTGTCTGTCGATCCCGATACACGTCGGCAGGACGCCATCGATCTGGAATTTTTGTCGGCGCTCATCGTCAACGACGAGCATGACGCCGCCCGGGAGGCGATTCAGCTCATCACAGCCCGGGGCTATAATCGAGGCCGGGATTTGAACGCGCTCTTCGATGAATATTCCTGATAGACCCTGGCAGGCCGGATCACCCTGATGGTTGAGCGGAGCGGGGCATCAGCCCCAGGGTCGCTGATCGCCCGTGCAGCCCCAGGTATGTTAGCCGTTTACTCTGATTCACCCACGGCCAAGGCCCGTGGTGGGCTCGTTCTTTCAAAGTGAAAGTGGTCTAAGACAGCGGCTCGTCCCATGCCAGACTTTTGTCCCGACATTCAACGTCAGATCGACCTCCTCGCCGACCCGGAACTCACCGGCTTTGTCTCGGAGTATCTTCGCGACCACCGTCGTCCCGCGCTGAGAGCCGACGAACTATGGGATGAGAAAAGACACTTGAAAGTGGGCCTCCTTGCACGGCTCTTCGGCAGGCGTAAGCAGCCCCCGGTTCTGGCGCAGCACGCCAGTAAGTACGGAGGAGTCCCGTACCTGGAGGACCCGAAGGAGTGGCCTCGAACGCGACAAGGAGAGCAGGCCACATTCGTCGGTCAGCTGAACTTTTCCGAGGTCAACGGGCCCGCCGGTTTTCCGCGACAGGGGATTTTCGTGGTCTTTTTGGTCCGTTCGGGCGAGGAGTTTTTTGCGGTGCGATGGTATCCCCAGGCCGAGCCTGACAGAGCTGCCCGTCTGGACTGGCCTGTCCCGTCGGTCGACGTCGAGGTGCCCTTGCACCTGTGTAGCGCCGACTCATTTTGCATACCTGGTTTGTGGGAAGAGATAATTCCGGAGCCCATCGCCGCGCGTCAGCGCTATGAGGTCGATGAGATGCTCGCAGGTATCCGCGAGGCGGTTGGCCAATACGGGGGAAATGTCGGGGCAGAAGTCGGCTTTGGTCTCGATGGACCAGGTCCCCGTCAGTGGTTGCACGACGAACTCTACGAGGTGGATCGATGGTACCAACTGTGGACGCCACTCGACGGTTGGTGGGGCAGCATGTCCTACTCATTAATGATCCGCCCCCAGGACTTTGACGCCGGCCGGCTCGAGCGCTGCGAGACGCTTGGTTGGCAATAGCTGTCTGCGCGATAACGCTCGGCGGCCAGGGCGTTACCCAGGCTCTGGATACGCAAGTGCGCAAAACGACGCGTCGCGGCGCGGTACACAACACGCGCAAGCAACGACACCGCGGTCACCGAACCCGGCGAAGGGATGACTGCAAACCGGCCATGGTCGATTCCACCTCCCCCTAAATTGTAGTTTGGCTCTCAAATAGACAATGGTTGCAACACCCCGGTCATCCATCGACGCGGCGTAAAACCTCGATCGTCGAATATCCTTCGAAATCTAGGTTATACTCCCGTTATCGAAGTGCGGGGTTAACCAACCACCGTCTATTTAAGTGGCCAAACTACAATTTGCGGGGAGGTTTCGATGAATCACTCCGCTGGTTGTGGGGAGCGTCAGTAGTGCTGCCCACCACGGAGGCTCTCGGTGGGCCGGTACCGGACCACCCCGATGGTCAAATTCCGAACCATCGAGGTGGTTGGGCTTGTTAGCGATCTCTTTTGGTTGTGCCACCGCCCCCTCTCCCTCACTCGCTGCGCTCGTTCGGTATCTCCCCCGGAGGGTGAGAAAACATCCCACGACTCATCGGACCTCGGTGGTTTTCGTGGCGAGCTACCAACCAGGTCGATTGGCGTATCGAAGTGGTTTGGTCACCACCTAATCACGTCCACTCATCGAGGATCTGGGGCAGCATCTTGCGCCAGGTGATCCAGTCGTGATGCCAGTGGTGGCCCCAGGAGTCGACGCGGTTGGGGATGCCGTTCGAGCCCAGCACGTGGGCCAGAGCCCAGGACTCGCCGATATCTTCGGCGCGGCCCTCGCCGGAGGGTAAGAGCACGA
>SLJM01000429.1 GCA_007135085.1 Myxococcales bacterium
CCACTTGTGTTTGCCCTCTTGATGGCCGAAAATTGTCGATGTCATGGAGAGTTTGTGCAGGAATTGTGCAGCCCCCTGTTTTTTGCTGGAGATTCGTGATGTCTGACGCTCAGACCGTGCTCATCGCCGATGACGATCCCCATATCCGACAGATCGTGCGCTTCGCCGTCGAGAAGGCGGGCTTCGCCGTGCTCGAGGCCGAAGACGGGGCCCAGGCGTTGGAAAAAGCCATCGAGAATAGCCCGGACGTCGTGGTGTTGGACGTCATGATGCCCGAGATGGACGGCACCGAGGTCTGCCGACGACTGCGCGCCGACTCCGACGTGCCCGTGGTCTTCCTCTCCTCTCGCGACGAGGAGATCGACCGAATTTTGGGGTTGGAATTGGGCGGCGACGATTATGTGACCAAGCCCTTTAGCCCTCGAGAGCTCATCGCCCGCATCAAGGCCGTCCTTCGCCGGGTCGACGGCAAAGTACAGAGCGGTCAGGGCGCGGCTTCAGCCGCCAAAACCGGCGATGACGCCTCGCCGCGGGGCAAGCTATTGGCCCACAATGAGCTAAAGCTAAACCTCGACGAATACCGCGCCTTCTGGGGCAGCCACGAGATCGAGCTGACCCGCCGCGAATTTGATCTACTGCGAGTATTGCTGGGCTATCCGGGCAAGGTCTTCTCCCGAAACGAGCTCATGAACCGCGCCTACGGCACGGGGGTTATCGTCAGCGATCGCACCATCGACAGCCACGTGCGGCGGCTGCGCCGCAAATTCGACGATATCGACGCCGACCCGGTGGAGACGGTCCACGGCATCGGCTACCGACTGAGCCCCTGCCAATCATGATTCCTCGCGTCGTACCGAGACCGAGGCTTCGCACCATCTTGCTGGTGGTTAACGTCCTCGTGTTGGGGGTGCCGGTCCTGGCCTTTGCGGGCCTGAAGATCTACGACACCCAGTTGGTGCGCCGCACAGAAGCGGAGGTCATCGCCCAGGCGGCCCATATCAAAGCCGACTTCGAGCGCGAATTGGCCCAGCTCATCGAGGAGTCGACCACGGTGGAGCTCGGCGATGACTTCGGCCGCCCCGGCCAGATCCACTGGCCCCAGGATTTTTACGAACTCCACCCCATCTCACCGGTCCTGGACAGCTCCCGCACCGAGATCCATCCCCCCGAGGCCGAGCCGGAGCCGCCGCGTGGCCAGGCCGAACCCCTGATGGCCGCCGTGGGCCGGCGGCTGGAGCCGGCTCTCATCGACGCCCAGAAGATCACCTTGTCGGGGATGAGCGTCGTCGACTGGCGGGGCAATACGGTGGCCACCACCAACTCCAGCCAGCGCAATATGTCGCTCCACAATCGCGAGGAGATACAGCGCTCCCTCGACGGTGAGGTGGTCCATATGCTGCGCCAGCGCGAGACGATCCCCGAACATACCTCCCTGGAGTCGCTTTCTCGCGAGACCTCGAGCCGCGTCTTCTTCGCCATGCCCATCACCTACGAGGACCGCATCGTCGGCGCCGTGATGGTCTGGCGAACGCCGATGAGCTTGCCCCAGGCGCTTTATAAAAACCGGGGCATCTTCGGCCTCTTGCTGGGGCTTATCTTATTGGGCGGCCTGACCATCACGGGCCTGACCGCCTTTTATATCGGCCGCCCCATCGAGCGCCTCATCGACCAGACCGAGCATATCGCCGACAACGACCAGCGGGGCCTGGCGCCAATCAACACCCCCGGCACCTTCGAGATCCAACAATTGTCGGAGTCCATCGCCGATATGGCCGTCGCCCTGGAGGTGCGCGCCGACTATATCCGCACCTTCGCCCGCAGCGTCTCCCACGAATTCAAGACGCCCCTGACCTCCATCCGGGGCACAGTCGAGCTATTGGAAGATCACTTAGACAGCATGAGCGACGAGGAGCGGGCCCAATTTCTGGAGATCATCGACAGCGACGCCCGGCGCCTCCAGAACCTGGTGGGCCGCCTGCTGGAATTGGCCAAGGCCGACGTGGGCCGCGACGGCGACGCCCACTCCAATGCCACGGCCATCATCAACGAAGTGGTCGCCCTCTATGGCGATGAGCTAGATATCACCCTGAAACTCCCCTCCCAGCCGGTGGAGGTGGCCGTCGCCGAAGAAGCCCTGCGCTCCGCCCTCAACAATCTGCTGATCAACGCCGCCGAACACGGCGGCCCCAACGTCACCATCACCCTCCTCACCGAGGCCGACGACGACGGCCCTCACCAGGCCCACCTGCGCATTCACGACGACGGCCCGGGCATCTCCCAGGGCAACGTCGGCAAAATTTTCGACGAATTTTTCACCACCGCCCGCGACCGCGGCGGGACCGGCTTAGGCCTGTCCATCACCCGCGCCCTGGTCGAATCCTACGGCAGTCAACTTCGCCACGTCCCCTGCGACCAGGGCGCCTGCTTTGAAATCTCCATGCCCCTCCACATCGCTGAAGAGCTGAGGAGCTGAGGAGCGAAGAAGCTGAGCGCGGAGGAGCTGAGCGCGGAGGAGCTGAGCGCGGAGGAGCTGAGCGCGGAGGAGCGGAAGATTCAAACGGATTTGAGCGAATAAGCGAAGATGCGTTGCGCGTCGACTACTCGCTTCTTTGCGAACTTTCCGTCGATTGCTTTATCAGGCCCCTCCAACAACCTCCCCGTCACACAAATCCGCTTTTCCGATGTAATCCGTTCGAATCTTCCGCTCCTCCGCGCTCAGCTCTTCCGCTACTCCGCGCTCAGCTCTTCCGCTACTCCGCTCTCCGCTTCTTCGCTCCTCCGCTTCTCCGCTCCTCCCCGTTAATCGGTGCATACCGATATCCACTTTCCATCGCGGTAAATCATCCGCGTAATGCCGTCGCGTACCGGCGACGACGCCGCCAGGGCGGGGTCCTGCGAGGGGTATTCGGGATCGCCGGGCAAAAGGAGGGTCACCTCGCTGGCATCACTATCCAACAGGTGGGGAAGTATGGTGGGCGGGCGCTCCCGTTTTGACAGCTCGGCGACCAGCTCGTCTATGGACTCGAAGGTGCCGATCTCCTCGAGTATGCGAAGCGTGGGAGGGGCCAATAAAATCTCGTCTTCTCTGTATTTTTCGATCGCTTCCGCCGGAGTCCACCAGGTGCTGTGGGTCAATTCGCCCTCATCGTGGCTCGGCTTCTGGCCAGGCGGGGCAGTGGCCAGGAAGAACCGGGTGTCGTAGCGGCGACTCTCGAAGTCAGGGGTGATCCAGTGGGCAAAAAAGATCAGCCTGTCAGCGCGCAGGACCAACTCCTCGCGCCGGCAGAGCTCGTCGAGCCCCAATTCGCCCTGGTCGACTTCCTGACGAAGGGCGTCGAAGCGCCGGCGGCTGTCGTCGTCGTCGATGACCAGCATTTGTTCTTCTCCCACCGGTGAAGCGAGGAGCACCCCCGCCTCCTCGAAGGTCTCGCGCAGGGCGGCCACATATAATCCCAGGGCGGTGGACTGGTCGATCTCAGCTCCCAGACGCCGCGCCGCCGACGGGCGGTCCAGGCCGGGGATGACATCGACGGCGGCGTCGACGCAGTCCCGCTCGTCGATCCGTCCTCCGGGAAAGACCCAGGCGTTGGCCATAAATTCATGGCCCCCGGCGCGGCGCATCATAAAGACCTCGAAAGGAGCTCGTCCCTCTCGCACGAGAACCACCGTCGACGCGTCGCGTATCTCTGCCATGACAACCTCTCATAAAGTCATTACTCTTTCGGTCGCTGCGATTCTCGCATTTCCCCACGAGGTTTTCATGCCCCGTCGATTCGCCCGATTGCTCGTCCTCTTCGCCGCCACGTCCCTGGTGGCCATCGCCCCCGCCGCCGCCCAGTCCGGGGTGCAGGTGGAATACCATTTGAGTCACGAACGGCCCATAGACAAGGGCAAGCCGACGGTCACGTTTTCGTCGAATCAGACCCTTCGCGACGTGGAGATCACCTTCGCACGGGCCGACGGCCATCGCCAGGAGGAGACCTTCGAGCGCATCGGACCCGGCCGCTCGGCCACGGTGACCGTCGACCAGCCCGTGGGGCGCTTCACCTACGAGGTCACCCTTCGGGGCACCACCTCGGGGGGCGGTGAAGTGAATCTGGGCTTTGAATTCCAGATCGCCGTCGTCCATGGCCTGGAAGTCCAGGTCTTGCGAGACCAGATCGACTTCGACGCCGGCCTGATCCCCATCGAGGTCAACAAACCCGTCGACACCGTCGACCTCGAGGTCTTCGACCGCGACGGCAACCAGACCACCGGCGAGACCATCGGCTTTGGCGGCGCCCAGGGCCGACTCCAGGTGCGCTGGGAGTCGCAGGGCTCGGTGGGCGGCGTGCGAATGACCATCAAAGATGGAGAGGGCCAGCACTCGGAGCAGATCTTACGCCCCATCTGGATCGACGTCCCGGCCCAGATCATCAACTTCGAAACGGGCAGCGCCGAGATCGAAGCCGACGGGATAAGAAAGTTGGAGCAAACTCGCCAGACCATCAAAGATTCTTTAAAGGACGTCGACGACGATCAGCGCACACAGATGCGCCTGTACGTAGCGGGCTACACCGACACCGTGGGCCCCGCTTCCCGCAACCTGACCCTGAGCCAGTCTCGAGCCCGCGCCATCGGCGCCTGGTTCCGCGCCAACGACGTAGACATCCCCATCTTCTATCAGGGATTCGGCCAGGAGGTATTGGCCGTGGAAACCCCGGACAATACGGCAGAAGAGAAAAACCGCCGGGCACTATTCATCCTCGGCAACACCCCACCACGGCAATCCGATGATTTACCCAGAAGTGATTGGACAAGACTCGATTAACACCGCCCTGTCTTTTGTAGTTGCCGTTCCGCCGTTGCCGTTCCGTTGTTGCCGTTCCGCCGTTGCCGTTCCGTTGTTGCCGTTCCGCCGTTGCCGTTCCCACTACCCACCACCCACCACCCGCCTTTACTGGAATTCACACCAAAGATCCCCAGGTTTTCTTCATTAAGCACGATTGGTGCACTATAATCTGTCTGGATGAATCTCCTTTCTTTAACGATCGCGCCGAATATGGGCGTCTGGATACCATGCAAAAATACACGCTTCGAAATTTCGTGATTGCTACGGCGACCCTCTCGATCACCCTGGGCGCCATGGGCTGCGGCGAGCCGACCATCGAGGAAGAGGACGCCCGGCAATATGTGGACCAATGGGGTCCCACCGTGGAGGACTCGCTGCGATCGCGAGCTGAGTTGGCCGCCGCCAGCGAGGCGCTAAACACTCGGTTCTCCAGCGCCGCGGCAGCGGAAGAGCGACAGGTTCAACGAGACGAGCCCCCCTTTGGAATACTCGTGACCCAGGTCTACGAAGAGCGCGATTTCGAGCCTCGCCTCATCGACGACGAGGGGCTCAACGAGCGGGGCCAGGCCATCTGGGAGACCCTTCAGGTCGTCGAGGATCATCAACTCGATCCCGAGCCCTATCGCCTCGACGCTATCGCCGAAGCCCTCCAGAACTGGGAGGAGCGCATCGGCTCCGTGGCCGACTTCGACGGCCTGGGGGCCACCGATGATGACCTCAACAACGCCGTGGCCTGGCTCGTCGAGCAGCCCCAGTCGGCCTTTGAGCTCAGCGCCGACAACCACGAGGAGCTGACCACCACTCTTATCGACGACGACGATCTCGGCGCTCGTCTGCGAAGCGCCCTGGAGGATTATCAACAAAAGCGAGCCTCCATTGCCGAGGCCGCCGCCGAGGTGGAGTATCTGCTGGCCGCCGGGGTGGCCCGATATGCGCGGGAGCAGCGTCATTTTCGCATCAAGGAGATCTTCGTCCACCCCAGGCATTGGGATTTTTATAACGAGCCCGACGTGGAAAATTCGGGGCGTCGCCCCGATCCGGCACGGGGTGCCTTTTTGGCCGGTCGGATCTGGCGTGACGCCGCCCACCTGACCGAGGAGATCGCCGAGAAAAACGAAGCGGAGATCCTCCATCAGAAGATCGCCGACACCGTCGCCGCCGTCATCGACGCCGACGCTCCCCGGGACGAGCTGGCCGCCATCCCGCCCCAGCAGCCCCAATATGCGGGCCTGGTCGCCGAATACCGTCGCTACCGCGACATCGTCGACAACGGGGGCTGGCAGGTCGTAGAGCGCACGGACAACCTGCGCCAGGGTCAATCCCACCCCATTATCTCCGAGCTCAAAGAGCGGCTTCGCGTCGAGGGCTATTTCCCCGACGACGTCGACATCGACGATACCTACGACGAACACCTCAGGTCGGCCATCGAGGACTACCAGACCACCCATCAGCTCCAGGTCACGGGCCGGCCTCACGGCGTCTTCTGGTTTAGCTTAAATATCCCCGCCGAGCGGCGGCTGGCACAGATCGCTTTGAATATCGAGCGCTGGCGCGAGACCAATGTCCAGCACGAGCTCGATCAATACGTCTTCGTCAATATCCCGGAATTTACGATCGAGATGTGGAAGGAGCAGGAGCGGATCAAGCGCTTCGCCACCATCGTCGGCGACAACGAGTTGTCCGTAAATCCCCTGACCGATGAGGAGGAGCACTCCAACCGCACCCCCACGCCGATGGCCGCCTATATCGACCGGGTCATCTTCAACCCCTATTGGAATGTCACCCAGCGTATTCGGGCGGTGCGGATCTTGCCGGAGGTCAAAAAATCGATCGAGCGAAAATACGCCCTTCAATTTGCGCAATTGCTCGAAGAACATCAAAGCGCGGCTGCCGCTCAGCCCACCCGACCGGGGCCGTCGCTGGCCATGCTCGGCCGCGGTGGCGGCGGCAGTACGACCGCCGCTGTCCAGGACGAAGAGTCCGCCGACGACGCCGTCGAAGGCCAGACTGAGGAGCAAGCCGCCGAGCCGGCCGACGAGCCGGCCGAACAGCCCCCCGAGCCCGAGCTGACCGAGGAGGAGCTGGCCGAGCTCGAGGAAAAACAGCGCCAGGAGCGCCTGAACCGCGCCTTTGATGACTGGACCTATACCCAGCGCGTCTACAACGAGGACTCTGAGCGCCACGAACAGCGACGCTTCTTCCACAGCTCCAAATTGCGCCAGATCGAGGCCACCGTCGACGGCGACGACCCGGAGGCTCTGGAGGCGTTACACGCTCGATTTACGTATCTCGATTGGGAGACCGGCGAGGTCGACGTAGAGAGCACCGATCGCGACGATATCCCCTCCTGGTATGAGCGAAACGGCTATGAGGTGGTCCACCCCGGGCACGCCGTCTGGGAATATGTGCGTATGTTGCCGGGACCGGAAAACGCCCTGGGCGACGTCAAGATCATCTTCCCCAACTACGACAATATCTACCTCCACGACACGCCGGGCCGAAGCCTGTTCAGCTCCACCATTCGCGGCTTCAGCCACGGCTGCATCCGCCTGCAGCGCCCCCTTCAATTGTCAGAGGCCCTGCTGGAATTGGACGGTCAGAACGTCAATATCCAGCGTATCCTCGACGACGAGGACTATCATCCCATCTTCCTGAACCGCCAGGTGCCAGTCTTCCTCGAATATTATACGGTCACCGTCGACGACGAGGGCCGGGCCAACTTTTTGGCCGATATCTACGATTACGATGACGAAGAATTAGAACGGCTGATTCAGTAGGGCGGTTGGAAGTTGGGAAGCGACGGGTAGCTTTTGGTTCTTGGCACTGAGATGGTATCAGCGGATCAGGTGGCTTGTGGTTTGTGGTTTGTGGTTAACGACGCCCTGCAATGATCAGGTGGTTTGTGGTTTGTGGTTTGTGGTTAACGACGCCCTGAGATGCTTCGAGAGGATCCGAAAGAGCTCGATTTCCGAACCCGTAACCACTAACTACCAACCACTAACTACGGGCGACCGCAGGGAGCCATGCTGTGACTAAAAAAGAACGCATCGACCGCCTGCTCGTCGACCGGGAGCTGGTGGATTCGCGAACGCGCGCCAAGGCCCGGATTATGGCCGGCGACGTCTTCGTGGACCATCAGCGGGTGGATAAGGCGGGCACCAAGATTCCCATCGACGCCGAGATCGAACTTCGCGGCGAACAGATGCCCTATGTCTCGCGGGGAGGAATGAAGCTCGAGGCCGCCCTGGATAAGTTTGACGTCGATCCCACGGACAAGATCGCCATCGACGTCGGCGCCTCCACCGGCGGCTTTACGGATTGTCTGCTCCAGCGGGGCGCCAAAAAGGTCTACGCCGTCGACGTCGGCTACGGCCAACTGGCCTGGAAACTGCGAAACGACGATCGCGTCGTGGTCTTAGAGCGCCAGAATATCCGCCACCTCCCCGACGAGGCCGTCGACGACGACTGTGACCTGGCCGTCATCGACTGCTCCTTTATCTCCCTGGAGCTGGTCCTTCCCCCGACGCGGCGTTTTTTGAGCGACGACGCCGAGCTCATCGTGTTGATCAAACCCCAATTCGAGGCCGGCCGCGACCGCCTGGGCAAAGGGGGCGTGGTCCGCGACGACGAGCTCCGACAAGAGATCATCGACGAAGTGGTCGCCTCCGCCCAGGAGCTTGGCTTTCACTTCGTCGAGGGCATGGACTGTCCGGTCCACGGCCCGGCGGGCAACGTCGAATTTTTGGCCCGCCTGCGGATCTGAGCTTCTCCACCTTCCATTTTGTCTCCCACCGAGCGTGACGAGCTTTTCCACTCGGCATAGGTCTGGTCTGTCCTCCGGGGCAGACTCCCTCCAACATCAGGGAGACTCCCAATGAACGAGCAAAAAACCCGAGAACTACTCGAAGAATTCGTCCAATGCATCCACACCAATAACGTCGACGGATTGCTCGATATGCTCCACGACGACTTTATCGAGGAATACCCTCAATCTGGTGAGCGAATCCGGGGCAAACAAAACTTCCAGCAAGTCTACGAAAACTTCCAGAACCTCCCCAATATCAAGGGCTATAATATCCAGGTCTGCGGCAATACGGGAATCCTGGAGATGCTCCTCGATTACCCCGACGGCGGCATCTACAACGCCTGCGAGATCTTGACCTTCAAAGATGACAAAATCGCCCGCAACACCGCCTATTTCGGAAAACCCTTCGAGGCCGCCCAATGGCGTTCGGAGTGGGTGGAGATGATGGGTGAGCCCACCTCGGAGCAGAACTACGACTCTCGCCCCACCGGACGGGCCTGATCAACCGGCTCCCGCTTCCACCAGGAAGTAATGGACCAAGAAGGCGATGACGATCAGCCCACCGACGATAAAGATCAGCCTGGCGATACGACGGCTGGGCCGATCCAATTCGTAGTCGTCATCGCCTTCGAAATCCTCGGCGACGATCTGGCGCTCCAGCTTTTCTTCTTCCACAGTCATCTCCTGGCCATCGGTAGTGGTTGGTCGCATAGAATCTGCCCTCCCCGCGACAAATTACCAGAAAAACCTCGGATGGTGTTTATCATCTGCCACACTGACGAACCGAAGACCGGCCGCCCGGACTTGTTTGACGGCGGACTTCATGCGATACCGAGGGAAACCATTTGTATCCGCTTCCGATTGAGCCGCTATGAGGTGATCTCATGCCCGACTCCGTGATTCGCGTCCTGTTGATCGAGGACAACCCCCTCCACGCGCGGATGCTGCGTGGTTTTCTGGAATCTCTGACCACCCCGGCCTTTCCCGTCTCCTGGGAAGGGTCTCTGACCTCCGGGTTGAATCGGGCCGCCGAGGAGGACTTCGACGTCGTCCTTTTAGACCTGGTGCTCCCCGACAGTCGTGGACTGGACACCTTTTTGCGCTGGAAGGCCAACGCCCCGCAGATTCCGGTGGTGGTGCTCACCGGACTCGACGATATGGCCCTGGCCACCCGGGCCGTGGAAAACGGCGCCCAGGATTATCTGCTCAAAAATCAGATCACCGCTGCCCTGCTCAGCCGATCGCTGCGCTATGCCGTGGAGCGGGTGTGGGCCCGAAGCGAGGAATGGGACTCACCGATGTTTCGGGTGGCTCACCAGCAATTTTTGAAGGCCGCTCAGTTCATGGGCCTTGATGATAATATCCGCCAGCGCCTGCTCTTTCCCCAGCGCACCCAGGTGCTCTCGCTGCCCTTTCGCCGCGACGGCTACGACCAGGTGGAGACCGTCTTCGGCTACCGGGTCCAGCACGTGCTGACCATGGGCCCCACCAAGGGGGGCGTGCGCTATCATCCCTCGGTCAGCCTCGGCGAGGTGGCGGCTCTGGCGATGTGGATGACCTGGAAATGTGCGCTGATGGGCCTTCCCTATGGGGGCGCCAAGGGCGGGGTGCGGATCGACCCCAGGGGCCTGTCGCGCCAGGAATTGCAGCGCCTGACCCGGCGCTATACGTCGGAGATCATCCATATTATCGGCCCCGACAAGGATATCCCGGCCCCCGACCTGGGCACCAATGCGCAGGTCATGGCCTGGATGATGGACACCTATAGCGAGCAGGTGGGCCACACCGTACCCGAGGTGGTCACCGGCAAGCCCGTGGTCCTCGGCGGCTCGGTGGGCCGAAAAGAGGCCACCGGCCAGGGGGTGATCTTTATGGTCGAAGAGGCGGCCAAGCACCTGGGTATGGATCTGTCGAAGAGCACGGCCGTCATCCAGGGCTTCGGTAACGTGGGCAGCCACGCCGCCCACTTTTTGGAGGAACTGGACACCACCATCATCGGCATCAGCGACGTCTCCGGCGGACTCTATAACGATAAGGGCTTCGACATCGAAGAGCTTCGCCAATACACCGCCGAAAACGGCTCCCTCGAGGGCTATAGCGAATGCGACCGCATCTCCAACTCGGAGCTCCTCGAATTATCCTGTGATATTCTGGTCCCGGCGGCCATCGAGAACCAGATCACCGCCGGCAATGCCGACCGCATCCAATGTAAAATCCTCGCCGAAGGGGCCAACGGCCCCACCACCACCGAGGCCGACGAGATCCTCAACGAGCGCGACATCTTCGTCGTCCCCGACATCCTGGCCAACGCCGGGGGCGTGACCGTCTCTTATTTCGAATGGGTCCAGGGCACTCAGAACTATATGTGGACCTTAGACGAGATCAACAGCCGGCTGCGCAAGATCATGACCCGCGCCTTTCACGAGGTTCTCCATCGGGCCGACCGAGATGACCTCGATCTTCGCACGGCCTCGCTTATCCAGGGAATCGAACGGGTCACCAAGGCCAAACTAAAACGGGGTCTCTTTCCCTGACCCCTACCCTTTTTCCGCCATGGGCAAGGCCAATGGCCAGCGATGATCCAAAGCTCAACAGACGCGCCATGCGATGGTGGACCGCGCTGGCCGTGGCCCTGGTGGGCTCTGCTCTGACTATCATCAGCTGGAGCCGCCTCGACGCCACCGAGCAGGCCCTGCACACCGCCCAATTCGAACGCGACGCCGAGGTCCTGACAAGTCTTTTCCAACGAGAGATAGACCAGCACCTCGATATCGCTCGCGCTCTGATGGCCTATTCCGCCGGCGCAGAATACAAAAGCCGCGATGAATTTCGCCATTTCGTCGAAAACTTCGTCTTCACCCACCCCCGAATCGACTCCGCCCACTGGGCCCCCAGAGTGTCCGCCGAGGAGCGCGGCCCCCATGAAAGGCAGGGCCGCGCCGAGCTGGCCGCGCCCTATGAGATCATCGAAATCGACGAGGAGGGCCAATGGCGTACGGCGCGGCCTCGCGACGAGTATTTCCCCTCCTATTTTCTGGTCTCCCGGGGCCCAATGGAGTGGAATATCGGTTTTGATTGGGGGAGCAATTCCATCACGATGCAGACCATGGAGGATGTGCGCGACCGCGGCGAACCGGCCATCATCGGCCCCCTGACCGAGCTTCGCTTTGTCACCCTCGCCGACGAGCCCGGTGAATTGGGCGAGCAGCGATATTTTGCGGTCATCGCTCCCGTCTATGCAGAATCGATGCGCCCTCCCAGCGTCGAGGAGCGCCGGGCCGGCCTCGAGGGCTATATCATCACCGTCTCCCCGACGGCGGACCCGGATCTGTTGCGAGAGTTCTTTCCCCTGGCCCAGCTCGACATGTATATCGTCGAGGAGGACGCCGGTGAGCCCAGCCCACCGATCCACGCCTATCTCCAGCCCGACTCCGTCGGTCAGTGGCACCCCGACGAGGTGGCCGCCGCGGGCCAGCTCTTTCACCGAGAGCCACTTTCGGTCAACGGCGACGATTGGATGGCCTACGTGGTCTCCACTCCCAGCTATCTCGAGCATCGTCGCTCTCAGGTGCCCCTGGCGATGCTGATCATCGGCTTTTTGGGCACCGCCATCTTGACGATCTATATCTACTCCGTGGTGGGCCGTGCCGACCGGATCCAGCAATTGGTCACCGCCAGGACCTCCGAGCTGAGCGAGGCTCGCGAAGAAGCCGAAGAAGCGACCCGGGCAAAGAGCGAATTTCTGGCCAATATGAGCCACGAGATCCGAACCCCCATGAATGGCGTCATGGGCATGCTCGATCTATTGGCGGCCACCGATCTCGATCAAAACCAGCGCGAATACGTTCGCCTCGCCGAAGATTCGGCGCGAGGCCTACTCCAACTGATCAACGATATCCTCGACTTCTCCAAGATCGAGGCCCGGCGCCTCCAGCTCAATCATCGGGAGTTCAACCTGGGCGACGCCGTCAGCGAGACCCTGCAGACTATGGCCAGTCGGGCGGCCGACAAGAATATCGATCTCGTCTATCACATCGACAAGGCCATCACCTTCAACATCGTCGGCGACCCCGATCGGTTGCGCCAGGTCCTCATCAATCTGGTGGGCAACGCGATCCGATTTACCGACGTCGGTCAGGTCTCGGTCCAGGTCAACGTAGACCAGATGCTGACCCGCGACGTGGTACTCCACTTTGCCGTCGAAGATACGGGCCAGGGAATCCCCGAGGAGAAACAGGGCCTGATCTTCGAGGCATTTCGCCAGGCCGATACCTCCACCACCCGCCGCCACGGCGGCACCGGCCTGGGGCTGACCATCGCCACTCAACTGGTCAAGCTGATGGGGGGGACCATCTGGGTGGACAGCGAAGTCGGTCGGGGAAGCACCTTTCACTTCACCGCCCGCTTTCGCATCGGCAAAGAACAGACCGCCAGACAACCGGAGCGCATCGAAGAATTGCAGGACCTGCCGGTGCTCGTCGTCGACGACAACGCCACCAACCGGCGCCTCTACGAGGTCATGCTCTCCAATTGGGGGATGAAGCCCCGGGTCATCGACACCGGCGAGGCCGCCCTGAAACTCATCGAAGAGGTCGAGGGCGACGAGGAACAACCCAATTTCGAGGCCATCTTGCTCGACGTGGAGATGCCTGGCATGGACGGCGTCGAACTGGCCCGTCGAATCCTGGACAGCCCCTTTGCCCGGCAGACGCCGCGGCTGCTGTTGTCCTCCGGCGGCATCGTCCTCAGCAAATCGGAGATGGACGAGCTCGGCATTAGCCATCAGCTTCTAAAACCGGTGCGTCCCTCTTCTCTTCTGGAGGCGCTGAGCGATGCCCTCCAGGTCGACCAGCCACAGGGGGGGCTGGTCGAACCCTCGGACGTGGTCGAGACCGCCGAGCCGCTGCGCATCCTGCTGGCCGAGGATAACCCGGTCAACCAGAAGGTGGCCCAGGGATTATTGGAGCGCCGCGGCCACCAGGTCGTGGTCTGCGAAGACGGCCAAAAAGCTGTCCAACGCCTCGAAGAAGACCGCAACTTCGACCTGGTCCTCATGGATATCCAGATGCCCCAGATGGACGGTTACGAGGCCACCGAGCATATCCGCCGCCGCGAGGAGGAACAGGATCTGCCACCGATGCCCATCGTCGCCCTGACGGCCCACGCCATGGAGGGCGACCGGGAGAAAATTCTGGCCGCCGGCATGAATCACTATTTACCCAAGCCCATCACACCGGACAGCCTCTATTCCCTGGTCGAAGAAATTGGTAGCAGTGACGACCAAGACCACAACCCCAAAGGAGTCACCTCATGAATTCCACTGATAAATCAGACCAGCAAGTCCTCGATCTGGACCGCGCCCGCAGCCGAGTAGCAGGCGACGAGGTCATGCTCCGCGAGCTGGCACAGATCTTCCTCGACGAAAGCCCGGCCTGGCTGGCCCGCATCGAAGAGGCGGTCAACGACCACGACGCCGATGCCCTGTTTCGCGCCGCTCATGACATCAAGGGCTCCACCGAGGTCTTCGGCGCCGACAGCGCCGTGACCACCGCCAAAACCCTGGAGCGCATGGGCCGCGAGGGCTCCCTCGACGACGCCGACGAAACCCTGGGCGCCCTCAAAGCAGAGATGGTCTGGGTGCGACAGGCCCTGGAGAGTTATATCAACGAGCAATGAGAATGATTCGGTTGCGAAACCGGCCATTCCGTGGCAGTTATGTGGGGAGGTTAATCCCAGTCAATGCAGTGATTTTTTTGAGAAACTCGGGAGACTGTTCATGTCCTATAAGGCGCAATTGGTAGTCAGGGCCCGCGGTAAAGAAGGTGTGACGCTCATCGAGACCGTCAAAGAGATGGCCAACGAGCGGGGCATCACTTACTCGGAGATGGCCGTCGAACTTCTGCAACGGGGACTGGGGGCCAAAGAAGCTCCTGCCCAGGCCGCAGACGAGGCTGCGTCAACCAGCGCTTCAGCTCCTGCAACAACCGAAGAAAAGAAGGCCCCCAAAAAACCGGCCGCCGAAGACGCGCCTCTGCCGGCCGAAGAAGCTGGCCCTGCCGTCGATCCCAAGCTGCCGCCGGAGAAGATCGTCGCCCATTATCTGGAGCGCCGCCAGGAGCGAGGCGAACGAGCCGCCGCCCGCATCCTGGTCGACTTTTTCGCCGTCGCCGGTCCCGCCGACGGCGGTCAGCTCAAAAAGCTCCTCCAGGACGAATTCACCAACGCCGACTACGAGGCGTTGATGAAGCCCATCAAAGACACCGACGAATACGCCACCTATACGGAGCGGGCCATCTTCGGCGAGCCCAGCCCCTACTCCGAGATCAACTGACCATAGGCGCTTGCTGCCGACCTGATTGGGGGGGAATTTACCACACCAATTGCTTTCGTTTCTCGACGAAAGCCGTGGTGGTGTACATCTTCTGAATCTAGACCCATCAGCTAACCCGGGGGGGAACCTATGGAATCGCTGCTCGATGGATTTGCGAGTGCCCTGCGACAATATCCACAGAGGATCGCGCTCGATCTGGGTGACCGGCGCTTTACCTATGAGGCATTGGCCGCCGAGGCGGCCCGGATCTGCGGCGCCCTGAGCCATGCCCCACGATCGCGAGGCGATCTGGTGGGGCTATTGGCCGGCGAAAGCGCCACGGCCTACCAGGGGGTGCTGGCCATCCTGGCCAACCGCCGGGGCTTCGTTCCCCTCGATCCGCACCACCCGCCGGCCTGGTTATTTGAGCGAATCCGCCACGCCGGCCTCGACACCCTGGTGGTAGGCGACGAGGGGCTGGACAGGCTGAGCGCCATTCTCGACCAGGTCGGCCGGCCCCTGACCATCATCGCCCCCGAAAGCGAGGGCCTCGACGGACTGGCCGCCCGCCACGAGCGCCATCGATTTGTGGACCGACAACAGGTGGCCTCCCACCGCCAGGCATTGCCCGTGCCCCGACTCGACGAGGCCGGCCCGGCCTGTCTGCTCTATACGTCGGGCACCACCGGCCACCCCCGAGGGGTGGTGGTCTCTCAGGCCAACCTGGCGGCCTATCTGGCCAACGCCCACCGCCAGATAGAGCTTCGCCCCGACGATCGGTGCTCCCACACCTTCCCGCTGACCTTCGATCTCTCACTCCACGATCTCATGACCACCTGGTCGGCGGGGGCCACATTGGTGCCCTGGCCGGTGGCACGGCGCGCCGATCCGGCCAGATTTATCAACGAACAGCGCCTGACCCGATGGTTCTCCATCCCCTCCGTGGCGATGACCATGGAGCGACTCGGCGAGCTTCGTCCGGGCCGCTTTTCCACCCTTCGCCACAGCCTCTTCTGTGGCGAGCCCCTGCCCCGGTCGGTGGCCCGTGCCTGGTCCCAGGCCGCGCCGCAATCGAAGGTGATCAACCTCTACGGCCCCACGGAGGCCACCGTGGCGGTCACCGCCTTTCCCGTCGACGAGACGACCGTCGTGGGCTCCCAGAATCGCAGTATCGTGCCCCTGGGGCGGCCCTTTGACGATCAGCGGGCCCTGGTCGTCGACGATCAGGGACGCCAGATCCACGAAGCAGGCCGGGGGGAGCTGTGGCTGTCCGGCCCTCAGGTCGTCAAAGGCTATCACCAACCGGCGCCCCGGGCCGACGACGGCCCCTTCGTGGAGCGCGACGGCAGGACCTGGTTCAAAACCGGGGACCACGTCGAGATCGATCCCTTCGGCTGCCTCCACTTTCTGGGCCGCCTCGACGAGCGGATCAAAGTGCGGGGACATCACGTCGATCTGACCGAGATCGACGCCGCCCTGCGCCAGGCCTGCGGCCATCCCCTGGCGGCCGCCGTGCCCTACCCGACCGACACCAATACGGTGGGCGGCCTGGTGGGCCTGGTCGAATCCGACGAGCCCGACCAGGTCGACACCGCCTCCATTCTGGCCGGCTGCCGCCGCCACCTGCCGCCGGCCCTGGTCCCGGATCGGATCGTCGTCGTCGCCAAATTGCCCCGCAACGGCCGGGACAAGCTCGACCGAAACGCCATGCAACAGCTGCTCCAATCACGGGAGGACTAGATCGTGCAAAATTACTCACGACAGGCTCTAAGGTGCGCTCTGGGCTCCACTGGTCTTGGAGCGGGCAGCCTCGTTCTGGTGCACACCGCCCTCTACGCCCCGGGCCGCATCGAGGGGACGCCCCTGGCCGAGATCTCATCGCGGCTCTACTCGGCGCTGCGTCGTCTCATCGGCCCCCAGGGCACGATCGTGGTGCCCACTTTCCATCAGGCTTTTGCCCGCGGCGAGCCCTTCGATCGCCAATTCACACCGGCCACCGGCATGGGCAGCTTCGCCGAATATATCCGCCTGCTGCCCCGATCTCATCGCTCCCCACACGCCCTGCACTCCCTGACCGCCGAGGGCCCCCTGGCGGAGGCGATCACCTCTCGCGACACACCCAGCGCCTTTGGCCGCGGCGGTCCCTTCGACGCCCTCATCGACTACGACGCTCACCTATTGATGTTCGGCTGCACCGTCGAGTCGTCATGCATGGTCCGATGGGCCGAAGAGGCGGTGGGCGTGCCCTACCGGCGATGGATGATCTGCCGCGGGCCCTATATCGACGGCGGCGAAGAGAGCCTTCGCAGCTACCACACCTACGCCGGCCAGGACGGGCGCGAGCCCACGCTCTGTTTGAAGCCCCTTCGAAAAGCCCTGCAGAACCAGGAGGAGCTAAACGTGGCCGAGCTGGGCAGCGGCGTCATCGAGTCCTGCAGGGGCCGCGACTTCGTAGTCACCGCCACCGAGCTATTGCGACGCGATCCGGTAGCTCTCCTGGCGAGCCGATCCGCCGACGGACAGCGCTCCTCGCGTCATCCCTGACGGCGAACGCAGTAGAGAAACAAGCAAACTGATTTCACGTCACCACATCTGTGACCGTGTTCAATAAATCGAATCTGGAGGAATCATATGAATCGTCATCTCGATCACACCCAAATCGTCTGGGGCCACAAGACCCCGCAGGCCGAACACCATATTGACTCCATCGTGCCCTGGGTGCGCGCCGCCGATCGGCAATTCTACGATATCTTTCTGCGGGGCAACGACGTCGACGACGTACTCCGACGCTGGATCGGTCGCCGATCGTCGGAGATCTCCCTTCGCCGCACTCGCCTCCTCATCTGCGACGACCGCATCGCCGGCGGTTATGTCGCCATCGCCGGCGCCGAATTGGCGGGCTGTCGCCAGGCCGACCTGCTCGCTCTGGCTCGGGAGATGGGCAATGG
>SLJM01000122.1 GCA_007135085.1 Myxococcales bacterium
ACAGATTTTAAGTCCGCTGCCTCTACCAATTGGGCTACGGGGGCATGGTAGGGAAAAACGAAAAGCCGATTACCATCGGGACAGGTTGTACGCAAGGGGGCTGGCTTGGCACAGACATCGACACAACCGCAGAGCGCACCTTTGGACGCGCTATTTCGCAATTTTATCAAGCTCCTACGCGACGGGGTGTCCACACTGCTGGTGCCCTGGCTGGGGATCGCCGCCGTGGACCTTGGGTTCGTGGCGATCACCATCGGCGTGGTGGTCGCCACCGGGGCCTTTGAGCCAGGTATGGGGGCGGGCTGGCTGGTGCAGCTCATCGCCTTTGTGCAGGTCATCGCGATCTTGACCCTTCGGGTGGCCCTTCTGAATACATTGCGCGATCTCGTCTTCCAGGGGCCCGGTGCCGTGGGCAGCGCCGGTGCAGTGGCCCGGTCGATGATGGAGCGGCTGGCCCCTTCGTTGGGTATCACCCTCGTGGTGGGAGCCCTCGTGAGCATCGGGATGGTGCTCTGTATCTTCCCCGGGGTGGTAGCGCTCTTCTTTTTGGCCTTCGCTCCCTATCTGGTGGCGGCGAGGAAGCTGCCCGTCGGCGAAGCCCTTCGCACGTCGGCGCAATGGGCCAGCCGGGAATGGGTGCTGCTGCTCACCGCTCTGGTGGTGGCAGTGGTGGCCGTGTCCATTATGGCATGCACCATGGGGGTGGCGGTGGAACTCTTTACGGGGGCCATGGCCAGCGCCACCGGCGGCTATATCAGCACCTGGGTGCTCAATACGGTGCTGGGCTATCTGGCCTTTTTGTGGTGGGGCGCGGTCTACGTGACCGCCGAGGGGCGCCAGCAGGTCGAGAGTCTGCGCGAGACGGCGCCGGATCAGCCCTATCGCGAGCCCACCGATGAGGAGCTCGAATATTACGATCCCTCGTCGGATTCTCCCTCGGATTCCGATTCCGGTTCCGGTGGCGAGTGGTAAAAGACGGAGATGACGTGGCGGCCGGCGGGCAGCTCGATGAGCAGCTCCCGGCCGTCGCCGCTGGTGGACAGGGCGTTGGGCAAGAGGCGCTCGTCGTCTATTTTAACTCGGGCTACAGCGCCGCCGCGAAATTCGGCGGGCACGGCCACGCTCGGTACGGCCCCGTCCTCGCTGCCCGGCAGGCGAATCCCCAACAGGTTGACCGACACCGTGAGCCGCCCGTCGGTGGGCGACCACTGACTGGTGAGCACGGCGCGGCGGCGGGCGGCCAAAAAGTCGACGTAATCCTGGACGGTGGTCAGCCAATGATCGTATTCGGCGGCCATCTCGTGGAATTGGCGATAGCCCAGCAACATCTCCGCCGAGGGGGCTTCCACCATCGCTTCGGCGCTCAAATTCAACGCCAGGGGCTGGTGGAATCCGGCGGCGCTGGACTCAAATAGCTGGCGCAGCCGGGCGCGGGTTAGCCCGGACCCGTCGAGCACGAAGGGCGCCTCCAGAAGGGGCAGGGGAAGCCCCAGCTCGTCGAGGGGATAAAAGGGCATGGCCGTGCCGAAGAGGTAGCCGAATTGGGAGGGCTCGGAGGGGCCGAAGCTGGTGTCCACCCGAAGGCCGGCGCCGGCGAGGGTGCGAAAGGTGGTGGCCCAATCGGTCTGCCACAGAGTTTCCTCAGTGCGCACCAGGGTGGTCGAACGGCCCCCTCCTGCCATCTCGAACAGAGCCCGCTGATCGGGGAGCGTGACCTCTCTTGCGATCGGTTCGAAGGCGCCGGGGCCCACTCCTTCGGTGATGGGGTTTCGCTTCTGGCCCAGGACCCAGATCATACCCACGTCGGCGCCGATTTCGTTGGCCAGG
Source organism: Myxococcales bacterium (assembly GCA_007135085.1). Taxonomy (GTDB): domain Bacteria; phylum Myxococcota_A; class Bradymonadia; order Bradymonadales; family Bradymonadaceae; genus SLJM01. The sequence continues at coordinate 1,828 of SLJM01000122.1, forward strand.
CTGTGGTGGTGGCTCGACCAGTTGTCGGCGGTGGCAAAGAGGGTCGATCGCGCCTCCTGCTTGCGAGCCCGGTCGGCGTAGGCAAAGGCCGCTCGTGGCGAGGAGTTCGCCGGGTGGTGGCTCATCGCCGCCCCCCGGGCGTCGCCGGGGAAGGGCCACAGCCGCGCGACGGGGCGGGCAGTGGTCAGGCGCTCAAAGAGCGCTCGTTGGAGCACCTCTGCATAGGGGACGTCCGTGGCCAACAGGCGCTCATCGGCCACCCGGTGAGAAGTGGGCAGCCAGGGCTCGCGATCGGGAGGCCCAAAGGACAGCTCCTGAGTGGGCTTGCCCTGGTACATGGCGGTCAGAGAGCAGGCAAAGTCAAAGAGCAGTGAGTAGACATAGCCCTCTTCGAGGGGGCGGATGACCAACCCCGGGCGCTCGTCGACCTCGAAGGCCACCTCCGTGGAGGAGCCGCCGTCGGCGTCGAGTCCGCTGGCCGGTAGAATTCGCCCCGACAGGGGGACGTCGAAGAGGGGATGGTGGGGCTCTTCGTCGGTGGCGTCGATCATCTCCCGGTGGACGCCGTCGACGGAGGTGATCAGCGTCGCCTGGTCGACCTCGCCAACGGTGGACATCCCGGTGATGCGATCCCAGCCCTGTCGGGGCGTCTCGACGATCAAGACCCCTCCCTGGCGCACGAAGGTCTCCAGATCTTCGCGGACCACCGAAGACAGCTCCGAGGCCACCCGGGAGGGGACGATGGCCACGGAATGGCCCGCCAGAAGCTGAGGGGTCACCGAATTGGCCGGGGCGCTTGCGAAGGTGCCGAAATGATGACCCAGGGCGTTGACCCAGGCGAAGCTACAATCGAGGTTGTCGAAATTCGTCGCCTGCGCCGCCGGGGCGTCGGGCAGGACCAGGAGCAGATCACCCTCGGTGCGATCCGGGGGCTTGGAGCCCTGGGTCATCGGCGAGTCTGAGGGCTGAAATCGCGGCGACTGGACAGTGGAATAGGCAAAGACCAGCAGGCCCAAAATGATCAGGGCCAGCAGATCCCATCGCAGGTGATTCCACAGCAGTTGACTTCGAGCCATCGACGATGGTCCTCAGCGGTAATAAAATTCGAATTGATTGAATCCCTGCTCCAGCCGAAACCGCCGGATGGGAAAGCCCATCATTGACGCCTCTTCGGTGTCCACTTCGTGGGTGACGATATCGTCTCCCACTCGTTCCTGGCCACTGATAGCTCCGAAAAAGGAGGCGCCGCCGATATAAGCGGGGACGATGAGGTAGATATTTCGCTGATGTACCTCGGCGGTGATCCGCACCAGGGCGGCTCGGTGGTCCGGCGCCGTATCGGCGCTGCGAAGTCCCTCGGGCAGGGAGGTGTGCCGATCGAGGCGACTTCGTATGGAGCCGGCGCGGCGCATGCGCTGATAGGCCTCGAAGTGCTCGATATTGAGCATCAGGTGGCCCTGTTCACGGGCCTGGTCGAAGGTTTCCAGCCATTCCTCGAAGTGATCCAGATCGGGGTAGTCGCCATAGCGGGAGGGCTTGCTGGAAATGGTCACCAATTGGTGGTGGCCCTGAGCGCTGCGCTCCAGGATTTCGGCCAACGGCGGCCCCTCTTTTGCGTCGTCAGGTACGATCACCGGGTATTGGCGGATGCTCAGCGGGATGCCCTCCTCGGTCATCGCCAGGAAGGGAAGGCCCGTGCCGAAGGCGTAGCCCCGATGAGTGGGGACCTCGTAGCTGGTGTCGGTGCGCATTCCCGCATTGGCCAGGGCCGCCAGGGGGGCCGACCATTGCTGCGACCACTGTCCGTCGACGGTCCGGGAGGTGCGCAGGGTCTCCAGATCGGCGCCGTCGCGAAGGGCGTCGAGTTGGTCTCGAAGGCCCAGGGGGCGGCGAAATGGATAATATCCAAAAAAGCCGACCGGTTCGAAGAGAGTGTTCGAGATATCACCGTAATGCCAGGCAAAGCCGAGCTGGCCGCCTTTGAGGCCGATCGCTTCGGAGCCCTCCGGGCTCAGGCCGGCGTCCATGGTGGTATAAAGGGTGGAGCGGGCGCCCTGCTGACGCTCGTAGTCGAGCTTCCACGCTCCTCCGTCGCCGAGGGTGGAGTCCTCGTGGATGAAGATCACGGCCCCGTCGGCTGCATCGGGATAGATCCAGAAGCCGGGCACGGCGGCGTAGCGCATGAAGATGCCGTAGACGATAAATCGCCCCAGAAGATCGGCATAAGGAGCGTCGGCGCCGAGCAGATCCTGATGGGCCACCAGATCGGCGGTGCGAACCGCAGCCGACGAGGTCTGGCGCCCACGGGGGAGGGTAAAATCCTCGGCCGGCAGGCCCTGCTGGAGGGCCACGAGCTGGCGGGACAGGTCGAAGTCGACGGTCACCACATAGCCGTCGCCGAAGGGAGTGGCGTAGATCGCCGGAGCCCCGTCAATAGCGAGCAGGGTCGTGGCCCCGTCGCGGGGAGCGGTGGAGCCCACATAATCGACGAAGAGGGGCATCTGCTCCAGCTCGTCCGAGAATGGTTCGACCATCCCCCTGGCATGTGTGATCTTTCGGCCCTGTCGGGGACCGGCGGCGCCGTCGGCCGAAAAGAGCCGCCTCGCCTCGCCATCGGGGCGCTCCACCACGACCAATCCCCCGTCGAGGGCGTGCTGGCGAGCCCGCTCCAGAAGGGCCTGGGGCATCTCGGCACTGACGCTGGAGGTGAGGACCAGGATTCGCGAGGTGTTGATCCGGCGCGGGGTCAACGTCTCCGGCGTGGCCACCGCCACCGGGCCCAGCTCTCGTTGGACGAGGTTTATCCAGGCGGCGCTGAAATCGCGCTCCGAGAAGGTGGGGCCGCTATCGCGGATGGCCTCGTAGTCCAGTACGATGAGTACGTCGGCGTCGCCGTCGCGGGTGATCTCCACGCCCTCGGACAGCCGGAGGCTGTCGTCGAGGGTCATGGGGTGATTTTGGATGGAGTAGAACAAGAAAATGAGCACAATGACCGACCAGATGGTGATCCGGTAGGGCAAGACCTTCACTTTATTCTTTTTAAACGATACGCCCATAAGGGGCCGGTACTGAGAGGGGGGTCGGATAGTCCCCTTGTTCATACTATGAAATGAAGCCTAGATTAAGGGCAGAGGTTGTAGAGTTTCTTAGAGTACCTCGGGGATTAAGGCCGGCGCCCCTGGGCGTTACCAGTGAAGTGAGCCCAAAAGTGGGAAGAATGCATGAGTAAACAGATCGCAATTGAGCAAGATGAGCAGGGGTTGACCATTCGGCCGACTATGTTGGGACGCATCGCGGCGGCATTGCATCTGGCCCTGGTGACCCTGCCGCTGGCCTATGGTGGGTTGGTGATTTTTTTCGCCGTCGATTATATTTTTCGTTTCGCCGAAGAGGAGCCCGTGGCCGGCTTATTCTGGCTCAGCCTCCTCGCCCTGGCGCTGCTGGTGGCGTTTTTGGTGGCCATCGTGCGCTTTTTGAGACACGAGACCTGGACCTTTGACGCCGGTCAGCGGGCGGTCATCGCTGATGTGAGGGGCCTATTCGGGTCGGTCGGTCAGGGAGAGGCCGATCTGCGCGAGGTGGAGGCCCTGGTGGTTCAGAGTCGATCCTGGCCTGCCAAAAGCGAGCTGCTCCTGCGCCTGGAATCCGGTGAGGAGGAGGCCGTCCTCAGCGGGCGGGGGCTGAAAGGGGCGGTGGAAGAGGCGGCGAAGGCGATCGAGAGATTTATGAAAGAGCAGCGCTATCCAGTTGACGTGGAGCGCGGTCCGCGAGGCGGCGCCGGAGCCAATGAAGCCAATGAAGCCAATGAGTGAGGAAGAGATGAGGGCATCGCCGGCGAAGTGGCTGTGGAGAGGACGTCGATCGATGAGCGCGGCAGGGCTCGCGGCGGTGGTCTGGGCGTTGGTGGTCTGCACGACGGTGCTGGTGTCGACGGTCCTGGTGTCGACGGCGATGGTCGGCCAGGCCCACGCCGACGATTGGCAGGTCGAGGCCGATGACGACCGACAGCGCCGGGTCATCGAGCGCTATCGCGAGATGCTCGAGGAAAATCCCGTGGAGGGCATGGCCCTGGAGCGATTGCTCGGTCACGTCGGTCGTGGCGCCGGCCTGGACGGATTGATCAACCATTATCGGGGGCGCGTGGAGAGCTCCCCCGATTCGGTCAATATGCGGCTCATCCTGGGGCATCTCTTAAAGGCTCGCGGCGATTATGAAGATGCCTATGAGCATTACGATCGGGCCGTGGAGCTGGCGGCCCATAATTCCCTGACCTGGATGAGCCGGGGCACGATCTACCTGCTCACCGGAGAGCGCCGAAAGGCGATGGCCGATTTCGAGGAGGCCCTGGAGCGAGAGAGCAGCCGGGAGCGCCGCCAGGAGCTTCTCCAGGAACTCGGGGAGCTCTCCTTCTCTCAGCGTGAATTCGAGCGGGGTAAGGAATTCTTCGATCGCCTCCTGTCGGAGCTGCCCCGCGATGAGTTCGTGCGCATGGAATACGTGCGCCTGCTGGTCCAATATCGCCAGCTCGACGAGGCCCTGGAGCAATACGAGGTGCTGCTGCGCATGGTCTCCGGCGATCCGCGGCGGCGGGCCACCATGATGGCCGACAAGGCCGAGGTCTACGAATTACAGGGCGATTGGGACGCCGCCATCGAGACCTACGAGTCCACGTTGTCCATGGTCCAATCCGATAGCTGGCTGGCCCGGGAAGTGCGGGGCAAGCTGGTCGATATCTTTCGCCAGTCCGGAAGGCTCGAGGAATTCGTCGACACCTACGGGCAGCAGTGGCGCCGTGGTGATTCGGCCCAGCAGATGGCCGTGGCCGACATCTACACCGAGATGGGGCGCCTGGAAGATGCGCTGGAACTCTATCAACGGCTGGCCCGGCGAAGCCGAACGGCGGTGGAGCCCCGGGAGAAGATCGTCTCCCTTCTGGAGCGCCTGGGACGAGACGACGAGATCCCCGGCGCCTACCGAGATCTGATGCGCGCCGCGCCCCGATCCCATCGCTACGGGCTGGAGCTGGCCCGCTATTATATGCGTCTCGGCGATCGGGATCAGGCCGAATCGGTCCTCGAGGAGCTGCGCCGACGCTTCTGGAACGAATCCTACGTGGTCCTGGAGCTGGCCGAGCATTACGGGCGGTGGAATTTCGACGACGAAGCCGAGCGGGCCTACGAGCGCGTTTTGTCGCGAGAGGGAGACGATTCGGCGGTGATCATCGACGTCGGCGATTATTATTTCGATCGAGGAAATCGCAGTCGGGCCCTCGAGATCTGGCGCACTCTTCCCGAGTCCACTCTGGGGCAGCGCGAGGGCAGCCGCCGCATGGCCGAATTGCTCGTGGAGCGGGGCATCATGGCCGAGGGAATCTCTGTCTTCGAGCGACTCATCGAGGACCACCCCGACGATGAACGGCTCCTCCGATCGATGGCCCGGGCCCTGGAGCGGGCCAGACGGTGGGACGACGCCCTGCAGCGCTGGCAGGAGTTGCTCGAGATCACCGAGAATTCACGGCAACAGCGTGAGGCCCGCTCACGGATCGTTCAGCTATACGAGCGCCAGCAACAATTGCGGGCCCAGATCATGCGCTGGTCCGACGCCTTCGAGCAAGAAGAGGCCCAGGAGGCCGTGGAGGCCGGGTTTTTCCTGGCCGAGGCCCATATCCGATTGCGCGAGATCAACGAGGCCGAGCAGATCTTGATCGCCCTCAAGGATAGCGACGATCTGGGCCATCAGGATCGGACCACGGTGCTGTTGTTGTTGGAGCAGGCCTATGTGCGCTCCGAGCGCTTCGACGAGGCCATCGCCGTGCTCGAGGAGTTGAGCGAGCACGACCCGCAGATGCGCGGTGAGTTGCTTCAGCGAAAGTCGGATCACGCCATGGAGGCCCGGGCCGACGACGCGGCCGTGAGCTACGCCCTCCAATTTCTCGACGCCAACCCCGACGACGCCCGTGGACAGACCAGGCTGGGCGACGTCTATCGCCACGTCGGCGATCTGGAAGGGGCGGCGCGCCACTATAGTACGGCCGCCGATATCGATCCCCGCGCCTTTGACGTGCGCCTCAAATTGGGTGAAGTCCTGGTCGCCCTGGGGCGGCTGAGCGAGGCAGAACAGATTTTGATGGAGGTCGTGGAAAACGCCAGCGAAGATCATCTGGTGCGCGACGCCGGCGCGGCCATGCTCCGACTGGCACGGCGCCACGGACGCCTGGACGCCCTGGAGACCCGATGGGCGCCGCTGGCCTTTCGGCTGCCCCTGCGCCAGGCCCACGCGGAGTTGATGTTCGATCTCTACGACCTGATCGCCGGCCCCCTGATGCTTCGCGCCTATCACGGCACGGCGACGGCCCGAGAGGAATCGCAGACGCGGCTCTACGAGTTGGGAGGTCGCTCGGCGTCGATGCTGGTGGAGCAGCTTCGAAGTGATAGCAGAGGGGCGCGAATGCGCGCCCTTCGCATGGTGGCAGAGATGGAGGTCGATCTGGCCTCGAGCCAGGTAAAGCGAATGCTCGGCCAGGAAGACGAGCGACTGCGGCCGATGGCGATCGTCGTCGCCGCCAGGCTCGGCGATGAGCGCTTTGTCGAGCCCCTGATGGAGCTCAGCGAGCAGGGCTCGGCGACGCTGCGCCAGTTGGCGATCTGGGCCCTGGGCCATATCGATTCATCGACAGCTCGCCAGGCATTGGTCGACATCGTCGAGCAGAGCCCTGAGGGATGGGAATCCCAGTTGGCGCTCTTTGGCCTGTGGTCGTTACAGGGGGCCGACGAAGTCGAGGTGGGGCGAGCCTGGTTGGAGAGGCTGGTCGAAGACGCGGCGATGGACCGCCGGGAAGCGGCGCTGTTGTTGAGCGTCGTGGGCCGCACCGTATTCGACGGCCAGGGAGAGGTGTTTCGACCACTGCTCACGGAGCTCGCCAGGGAGCGCCAGGATCGAATCGGCACCTGGGCGGCCGGGCTTCTGGGCTGGTACGGCGACGTCGACGGAGCGGCAGTCTTGTGGGGGCTGGCCCTGTCAGAGGACCCGGCCACGGCGCGGCGAGGTGAAGTGGGGCTTGCTCAGATGATCGATCAATCGGGCCCACCGCCGCGGCGATGGGCCGCAGAAGTGCGATTTTTCGACTGGCAGGACGCCAAATTCCAGGTGGCCCGATTGCTGCGTTCCATGGAGCCCCACAGAATCGTGGACGTCTCCGACCGCGACGGAGAGGCCCAATGGCCGCAGGCCCTGGACCGGGGGTTGAGCCAGGCCGTCAATGGGGCTTCCGAAGACCCACTGTCGCCGTCGGCGTTGCTTCGCATCACCTCCGGTGATTCTTCGCCTCTGTGGTCTCCGGACAACGCCCGGCGATTTGCCCGGGGCATGGTCGAGAGCAGCACTGAGCAGGAGCAGGTGCTTCGAATTCTTCGCGACGGTGTGGGTGAGGTGGACGACCTGGAAGGCCTTGACGACCAGGCGTTGACTCTGGTGTTGCGGGCCATCGCATTTGTCGGCGGAGCCTCTGTAGAACAGGACTGGTCCAGATTCTTCGAGGACGCTCTGGCTCATGAGACGACGCGAGTGCGCCGCGAGGCTCTGCTGGCGCTGGCGGCATCGGCGTCGCCCCAGGAGCTGTCACAGCCCCTCGGGGCGATGATCTTGGAGGCGTTGCACGATGAAGCGCCCACGGTCCAACTGGCGGCGGTCCACGCCGTGGGGCAGTTGGGTATCGTCCAGGCCCGCCAGACCCTGGTCGATCTGGAGGTCGAGGCCCGACCCAACCTGCGCCGCGCCGTACGCCAGGCCCGCCGGGCCCTCGATGAGTCCGGCTTAGATGGCGATGAGTATGAGCCACGTTGATTGGTAATCGATTTTTTCGGGCAATTCGAATCTTTTTGAACTTCTGGTCCCGGGTCGTCGGTCCTGGGTCTTGAAAGACGCCCTGCGACGATTCTAAGTAGAGCCTTGATCTGCACGGCGTACCCGGCGTACATTTGCCCCGATTGGCGAGGGTCAGGCCCAATTTCTCAACCGTGGAGACCGCGCGATGTCCAGTGCCCGATTGTGTAGCAACTGCAAGGCCGTAGTTCCGGAAGAGCATTTTTATTGCGGTCGCTGTGGCGCAAGCTACGGCGCCGACGGACGAGATCAGGCCAATGAGACGCTGTTTTTCGGGGCCATGCAGGCGCCGGGAAGGGCCAAGCTCATCTTGATCTCCGGCGAGGGCCTGGAGGGATTGAGCTATCACCTCAACTCCACGCGCCATGTGGCCGGTCGAGAGAGCGGGGTGATTCTATTTCCCGACGACGACTATCTGGACGCCGAACACGCCAGCTTCTTCTACCAGTCCAATAAGCTCTTCCTTCGCGACGAGGGGAGCACGAACGGCACGTTTCTTCGAGTTCGAGAGCCCCGAGTGCTGGCCGACGGCGACGAATTTCGGGTCGGCCACCAACGCCTCCGCGTCGAAGTCCTCGACATCCAGGGCGAATACGCCCCCCAGGACGACACTCTGATGTATGTCAGTCCCGCCGAGGGGTTGAAATTCAGATTGGTCCACGTGCTGGAGGGGAGAAAACCGGGCGGCGCCTGGTGCAATAAGAAGAATAGCCTCACCATCGGTCGCGAGGGCACGGACGTGCTCTTCGCCAACGACCAGCATATCTCCCGTGAGCACGCCCGTGTGGAGTGGAAGGACGGTCAGATAGTGCTCACCGACCTGGGCTCCAAAAATGGCACCTACGTCCAGCTCAACGACAGCCAGCCCCTCCAACACGGGGACTATGTATTTATGGGAAGCGAATTGGTGCGCATCGAGATCAATCTCTGATTTGGCCTGCGCTCTAAGATAAAAAAAGCCGCCTCGTCTCTGAGGCGGCTTTTGCTTTTTTGGTTTTGGGAGAGCGGCTTTACGCCGAGGGATAATCGTGGTGTTGATGGGCGTTCATGCGCACAACATTTGCAGCGTGAAGACCCTTGGGTCCACGACGTAGCTCGAATTCAACGACCTCGCCTTGCTTCAAGGTTTTAAAACCCTCGCCCTGAATCTGACTATAGTGGACGAAGATGTCCTCTTCTCCTCCCTGAGTGATGAAGCCAAAACCTTTAGCGTTGTTGAACCATTTTACAGAACCCGTTGCCATACTAATACCCTCCTGAAGACAACTAGAATATCGATTACACGCGAAAACGATTCTCGAAAAACGAGGCGGCGACAACCGCCTGGCCCTTCGCCGCCCGACCCCCGGGCCGGACGCGATGAGCGGGGCTTCCTTCCGTGGAAGTATGCCCACTCACAGAACCAACTTGACAGACAGTATACTGATTACACTTGTTCCTGCGTCAAGCATGAAAGCAATGTTATTTTTATAGGGAAAGTTTTAGTAATAGCGGAATCGGTGTATAAGTTTAATGGGGCTAGAGAATTACAGTATGGTTGCGTGAATCGTGGCGAGTTTTGATGTTTGTGAGGGTGAAGTGTGGAAATGGATTGATGTTTACCTGGGGGTTAGGTGTAAAAAAAGCGGCCCCGCCGGGAAATGGGGGGCCGCTTTTTTTTTTCGCCCTGTATACGGTTCAATCGGATCTGCGACGATCGATGGTGGCGATATGGTTCTCTACTTTTCGCACGTAGGGGCCCTGGGGGGCGATCTCGAGGTAGGTCTCGAAGGCCTGGCGGGCTTCGTCGTCTCGGCGAAGCCGCAATAATACGAATCCTCGATTATAATGGGCCTCCGCAAGACGGGGGTGGTCGGCCAGGAGGCGATCGTAGAGATCGAGGGCCTCTGTCGGGTGGCCCTCGGAGTGGGTGAGGACCCCCAGCGAGATATAGGCCCGCGGATCGTCGGGATCGAGCTCCAGGGCCCGCTCGATGGTCTGGCGGGCCTGATCATAGGCGTGGAGGAAGATAAAGGCGGCGCCGATATTGAGCAATGTGTCGTAGTCCAGCCCGCCGCCGACGGCCATGGAGGTGCGATAGGCGCCGACGGCCGCCTCGTACATGCCGCGCTCCTGGTAGTGGTTGCCCAGGTTGAAATAGAGGATCTGCTCGTCCTGGCCGCCGGCTTCGATGGCCATGGCAAATGCTTCGGTGGCCTCCCCATGCTCGCGGGCCGCCGTCAGGGCGATGCCTCGGTTCATATGGGCGTCCCAGCGCTGGGGATCGAGGTCGGTGACCTCTTCATAGAGGGCGACCGCCTCTTCCCACTGGCGAGCGTCGAGGGCCTGGTTGCCCTGAAGAAATAATTCCTGGGCCGTCGGCCCTTGGGGCTTGGTGAGGGCGGCGGTATCATCGTCTTTCTCCTGGTCCGAGGTTGACGAGCAGGCGGCGGTGGCCACGGTCAGCATCACCAGGAGGACGACGACGGTGAGGCGGCGAAAAGGAAGTGAGATCACGATATTTCTCCCTGACGGATTGTGCTGCGCCTCCCCAGCGAGGTGTGATGAGGAGACGACGATGAAGAGATTGCTCGGCAAAAGGTATCGCGTCGCTGCCACAGCGGCAAGGGCGACGCTGAGGGCGCTGCTCTGCCTGGTTTTGCTCGGCGGGGCGCTGGGATGTACGGGGTTTGCCGAAGAGGCGCGCTCCGAGCGGGGGCCGGCCGGTGACGCCGCTGAGACGGCCCAACGCCTCTATGACTCCATGGAGATTGTCTTTCGCAGGGAGACGGCGGGCATCGATATCGCGCTCGAGGAGCGGCTGATGCTGATCAGCCATTATGAAGAGGTCGACTCCGACCGGCGGCGGCGGTTTGTGGGGCGAGTGGTGCCCATTGGCCGGGGGGGGATGGGGGTCAAGATCAGGGCGGAATATCAAAACGAAGAATATGCCGACGACGGCGAGGGCGAACTCATCTGGCGCGACGAGTCCCGGGAGGCCGTCGAAGAGGAAGCGGCCCCCGAGGAGCTTCGCATGGCCCGGATGGTAGAGCGGGTCTACCACGGCGGTACAGAATAAGGCCGGCCAGCAAGACCAGAATAAAGAGGGGGGCCTGAGAGCCGCCGCCGGTCGAGCAGGCGCAGCCGGTGCCCATTTCATCGCCGTCACTGCCGTGATCGGCGGGCAGGCCGGCGTCGCCGAATTCGAGGAGCACGTCCACCGAAACCGGTGAGTCCTGGCCAAAGGGCGGCAGGATCTCAAAGTCCAGAGGGGTTCCCAGAAAGTGCCGGCTTCCATCGCGGCCGGTGAGCCTGAGTTGGCCACACCATAGACCGATGCCCAGGGGCTCGGCCAACAGCACCTGCTGGCTGATCTGATGGCTCTGGCCGGCCTCGATGCGGGTCAGCGAGCCGTCGGACCACCAGGGTTGGTGGAGGGCCTCGGGAAGCTCCAGATCGTCACAGGCCCCGTGGGCCACCAGAAAGTCGGCCCGCCGCATGGTGATCGCCCCGTCCGTATCGTTGTGGAGGGCGAACCCGAAGAAGGTGGTCTCGTCGAGGTGAATTTGTCGGGGCACCAGCGAGGGGCGATCGTCTTCCAGGCTCAGATCGGCCGGGGAGGCCCCGTCGAAATCATAGGCGTCGGCATAAAAATCGCGGGTGCCCGTGGGGGCCGTGCCCGACCAGGGTTCGATGCGAAGAGGGGCGGCCTCGAAATTGTCGCTGGAGTCCAGCAGGGGGACCTCGACGTCCGGGGAGGGATCGATGAGGTGGAGGCGGTGATTGGTGTGGGGCTCGATCCACAGCCCGGGCTGGCGAGTGGCGGCGACGATGAGTCCTGAGTCGAGCCACCGGGCCGATTGGAATTGGCCGCCCAGCGCCGGATCGTCGCCCATATGGAGCTCCCATAATAACTGGCCTGCCTCGTCGATGATGGCGATCTGGTCGCGGCTTGTGACCAGCATGCGCCCGTCGAGATCGGCGGCCAGATCGCGCACCGGATACAGCCCGGCCAACACGGGGGTGTCCTCATCGACAGCTTCTGAATACAGGGCCAGTTCGGGCTGGGCCGATGACTCCCAGGCCACGATCTTGACCGCCGAAAGCGACAGGGCCGGCCAGTTTACGGCGATGGCAAAGCGCTGCTGTGGCAGGGCGACGGCCCGGGCGATCTGGCCGCGAACGCCGTTGTGGGTCAGCGTATAATGCCAGGTATAGCTCTGGTCGATGACGTCGTAGATCAGGGCCCGTCCCACCGAGTCGTCACCCATCAGCAGGAGATCCGGGGTGTCCGGGGTGGCGAAGCCGGCGACCACCAGGCTCGACGGGGCCGCCAGATCGGCGTCGGGAAAATAGGCGTCCCGCTGGTCTCCCTGCTCGTCAAAAAGAACGCCGCCGCGGCCGGAGCCGTCGCCCAGCAGGAGATCGCCGTCGGGGAGGGCCACCACATCGGAGTAGGTGGCCAGGCCGCCGTCGGCCAGGGTGAGCTGCCGGGGCGTGCCCCGCTCCAGCCTTGGTGGACCGCCGGCAGGGCTGCGAACGATGACCGTTGGCAGAGACGATACCCCTCCGGCAGGCAGCACGTAGACCCCTTCATCGGCCTGTGCCTGAGCAAGGGGGGGCAACGCGATCAGGGCCATCGTTGCCAGAGCGACCAAAAGCGCGGAGCCCTTCAAGACAGGTCGAGGAAGCTGTGATAGGTTTTTTATCGAGTTCAACTCAAGGCCCTGTAGCGCGGTAGAGGGTGCCATCGAGGTGGCGCAGTACGCGACCTATAATAGGCCAAGAGGGGCGATCAATTCCAACCGGAGAAGTTGTCGTATTATGGACAGTCATCATCAGGAAGAGGCGATCCGCTATGCCGGCGGGCCGTTCGTATCAGAGCAGGGACGAGAGGTGCTGTCCTTTCATCTTCATCGCTATCTGTCGGCCTGGCTGGCCGAGGTCGACTGTACCCGGGTGCTGGTGACCGTCGGGTTTGAGGGCAGCGATGCCGAATTGGGGGCCTATCGGATCGACGCCCGCTCCGGGGAGTCCGTCGAAAGCGGATGGACTCACGCCGACCTGGACGATGCCTGGCGCTATGGCAATAGCCAGATATTGTGGGACGCCGGCGACGGCGATCCCATCGCCTTTGACGTGGTGCCCGTCTTCGAAAAAGGAGAGGACCGGCCCATCGGATTTGTGACGGTGCGACGCGACGAGGGGCTAGACGATCGCGATCTGGAGCAGATGGCCGATCTGGTGGCCACGGCGATCGCCATGTCGCGCCGCAACGGGGTGCGCCTATTCTTCGACGAACAACAGGATCGGCCGGTCAAAGAATTGCTCTATGCGACGATGAACAGGCTCCCCGAGTGGACGGGCTGCGACCATTCGGCGGCCGTATTATTGACCCATGATCTGGATGCCATGACCCTGGCCGATATCCAGAAGGGAGCGTTCAACGTGCTGGCCGAGCGGGTCTTCTTCGACGCCAGCCGTGGAGAGGACGATAAGACGGGGGGAGAGCGCCTGGTGGGGATGGCCGTCGACGCCGGGGCGGGCCAGGAGAATTTTTTGAGCGATGCTCTGCGCCACTACCAGAGCGATCCATCGTTGACCCATCTGATCTATCGGCGAATCGGGGAGGAAGAAAATATCTGGCGCCGCGCCGACGGTGAAGACCGCGCATCACGGCCGGGGTGGCACGGACTATCCGATCGCCCCCGGGAGTCGATGGTCGTTCTCGTGCCCCTGGTGCAACGCGCCGGCGGAGAGCGAGATCTATTTGGCTTTTTATCTCTGGCCTGGCGCGGGGCGGCGACGCTTCCGGCCTCGGCACAAGATGTCTTCGGTGAGATGGCCGACGCTCTGGCCAGGCTCCTTCGCCATTCGCCGCTCTATACGTTGAGCGTGCGCAAGATGTGGGTGATCCGAAAGGTCCGGGATTGCATCGAAGAGGCTCTGCGTGACGGGCAGAGCGGCGGGGAGGCCGTGGAGGCGCTCATCGGCGCCGTGGTGGGACTTGTGGCAGAGCATGTGGAGGTGCCCTCCTTTTCGATGGGTTATGTCCGTGGCGAGCGGGGCGCGCGCACCGCCCGCTACGTCCACCCCTGGGGATGGACCCGGTTCGACGATCTCGATCTGGCCGTCGACGTGGCCCCCGAAGACCGAGTCGATTCGGGCATCTCGGCGTTGGCCCTTCGATTGGAGCGACCTGTCGTCCTCGCCGGCGGACATGGGGCGGGCAGGGATCTGGCGTTTAAAAACCACCTGTGGGTCGACGAGGAAAATCGCCGGCTCTTTGATTCTCGCGGCATCGACCATTGTGATCACAGCGAGGAAGACCTGCGCCGATGGGCCCGCCCGTTGCGCGAATATTATAAGCCGGCCAGGGAATCGGCTTATGCGTCGCTGGCCTATCCGATGATCTTTGCCGATCGGCCCGTGGGCATTTTGTCAGTGGAGGTGGAGCGCGATACGGATTGGCTGTGGTGGACCGGATTCGGAGGCCATCTATTCTGGGATATGGTGGCCCGCCAGGTGGGAATGGGGATCCATCTGCTCACCCAACGGGGATGAGCGGGGTGGTCGTCGTTATTTCGAGTCCACCAGTTTGCGCACTTCATCGAGGAGGGTGGGCAGGGCCTTGCCCGCCTTTTCTCGGATCAAGATCTGACAGATATCGGACAGCGCCGAGGAGTTGGGATTGATCTCTATCAACACCGCCCCGAATTGGCGGGCCGTCTCGGGAAGGGCCGCCGCCGGATGGACCAGGCCGCTGGTGCCGACGACGAGGCAGACGTCGCATCGACGGGCCGCTTCGGCGCTGGCCCTCAACGCCTCTTCGGGCAGGGACTCCCCAAACCAGACCACCCCCGGGCGCAGGGGGCCGCCGCAGACCTCACAGGGGGGAAGGGCGCCCAGATCGAGGGTCAGATCCTCGAAACTATTGCCGCAGTCGTTGCATAGCACCTCCAGAAGCGAGCCGTGAAGGTGGTGGATCGGCGGCCGATAGCCCACCTCCCCGGCGGCGGCCTCCAGTAGATGATCCACGTTCTGGGTGGCGAAGGTATAATTCGCCAAGTTTGCCAATTCGATGAGCGCCAGGTGGCCCGGGTTGGGCTCGATGGTGTCCAATTTGTCGCGACGGGCCTGATACCAGCGCATCATCGCCTGCCGATCGGTCTCAAAGGTGTCGACCTGGGTCATGCGGGCGATGGCGGGATCGCGAAACATCCCATCTTTTCCGCGGAAGGTGGGCACTCCCGATTCGGCGGAGAGGCCGCTGCCGGCGCAGACCAGCACTCGCCTGGCGCGGGCGACGTGTTCGGCGGCGCGTTTGATAGCCGTCTCGTCCATGGCGTGTCGCGGGTGGTAGTAGGTGTCGAGAACCCAGTCGGCGGCGCTGAGGGCCTGACGGCCGGCGGCTCTCAAAATACGTCGGGCCAGGCGCTTCACCAAAGATAAGATCCCAGGTCAAAGAGTCAGTTATATCGGAAATTGACGGCGTCGGCGCCGATGGGCAAAAAGTCGACCCGCGTCGGCATAAATCCGCTGAATTGCCGGGTACGCACCAGATTCTGAATCGTAAATAGGGTGCGCTGGCCGTCGGCCTCGATGTCGACGGTGAACATGGGCTCCATATCGGGATGGCCCACGCTGATGCGGCCCCGATCATCGCCCATCTCCAGCCCGGAGATCCGCAATTCGGGAATACTCAAATAGCGCATCGCCTCCGGCTCGAGGACGATAAAGTCTCGGCCCCCCTCATAGGATTCGCGCATATGCTGGCGGACCGTGTCGAAATCCACGTCGTAGAGCAGGGCGAAGTCCCGTCGGCCCCGCACGGCCACCCGCTCCGACGAGATCCGATCCCAGGGAAAGGCCAGGGGCGGCGATTGGAAGCGCTCGGTGACGATCAACTCGTCGATGGACAACCTCTCCGGGGCGTAGGGGGCATCTTCGCCGTCCCCCTCCGAAGCCCAGGCCGTGGAGGTAAGACAAAATACTGACAGAATGACAAAAATAATAAAGCGGTTGCCAGGCATGAATTTCCTCTCCAAACAAGGGAACTGGAGGCCGGCTTTTCGACAAAAAGATCCAGGCCTTCGGCTCGAGGCGTCGAATCATGGACGTTGGAAGTGTAACTCAGGTGTTGCGACAGACCAAGCGCAGCTCGCTGTGCTCGCGTGGTTAGTGGTTAGTGGTTA
>SLJM01000299.1 GCA_007135085.1 Myxococcales bacterium
ACGGTGGAGATCAGATATCGAAATACATCGAGAACTCCAGGGGCGTGGGCCGAAGCCGGGTGGGTTCGATTTCGTTCTCAAACTTGTAGTCGATCCAGGTTTCGATGACGTCCTCCGTGAATACGTCACCTTTCATCAGATATTCGTGGTCTTCAGCCAGACATTGCAACGCCGACTCCAGATCGGTGGGGACGCTGGGGACCTGCGCCAATTCTTCTGGCGGCAGGTTGTAAATATCCTTATCGAGGGCCTCGCCGGGATCGAGCTGGCGCTCGATGCCGTCGAGTCCGGCCATCAACAGGGCGGCAAACGCCAGATATCCGTTGCACGACGGATCGGGGGTGCGAAATTCGATGCGCCGTTGTTTCGGCGAGGAGGCGTAGCTGGGGATCCGCACCGCCGCCGAGCGATTGCGACTGGAGTACGCCAGCTTCGCGGGAGCTTCATAACCGGGGACGAGCCGTTTGAAGGAGTTGGTCGTCGGATTGGTCAACGCCGTCAAAGACGGGGCGTGCTCGAGGATCCCGGCGATAAACTGCAGCGCCAGGTCGCTGAGCCCGGCATAACCCTCTCCGGCAAAGAGGGGTCGGCCGCCCTTCCACAGACTCATATGGCAGTGCATCCCCGAGCCGTTGTCGCCGTGCAGCGGCTTGGGCATGAAGGTCACCGTCTTGCCGTGGCGACGGGCGACATTTCGCACGATATATTTGAACCACTGCAGCTTGTCGGCCATCTCCACCATCTTATCGAAGCGTATCCCGATCTCGTTCTGGCCACCGCTGGCCACTTCGTGGTGGTGAACGTCGACGGCGATGCCGCATTCCTCGAGGACCAACGCCATCTCCGTGCGCAGATCGGCGAAGCTATCGTGGGGCGCCACCGGGAAGTAGCCCCCCTTATGACCCGGTTTATATCCCAGGTTCGGAGCCTCGTCGCGACCTGTATTCCAGGCCCCCTCGTTGGAGTCGACCTGAAAGAATGAGCGATGAGCTTGCAGATCGTAGCGGATGTCATCAAAGACGAAGAACTCCGCTTCCGGCCCGAAATAGGCGGTGTCGGCGATCCCCGTCTGCTCAAGGTAGCGCTGTGCCTTCTCAGCGATATAACGGGGGTCTCTGCTGTAGGGCTTACCCGTAATCGGGTCGTAGACGTTGGCGATGAAGCTGACCGTCGGCACCTCAGGGAAGGGATCGATACAGGCCGTCGTGGGGTCGGGGCGCACCTGCATATCCGAGGCCTGAATCGGCTGCCAGCCCCGCAGGGAGCTGCCGTCGAAGCCCAGCCCTTCCTCGAAAAAATTTCTATCCAGCCGATGAGCCGGCAGCGTCAGATGCTGCCAGGTGCCCAGAAAGTCCATAAACTTCAGGTCGACCATCACCGCCTTTTCTTCGGTGAAAGCCAATGCGTCCTCGATGGAATTGATCGATGGTTTGCTCATATCCTTGCCTCCAGTTCTTTTGATATTGCGCTTCGACGATCGGGATGGGTTCCCACCCTCGGCGTAGCACTTCTGCAAGTGCCGTGCACAACCGCCCCACCCCTTCTAAAAAAAATTAGAAATCAGCACCTTGGGCCCTGGCGATCACCTGGATCAGCCCAGCATTGCGACAGATAAACGACGTCTAAAATCCCTGCTCATTCCTGGAGATATTGCGTCGCTCTCCGCCAGCGCCCCGGCACTTTTCACATTTATGTAAATTTGAGAGTTAGACTTTCACATTTATGTGAATTCATACTCCTCCCCCCCGCCGCACGCGGCCATGAGCAACCTGACTCCATGGCAGCGACCAGATTTCTTACATTTTCGTCAGATCGTCGTTTTGGAGCACTATCGAAAACGGGAAGTCTCGATTCGTGCATCTTCCTATCTCGCAGTACAGAACGGCACTCACTCCACCTGCCATTGAAATACTGGGCGCTCGTGGCCGTCGGGAGCGACACCGATCTGCCAGATGTCGTCGAAATTCCAATTATTAAAGTTTGAATCGTCGCCAAACTCGGCGGTGGTCAGTTCCGTTCCGATCCCCCCGGAACCGCTGCCAGTGGTCTCCGAATCCCAGTAGACGTCGTGGACATCGCCAACGCCGTAATCACTGAGGTAGCCAAAGAGGACTCCACCACCATCGACTTCGCCCGCGACGTAGCAATTGACGATCTCCCCCACAACTTCGGAACCGGTGTTAAAATCACCGTTCCACCCGATGATCCCACCGACCGCCGAGCCGCTGCCCGAGACCCCACCGACGACGTAGCAATCTTCGACGGGCCCCACCGGATGAAAGCCGATCAACCCTCCCACTCGGTTGTCGCCCTGGACTTCGCCGGAGGCGTAGGACTGCTCGATTTCGGGAATGATAGTTACGTTGGCCGACGTCTCACCGATCAACCCGCCAACCTTGTCCTGACCGCTGACATTGCCCGAGGAGTATGAGGAGCGAAGCTCTCCCATTAACATCCCGGCCAGACCTCCCACACTGTCGCCGCCGCTGACGTCACCGCCGGCCCAGGAATCCGAAACTTCGGCGAACATAAAACCGATTAGTCCCCCTGCAAAATCATCCTCTGAAGTGACCGTCACCTGCGCCGATATCCGTTCACTTTTGGCGGAGATCAAATACCCGACGAAACCGCCGGCATAGGAAAAGCCGTTGACCTCTCCGGAGACGTGAATATCAGAGAACGTCCCTCTGCCGTACCCAGCCAGTGCACCGACGGCGATATTCCCCGTAATATCGACGTCTTCGAGAATCAGGGAGTGGACGGTTCCGTCGTTCCCAATTCTCCCGAATAATCCCACTTCGTCGGCGTCCTCAGCGTCGATCTTCAGCCTGGAAATCGTTCGCCGTGCTCCGTCGAAGGTTCCCACAAAGGGATCTGACGAATCGCCGATGGGATTAAAATTCTGAACCCCCTCCAGGTCGATATCACGAGCCATTACATAATTGCCCTCGAGATGGGCCACGTTGAGCCCGATGGCGCTGATATGGTGCGGTGCGCAGAGCCGATGGGGGCTTTCCGGGGTGCCCTCGCCACCGCCGAAGGGAGAATCAGCCTCACTACAGGGGAGTTGAAAGTCTATGCTCTGCCCCGTCGTCTCTACAGGCGCCGTGATCCGCAGGGACTGCACCCCAATCTCGGTGGCGGCCATGCTACAAGTGGCAACGCCGCTATCGTCGGTCTCGCTGCACGCTCCGTATTCATTGCCTTCGCCTGAAGCCTCGAATTCTGGCACGACGCCGGCGACGGGGTTTTCGAACTCGTCGAAGAGTTCGATGAATAGGGCCACCTCTTCACCCGTCTCGGCGTAGTCCACTTCGCCGTAGATCGACGATGTCGCGCCGTCGGGAGCTGCGGCGTGTACGTCAAAGCTCTCCGTCATCGCCGACACCTCATCGAAGCCCTCTTCATCGATCGTAGCCTCCAGCCTGTAGCCCTCACTGGCGACCTCGATGACCACGGCGAAGCTCGCCACTCCCCAGTCCGCCGTGAGCGCCGAAATCTGACTTTCGCCGCCGGCGAATTCCCCCCCTTCTATGGTGAGGATGATCTCCACCCCTGCCATATCGTAGCGCTCTCCATCTTCGTCAGCGATCTTCACCGCCACTTGAAAAGACTCGCCGGCGACCACTTGCGACGGAGGCTCCTCGTAGATGGCTAGTCCCAGGCCGTCGATCTGCCACAGGCCGTCGATGCATTGCAGGCCGTCGTATGCCTTACCATCATACTCCGCCGGGCACTCATCTCCCATCTGTGGAGCGTCGACGCACTTGCCGCCGAAGCAGGCCTCCTCGCAGTCAGCATGGCCATCGCACTCCAGCCCCGGCTCGTCTTCTCCTCCACCGCAGCCCGCGGCCAAGAGGGCCACCCCGGCGGCGATGGCAAATACGACCGACCGACTGGCGAACAAATAACCCCTGAGCTTCGTCATCGTCATTCCCTCAAGATATTGAATCTTTATTGCCAAATAGGACACGCAATCTCTATTGAAACACATAACCTAGGAAAGAATTCGCCAAGAATCCACTATCCGCCGGGCATCGTCACCGTCCACTTTGCCACCGCACCCGCCGCTCACCACCGAGAAGCTCCAGAGCTCGCCACTCGACCTGCACCGCTTCGACAACAAGACGGCGCTCCACGAGACCCTGCGCGCCCTCGACGACCTGGTCAGCTCCGGCAAAGTCCTGTACCTGGGCGCCAGCAATTTCGCCGCCTGGCAAATCGCCCGCGCCCTCGGCATCAGCGAGCTTCACGGATGGGCCAAATTCGTGGCCATCCAACCCATGTACAACCTGGTCAAACGACAGGCCGAGGTTGAGATTTTGCCCATGGCCAAAGCCGAGCAACTCGGCGTCTTTCCCTACAGCCCCCTTGGCGGAGGCCTGCTGACCGGAAAATACGGCGTCCACCCCGTCAGCCTCGCCATCGCCTGGGTCAGCGCCCACCCCGCCGTCTGCGCCCCCATCATCGGCGCCCGCAACACCGAACAACTGACGCCGGCCCTCGACAGCGTCGACGTCGACATCACCAACGAGCTCTACGACGCCCTCGCCGCCCTCGCCCCGACCCCACCGCCGGCAACCGACCGCAACGAGGAGCGCAGCGAACACAATTACGGCTCCCGCTGAGCCCCTGCCCCCGCGGCAGGCGGCCGTGAGCAGCCTCACTCCCTGGACGCGGCCAGATTTCTTATATTTTCGTCAGATCGTCGTTTTGGAGCACTATCGAAAACGGGAAGTATCGATATCGTACTTCTCCACGCGCAGTCGCAATTTGCGATCTGTGAGCCCCAATTTGCGAGCCGCCGCGGCCTGGTTGCCGCGAGTGGACTTGAGGGCGTCGATCACCAATTCCCGCTCCAGACTGCTCAGGGCCGATTCCAGATCTCCCTTAAACTCCGTATCCGTCGCCTCCGCGGTCTGCAGACTCGGCGGCAAATGATGGCCGTGGATGACGCCGTCCGTGCTCAGCAGCACGGCGCGCTCGATGCAATTGGCCAACTCCCGGACGTTACCCGGCCAGTGATAGGCGTGCAGCATATCGATGGCCGGCGTGGAGATGCGATGGATCTCCTTGCCGCTTTTTTGAGCATATCGCTCCACGAAATGGTCGGCGAGCAATAGGACGTCGCT
>SLJM01000055.1 GCA_007135085.1 Myxococcales bacterium
CGATATCGAATTATTCCGAATCTCTCGAAGCGGGGTCCCAGCTTCGCCAATGGCCCATCAATTTCGGGGCGTCAGGATCGGGGCTGCCCGTATCCAATTCGTGAAGCCAGACGGCGTCGATGCTGACCACGGCGGCGGCGGGGACCAGGGTGGCCGGCTCGAATTCGACCTCGTCAGCTAGCCCGTCGGAGAGCTGAAACCGCTCCTGGGGGCTTCGAAAAAGTGACAGCGCCTCTTGGCCCCAGGCCAATAAGGCCTCCAATTGTTCGGCCAGCGGCGCCGGAGCGACGCGTACATCGAACGAAGCCTGATCCAATTGGGTCGCCCCGGCGCTCAACCCGGCCCCCAGCGTGTCGGTCGTAAATGAGGCGATCTGAGCCTCGTCGAGGTCTCGTCCCGACAGCAGGTGGGCCGCCGTGCGCCGTTGCTCATGGCGAATGAGCCGATCGTAGGCCAGCCTGGCCATTTCGGCGCGGCTGCCCTCCTCCATCTCCAGCAGGCTCACCGGGTCTACCGCGCTATAGGCATGGAGAGCGGCGTTGAAGGGGCGCCGCGGTGCCACGCAGAGGCCGCTGTCGACGGCGCCCAGCCCGGCCTGCGGATGGAGGGTGATCTTCTCGGCGGCCAGGGTCAAGAGACTGGCCGCCCCGTCGACTCTGGCCGGCAGCAGCACCTGGAGATCCACGTCGAGATGGCGCATGGCGCGAATGACGGCGTCTGCAAAGATCGGATAACCACCACGAGCGACCAGGATCAGGGCGATCTCGTCGGCATTTTCCCGGCGCAGCCGGTCGACGACGGTGGACACCAGCAACCTGCCCGCCTCCTCGTCGGCGTCGACGGCGTATTCGCCTATCCAATGCGAGAGAAAGGCGAAGGTCGGCACGCCCAGGGAATTCTCGAGCTCTCCGATGATGGTCGTCGATTCAGCGATCATTGGCTTTCCATTTAATGTCTACCGCTCCCAGGCCGGCTCGGTATACCCCACCCCTTCGGGGGTCAATTGATGTTGGACCAGACCGTCGCTTGTCATCAACCACAATCGTCGGCCCTCTTCGCGGTCGCTGGCGAAGACGATATAGCGGCCGTCCGGACTGTAGGCGGGCTCGAAATTATTGCCCTGGTCCTGGGTGAGTCGCTCGATATTATTGTCCATATCCACAGTGAACAGATCGTATTTCATGCGCTCGTCGCGACCGCTAAAGACCACCCGATCGCCCCGGGGTGACCAGTCGGGAGTGGTGTTGAACGTGCCCTGGAAGGTCAGCCGTCGTTGATTTCCGCCGTCGGCGTCCATGACGAAGATATGGGCTCCGCCGGAGCGGCTGGACACAAAGGCTATCTGCGAGCAATCGGGGCTAAAGGTGGGGCTGACGTCGATGGCCCAGGTATTGGTCAATTGATCCTGGACCTCCCCGCTCTGGGGATCGATGAGATAGATATCGGTCTGTGTCGACCCGCGGGACATAGTCACCGCCGCTTTACCCCCGCAATAGGAGACCCCCGAGTTCTGGCCCTGGGTGCGAGACAGGCGCTCCATGGAGCCGTTTCGGTAGACGAAGAGATCCGGGTTATTGTCCCTATAATTGGTGAAGTAGATGTCGCCGCCGGTACCGAAGGTGGGCACGAGGTGGATATTATTATCGCGGCTGATGCGGCGCATATTGGAGCCGTCCATCTCCATGATGTAGATATGTTTGAGGTCGTTGCTATAGCGGCGGGCGAAGGCAATACGGGAGCCGAAGACGCCGGGCTCGCCGGTAAAATGCTCGATGACGGCGTTGATGAATTCGTTGACCTCCTGGCGAATCTCCTCTGCGTTGCTCACGCTGGTGGCCGACCAGTTGACGTCGTTCTGGCTGGCCTCGCCGACGCCGTATAGTCGCAGATCGAGGGTATAGGAGTCGCCGGCCTGGCGGATGCCGCTCTTGACCAGGGCCTGGGCCCCCACGTTGAGCCAATTCGAGAAATTGATATCCGCCGCCGACATTCCCTCTTCATTGGGGTCGAAGAAAAACCCCTCGTCCATGACGTCGAAGAATCCCGACAGCTCGAGGTTTCTGCGCAGGACCCGCTCGACCTCGCCGGCCATTTCGGCGGTGTCACCGCCCTGCTCGATGGTATCGGGCACCCCCATGGGAAGCAGTGTGCGGCGCGTGCGAGCCACGACGTCGATGGCGATGCCTTCTTGCTCGTCGAGGGCCTCCGAGGAGATCTCTTCAGCGCTGCGATCGTCTTCCTCGGCCACGGCCACGCCAATGGCCACACAAAATACGAGGACTGCGGCGACCGCACTCCCCACAATCGCCGAGGCTGGCGAAAAGACAGGTTTGACTTCAGCGCTCATCATATCGTGCTCCTAACGTCGTTCCAGAGATTCCCAATTGCGTAGCGTCAACCCCTGGCTGACGACCATCTGGCGCATCTGGGAGTCGTCGGGCAGGGGTAGTTGCCTCTCCCCGTGCTCAACCATGAACTCTCTTAGCACCCGTTCAATACTCTCGTCGAATTGGCGGTGGTCGCTTCGCTGCCGAAAGGAATAACTCGTAATATGGCCGTTCTCATCCACTCGCACAAAAACGTTGACCCGTCCGGCGAGCCTGCTCAACTCGGCATCGGAGATGATCGTGGGCACCTGCCAGTGGCGCTCGATCTCCTGCATCAGGCGCACCTGGTAGGTCATCATGGCGTCCCCTTCGGTGGCGGTGCCGCCGGCGATGCCGTCGGGGCTTCCCTCGGGAGGTGAATCACCGCGACCGTCGGCCTCAAATTGGCCCAGCGCCTCCCGGGCGCGGCGGCGACGCTCACGGCGGGCCTCTTCCTCGCGACGGGCTTCCTCCTCCTCGCGCTGCCTGCGAAGCTCCTCGGGGTCGACTTCGGGCTCCTCTTCGACCTCCTGAGGCTCGGGCTCGGGCTCCACGTCGGGCTCGATCGAGGGCTCCACGTCGAGATCGGGCTCTACGTCCAATGGCTCGTCCACCGCCGGCGGTGAGCCCTCGTCGCCGGTGAGGCGGGGCATCAGATCGGAATCGCGCTCTTCACCGAGCGCCAGAAGCTGGACGTCGTCAAAGACCAGCTCGTAGCCCGCCTCCTCTTCTTCGGGCTCCTCGCCGGCGAAGAAAAAGGTGGCAATGAGCGCCATGGCCACAATCGAGCCGTGAAAGAGCAGCGAGACCACCAGACCTGCCGCTACTTCCGGCCATGGCTTATTGCCGCTCATGGCCCGCCCTGTCTGTGTGCCCGGTGAAATCATCGATTCGGCGCTCGCCACATTGGGTCAGAGATACTCTTCGTCAACCACGTTCAATCGTCGTCGTCGCCGGCGGCTGCACTCTCACCGCGGAACTCGGGGTTGGTCACCATCCCCACCTGTGAAACGCCGGCCAGGCGAATTCGATTCATCGATCCCACCACCACGCCGTAGGGGATCTCCGTATGGGCCAGCAGATAAAGCCGCCCCTCATCCTGCAATCGCCGGTTATTCTCCACCAACCCCTGCAGCTCATCGAGGCATGGCTGGAAGCGATTCGGATCGTCTCCCTCATTGTAGGGTCCACAATCGACGATCGGTTCGGCGCCGATAAAGATCGTCAGATCCTTGTCGATGGAAAGGATTATATGTTCCGTCTCATCGAGGTCGATGCGCATATCATCGTCGCGCACCATCGGCAGATCGAGCTCTACTTCGCTGTGCTCCTGCATCGCTTCGTGCATCATGGGCGTGGCCACCATGAAGATGACCAGCAGCACGAGCATGACGTCGACCAGAGGGGTGACGTTGATCTCCGACAGTACGGTATCGGTCTCCCCCGGTGGTTTAGCGCTCACTCCCATCGCTGCACCTCGTCAGTTGAAAAACCGGTCATTTGAAGAAATGGCGCTTGACGATATTGAGGAAATCGGAGGCGAAATTATTCATCTCCGAGTTCATGATCTTGATATCGTTGACCAACCAGTTGTAGGCCACCACGGCCGGGATGGCGGCAAATAGGCCCATGGCGGTCACGATGAGGGCCTCGGCGATGGGCTGGCCGACGACGTCGATGCCCGCCGCCTCGTGGGCGCTGATCTCCAAAAAGGCGATCATGATCCCCCAGACCGTGCCGAAAAGTCCGATAAATGGCGAGGTGGATCCGATACTGGCAAGCCAGGGAACCTTTGATTCCATCTCGGTCAACTCGCTTCGAATCGACCGACGCAGGGCGCGCTCCACATTTTCGATATCCCCAAGCTGCTGGCGCATCGTCTCGTCGCCTTCGCGGGCGTTATTCTTGAGCTTCGACAGCTCGAGATATCCGGATTTGAAGACCTGACCGATAGGCGCTTCGGGAAATTCCTCGGCCGATTGGTAGATCGAGTCCAGCCGCTTGGACTGCCAGAAGACCTCCATGAATTTCTGCGATTCCTGGCGGGCCTTGCGGATATAAAATGCCTTCGAGCCCGTGATATACCAGGAGACCATGCTCATAAACGCCAGCAGGATCAGCACGGCGGTCACCACGGCATCGGCTTCCAGGATGATGCGCCACACATTTGTCTCCGCGCCATTGGCCGCATCGGCCAAGATCACGGAAGCAGAGATTAGTTCGAGCATATCAACTTGCCTCGTCCAGTGTGAGGTTCTACGTCGCGCTCAGGTGAGGGCAAACGGTTTTCGGTACCATGGCAGCCGAATGGCAGCCGGTTAGTTACCATGCGCTCCTCTGGCCGCGCAACGAGCATGAAAGCAGGCCTGATCCGATCATTTATTCCCCAAACCACAGCCGCATCCCCGCCCCGAAGGCGAAGCCCTGGCCGAACCTGCCGAAAAAATGCAGGTCCACCGTCTCCGTGCTCCGATAGGTCAGGTCGACGGTGGGCGTGCCGATCAATCGGGGGGTGGACTGCAGCCACCCACCCTCACCACGTTGAAATCCCGTCTCGAGCCGAAGCTGCTCGGTCAGGTTCAACGCCAGATACATGCGCAAGGGGATGGTCCAACCACCGTAGCGTAGCGACGTATAGCCACCGTCACCGTCGAGAAAGCGATATCCCCGAAGGGCGACGCCGGCGTATATGCCCACCACCAGTTGATCGAGGTGGGTAAATAGCCGGCCCAGGTTCAGCGACAGGTGTAGACGGGTGCCCACATCGGCGCGCTGATAGGGTTCGTCGAGGCGGTATTGGAGGTATCGCCCGCCCAATTCGACCCCCACCCGGGTGTCGCGGCTGCTGCCCACGAAGGGATCCCATCGTCCGGAGAGTTCGTAGTCGGACATCCCCATGCCCAGCTCCTGGCCGGTGCGCCCTTTGACGTGGAATCGCCTGGTGCGCATGGCTACCTCGGCGTCGGCCACATGGCGCATCGAGAGGTCACGGGGCCGCCAATAATGATATTTGATCCCCACTCCCCAGCCGGTATAGCGCTCCGTCGATTCGGGCACCCCGAGATCGTCGCGATAGGCCGTGCCGAAGACGTCGATGAGCCAGGTCGTCCCCAACGTGCCCGCCCCCAGGAAGAATAACTCGTGGCGCCGCTCATCGACGGCCTCCACCCCGGTGGGGCGACGGGCCAATACGATCCCCGATACGATCAGCGCTGCCCCCGCCAGATCGGTGAACACCAACGCCCGCGCCGTGCGCCTGTCCTCCAGGTGCCAGTGACCGGCACCGGTGACCACCGTCCCCGGGAGCAGGGCAAATACGGTGGCCACCGCCCTATTCTGATGGTCTAAGGGATCCTCGAAGACGAAGCCCTGATCTTCCAATTCGCCGCGCCCCAATAATTCGAGGGGGCGGCGCTGGAGATCTTCGAGTCCTCCTTCTCGGTCAGAAGTTCTCGAAGCCCCGACGGCGTCCTCATCACGGGGCTCCTCTTCGCTCTGCTCTGCCCCTGTGGGTTCTCCCTCCTCGGCCGCAGCGGTCACGGGTAGGCTACACAAACATATGCCCAGGGCCGCCAGGAGCAGCCAACCCCGCATCGCCGCCGAAGGTTCCGAAAGGAGCATCACGAACCGCCGGCCTCGGCTTCCAATTCGTCGATCTCTTCATCCATCCCGGGCTTGTCCACTTCATCGCGCCCGCCCACGGGGGTCATCACCGTCTCGTCATAGATCGCCCAATCACCACCTTCGACCAGCAGATAGCGCAGCTCCCGTCGCGGTTCGCCGTCGTCGCCAAAATAATAGCGTCCCGTAGCGCCCCGCTCCAATTCGGGCTGGCGAAGAGCCTCGGCCACTCGCCGGGAGTCGGTGGCCCCCCGCTCGAGCAGCAACGTGCGAAGTCGATTGACCGAGTCGTAGGCAAAGGCCACGAAGTGGTCGGCCTCGCCGCCGTAGATGGCCTCGAAGCCCTGAGAAAATTGACGCACGTCGGAGTCGGCGAAGACCGGCGAGTACCAGGCGGGCACGATGGCCCCCTCGACATAGCTGGCCGCCTGGTGGAGCAGGACCGGATCCTGCCACAGGCTGGTGCCCAGATATTGTACGAAGGTTCGCGTATCGCTTCGTCGGGTTGACTCGGGGCTCACCCCCCAGATCTGCTCCTGGGCGAAAAAGGCGGTGACCTCGGCGACCTTGCCGCCCGTATCGGGGATAAAAATCGCGTCCGGGCTCGTGCGGGCCACCCGTTTGGCGACGTCCACATAATCGGTGGCCTGCCGGTCGTATTGAACTTCCACGACCACCTCGCCGCCCCGTCGACGAAATTCATCGCCGAATGCCTGGGCCATCACCCGGCCATACCCCATATCGGGATAGACCACGGCCGCCCGACGCTCACCGAGGCGTTCAAAGGCGATGACCGCCGCGGCGCGGGCCTCGGCCACGGCGTCGACGAAGTTTCGAAATAGGGGAATCGGCAGCTCCTCGATATCCTCGTCTTCGTCGCCACGGGCTCCATGCTTTTCGAGATTGAGCCGGTCGGCGGCGAGGGCGATGACCGGCACCTGGTGGTGACCGGCGAGTTCGGCCAATTGACGGGCCTGGTTTGTGGCCAGCGGGCCGACCACGGCGAGGACTTCCTCGGCGACCAGTCGCTCGTAGGCTCCTTCCAGGTCGCCGTGGGAATCCTCGATGATCAGGGTCACCGTGGGCTCGCCGGCGACGTGAAAAGCGCGCTGGGCGACGAGCATTCCCGCCAGCGCCCGATAACCGACGGCCCGGTTGGGACCGCTCAGCGGCAGCAGGGCTCCCACCACCAGTCGGTCAGCGCCGGAGACGCCGGCGATGGCCGCCGATAACTCAGCGGCCCGGTCGGCGGCGCCGATGGTCAGAAAAGCCGGCGATAAGTCGTTAAAGACGTCCTGAATCGCCGCCACACCCTCTTCGCCCAATTCTTCGGACAGGCCGCGGCGAATAAAAGTCCAGGCTCCCACGGCGCGCACCAGGGGCTCGTCGTGGCGAAGGAAGATGCGCACATCCTCATCGCTGAGATAGCGCTCCGCCTCGAAGGCCCGGGTTACTGCCAGGTCGGCCTTTGGCGAATGGGAGCGCTCCACAAACCATCGCTCCCCTTCTTCATCATCCTCACCGCGTTCTTCGGCCTCTTTGCGCTCAGCTTCTTCCAGAATCAATACGTGGAGCTTACCCCAGGCCACGACCGACGGGCCATGGCGACCGGCCTCTCCCAGCCCTTCGGCGATCAACGGCCACAGCCAGCGGCGGTCGTCGTCGAGGACCACGGGGCTCATCGAGGCCCCGGGATAGTCTCGTAGGGCGCCGATGGCGGCGTCCAGATCGTCATTGGCGGCGTGGGCTGTAGCCAGGTAGGCGCGCGAAGCATAGCGGATGCGCTCGTCGACCTGCTGAGACGTGGCCAGCGGCTCGAGAAGTGCGAAGACCTGGGCGCTCACTTCCTCTAAGGGCTCTTCTATCCCATCGACTTCGTCGGCCTCGGCGGTGCCGAAGCGGCGATCCAGATCGCCCATCATCGCCCGCGCCACATACAACTCGGCCACCTCGGCGATGGGGTCGCCCGCATGTTCGGCCTGAAGCAGCCGAAAGGCATCGACCGCCTCATCCCACTGCCCTTCCTGGAGCAATTGCAATGCCTCGTCGAAGGCCTGAGCCACTTCCGGTGAGTCCGCTTCAATCGGCGGCGCTTTCTCGCTCTCCCCATTGGTGGCCGCCGACGGCGTCGTGCAGGCCGCCACGGCCAAGCCGATGAGGACCACGATGATGAGACGCCCTGCGAATTTAGAGCCCTCGAGACAATTCACTTGCTTCTCCGAAATAGTTCCACCGAATCCCGTGGGTGCTCCACTGTGGTGGGTCCACTTATGCGCACCTCTTCTATACCACAGGGGAGCAATTCGTCGAAATTATTGGCCTCCAGGACGGAGGACCTCACACGGCGCGGCCCCGCCGACGGCGTACACTTTCGACGTGTCGGGCGTGGCGAAATGCACTCTGTTCTTCGGTCAAGCCCGCCTCTGCGCGGTCGCAGACGCCGAGATTGAAGACCAGGCATTTCGGTCCGCCGCCGCCCTTGCCGAAAAATTCGGAGACGTCCACTTCGACGACCTCAATGCCAAATTTGGCGATCTTCTTCTGGGTCTTCTTTCGCACTCCGGCCGGGCAAAATAGAAATCGATCGTCGCCGACTTCCACATAAAAGGAATTGCCCAGGAATTGGTCGGCGTCTTTTTTCTCTATCTCGAAAAGATCGTCGCCGAAGGCCTCACGAATCTTATCCTGACTCTCCTCGTCGAAGGCATCCAGATAGGCCATGACCGGGCCGCCCAGATTACAGAGGGCGGTATCGCCGTGATAAAATTTGGGATCGACGAGCTTCAACGTGAGCACATCGTCCTCGATAATCCCGCTGGCCAGCCACTCGCCAATATCGGGGTCGCTGCGATAGCCGTAGGTAAATACCCAGGTCGGGTCGTCCAGGTCTCCCAGGGGAAAGGCGTCGGCCTCCCCTTCCCATCGCCATTGCTGGGGATAATCACCGACGGGGATGCCGAAATTATCGATAAAGTCAGCGAACAGCTCCGACTCCGGCATCCGGTGTTCCACCATGAAGTGGCTGGGAAAGAAGGTCTTCTGAGGAGAGGGTTTTTTCTCGGGTCGACCGCGCAGAAAGCCGGCGTTGGCCGCAAAGACCATCCCCGTCAGCTCATCGGTGGCGTCGGCGATATAAATATCGAGGCCGGCCTCGATCAGAGCATCCACATAAAGGTTCCACTGCTCGACCGCTTTGGTGCGATCTACTTCTTTTAGGGAATCATCTTTTTTTCGAGTATGGGGATTTGCGCCTCCCTTGATCGCGAAGTGGCGCGGGTGGGTCATCAACACGGATGGTTTCATCGACTACCTCGGCACGGCGAATGACGACTGAGCGCGGCGACCGGAATGGCTCGGCGGCGAATGAGAATTCGACGGAGCAGTCGCAGCGACAAAAAAAGTTACGGCTATGCGCGACGCTCCTTAACACATCGACAGCAAGAATGCATCCCTCCTCCAGGACTCTAGATCCTGTACAGCGGGAAAGGCCCCATTTTGCACCAACAAGATCAGAACAGCCGATCTTCCACGGCCGGTGTCGCTTTACCCTGATCGCCCACGCCGTCGACGGCGGTTCCCGCCACGGGATCCCAGAGGGACTCGTCGAGAAGATGGCTGCGCCGCACGTTCTTCATCGCCGCCAATACACTGTTGCGAATATGGGGGATCGTCTCTTCTAATTCATCGAGGGTGTGGCGGATGAATTTTCGCTGTCCCTCGATGCTGCCGCATAGATTGCAGGGGATGATGGGAAATTCCATGAGCTCAGCGTAGCGACGAATCTCCTCTTCGGCGACAAAGATCAACGGTCGAATCACGTCAAACCGACCGTCGTCTGTCTGATAACGGGCGGGCATGCCCTGGAGCTGCCCGGAGTGAAAGAGATTG
Organism: Myxococcales bacterium; assembly: GCA_007135085.1. Classification (GTDB taxonomy): domain Bacteria; phylum Myxococcota_A; class Bradymonadia; order Bradymonadales; family Bradymonadaceae; genus SLJM01. Next base: position 9,876 of record SLJM01000055.1, read on the forward strand.
AGCAGCAAGGTCTCAACGCTGTCGTCGCGATGATGCCCGAGGGCGATCTTATTGCATCCCAGCGCTTCGGCCCGGCTGTAGATAATGCCCCGGCGAAGGCGGCTGCACAGCGAACAGGGCGTGGCGTCTTTCGGCAATTTTTCTCGGACCACCGAATAGGTATCCTCTTCGGCGATCTCGAAGGCAATCCCGATCTCTTCAAGATACTCCCTCAAGATCCCCTCCGGATATCCCGGCTGTTTTTGATCGAGGTGGAAGGCGGTGAGCTTGAAGTCCACCGGTGCCCGCCGGCGAAGGCCCATCAAAATATCGAGCAAGGTATAGGAATCCTTGCCGCCCGACAGACAGACCATAATATGGTCGCCCTCTTCGATGAGCTCGAATTTACCGATCGCCGTGCCTACCTCCGAGGCGATTCGCTTTCTCAACCGCTCTAATTCTCCCATACCTATATCCTGCACCGAGACCAGGTCATACGCCCACTTTGGCCTCGGAGATATAGCGCGTGGACCACAATAAACTCAACCAGGATCGACAAGTTGCGGTCGTATCACTGCGAGGAATTTTGCCTCACCGACAATACACACTCCCAGCCGTTGGAGTCAGTCTGGTCGGCTTCCTGAGCGAATTGTCGGCAGCCCTGCTCGAAATGAATGACCTTCTCGGGGCGCATGCGCTGATCGACGAGGGCCGTCGCCGAGGTCTCCTGAGCGGCGTAGAACAGATCGATTCGCCGCTCGATGGGCGCCCCGCCGTTGACATCACCGTTGGCCTCACCCCAGCCGTCGGGGGCGCCCAGGTCGGTGGGATTGTGGGCCCGTTGAGCTCCATTGACGTCGAGTTCCACCACGGGGCCCACGGGAAATTCGGCGCCCCGTAATTTCTCACGCCACTGATTTGCCTGTCCCGGCGGAGATTCATCGTCGACGCGGGCGATATAGGCCACCAGCGCGCCCTGCTGGGCATGCCACCGCGCCAACTCGGCGGCGCCGGGCACCTCCTGACCGTCCTCGTCGAAGGTACCGCCCTGAATCTCGAAGACGACCAGCTCCGTTTTCGGAGGCACGACCCACAATTGACTTCCCACGGCCGTGGCATCGCCGGAGGCCTGAAAGACCAGGCCATAGGCGCCGGGCTGCGGACGCTCGGGGAGGCGAAACGCCACCTCTCCCTCGCCGTCGGTGCGCCTTGTGGCCACCTGTTTCCATCCCTGACAATCACCGACGAATAGGCGCACCCACTCCTCAAAGAGCGGACCCCGGTTGTAGGCCATGGTGGCTTCGACGGTGACCGAATCGCCGAGGGCCACGATCCAGTCCGCAGCTCGGTGGCGGGGCTCGGCGCCGTCGGCCAGATCTTGATGATCGATGGTCTCCCACGGCCCCCGCAGAGGTGGCTCGAAGGGATATTCGGCGCAGTTTTTGAGATGACGTACATCCCCCGGCGGCGGTGGCTCCTCATCGACGATCGGATCCCACTCGGTGGCCAGATAGAGGTGCCCCGTCGACTCCAGAGCGGGCGTGCCCCCTCCGCAACCGACCAGCAGCCAGGCGGCGATCAACCACCAATACAGGCGCGGTTCTCCCCCATTTTCCTTCATTCTTCCCCCCAGGACTTGCTCACCACCTATCCTACGTTGGTAAAATATGTGCGCCACAGCGACGATGACCAACGAATCTCCCCCTTGAAAGGTGGACCGTCATGGCGCAAAATGCGGTGGTATCCCCTTTGACCCCAAATTCTTTCCGGAGTCGATAATGAGCATGACCCTCGAAGAGCTGGAGAACGCCGGATTCCCCCCCGAGACTTTTCCCGAGGACCTTCCCGTTCCCGGAGAGAGCAATATCTTCTCCAAAGATCTGGAAGACAATAAGGCGCTGTATCGTTACCAGGTCAACGTCGACGGCGCGACCTACGGCATGGAAGTGCTCCTGGACCGCTCGACCGTCCCCGATCCGGCCGAAGGGGTGGGCTTTATGCTCAACCAATTTGCCTTTTTGTGGCGACAGGATCGCTCCCAGGTCAAGGTCAAGCCCAACGGCGCCTGCCGGCGGATCAACTTCTGAACCACCGTCTCCAAAGCTAAGTCAGGTCGAGGTGCCCATGAGCTCGGAACCGATCGGGGTGATGTTCTTTTGCCTGGGCAATATCTGCCGCTCTCCGCTGGCAGAGGCCCTCTTTCGCTACCACGTCGAGCAGCGCGATCTGGGCCACCATTTCCGCATCGACTCCTCTGGCACGGGCTCCTATCACGTCGGCGAGCCCCCTGATCCGGGCAGCGTTCGCGTGGCCAGGGAGCGGCTGGGCCTCGATATAAGCGGACAGCGGGCCCAGCAATTGGCGTCGTCCCACCTTCGCGACTTCGATTATGTGGTCGCCATGGACCGCTCCAACTTCTCCAACGCAAAGCGACTGCGGGGATCAGAACAGGCCAACCTGCTACTGTTTCGCGACTTCGAGCCCGACGAATACCATCGCGGCGACGACGTGCCCGACCCCTGGGGCGGCGGCGCCGATCATTTCGAGACGGTCTACGAGATCGTCGACCGCTGCGCCGAATCGTTTCTCGACTACCTCTGTGCGGAGGAAGGATTAGGCTGATGTTCAAACGCGGCAAAGCCCACCGTTTCGCCCTGATCGCCATATTGATTATGGCCCTGTTGTTGGTTTCGGCCTGCCAGAACGGACCCGACGTCGCCGGCAGCGACGAGGACGACGAGAGTACCGCACAAGAAACTCAGGAAAGTCAGACGCCCACAGCAGAGTCCGACGACTCCGACGTCCTTCGGCAAACCCACAGAGATGAAATGGTCCAGCGACAGATTGTACAGCGCGGCGTAGAAGACGAAGACGTATTAGCGGCGATGCGAAAGGTGCCGCGCCACCGCTACGTCCCCGACGAAATGAAAGCTCGGGCCTACGAGGACTCACCGCTTCCCATTGGCTTCGACCAGACCATCTCCCAGCCCTATATCGTGGCCTTGATGACCGATCTTCTCGATGTATCGCCGGGCCAGAAGGTCTTAGAGATCGGCACGGGCAGCGGCTACCAGGCCGCCGTATTGGCCGAGATGGGCGTCAAGGTCTACTCCATCGAGATTATCTGCGAACTCGCCGAGCGGGCCGAACGAGATCTCAAAGACACGGGCTACGGCGACGTAGAAGTCATGTGCGGCGACGGCTACAAAGGCTGGCCCGAACACGCCCCGTTCGACCGAATCATCGTCACCGCCGCCCCACCACAACTCCCGGACGCCCTGGTCGAACAGCTCGCCGTCGGCGGCAAGCTCGTCGTCCCCGTCGGCGAACACTCCCAGATGCTCCAGGTGGTCACCAAGATCTCCGACGACGAGATCGAGGTCACGGACACACTCCCCGTGCGGTTTGTGCCCATGGTGCCCGGGGCGGACTAGCAGTCCGCGCTCCACTTTCCGATTTCCGACTTCCGATTTCCGATTAAATTTCCGTGTTTTTGATTGCTGTTTGTGGAGTTACAGCAATTAAAAATTAAAAACGTGAATCGGAAATCGGAAATCGGAAATCGGAAATCGTGAAGCCGGGCTGGCCACCGTACCTCAATCGCCGGATAGTAGACGCCAGCTGCCGTGATTCTTATCTCCCCTCACCTCGCCCTCTCCTCCAACTCTGGGCGCGAAAACTTTTGGGATTCTACAGATCGCGGGGACTGCGAAAAAAGAGATTGGGTAAATGATTCCGAAGTATAGCACCACCAATCCTGCGCCCAGGCCACACTCGTACGCCCCCGGCGGTGGCGGCGGGATCAAGAAACGAAATGATAGAATAAGCGATGTGATAAATACGGCGGAGGCACAAACTGAGATATTGTCCGACTTCCGATTTCCGATTAAATTTCCGTGTTTTTGATTGCTGTTTGTGGAGTTACAGCAATTAGAAACGTGAATCGGAAATCGGAAATCGGAAATCGGAAATCGGAAATCGTGAAGATTGTGATCTGCGATCAGGCGTCGAGGGCCGCCATGGCGGCTTTGGCGTCTTCGTGGGTGGGATCGACCCGCAGGGCTCGCTTGTACATATCGCGGGCGCCCCGCTCGTCGCCGGTCTCCTCTCGGATGGCGCCGAGGAAGAAGTAGACCTCCACTTTGTCGGCGTCGTTTTTGATATTCATCTGGTGGAGCAACAAGATCTGGAAGATCTTCTTGGCCTGCTCCCAGTCCTGCTGGCTGAAGAAGAGCTTACCCAGGCTCAACAGGTTGGGGATATAAGTGGCGTCGAGGCGGTGTGCTTCTTCGTAGGCGCTCTGTGCGGCGGCGACGTCGCCCTGCTGTTCGGCCAATTTGCCGCGTAGGTGATAGAAACGCACCACATCCTTCATCTTTCGCTCTGAGGTGAGCGTCTCGATGACCGACTCCAATAGCGGCTCGGCCAGATCGAGGCGGTCGCCCTCGATATAGGCGTCCAGAAGGGGCTCGACGATATTCAGATCGTCGCCGCCTATCTCCCGAGCGGCCTCCAGGGCCTGAATGCGGTGCTCGCCGCCGCCGAAGTATTTGCGGGCGATATCGCCCATCTCCAGATACAACTCGATCTGGCGAGCCTCGTCGTCGCTCTGGCCGACCTTGTGGGCCGCCAATTCGTAGAGCCCTTCTCCGTCGCCGACCTTCTCGTAGATCTCCTCTAGCAGCCCCAACAATTCTTCATCGTCAGGCGATTGCTCCAGCAGCAGTCGATAGGTCTCGGCGGCGGCGGCGGGCTCTGAGGCGTCCTCATAGAGGGTGCGCGCCCGCTCGCGAAGAAGCTCGGTGCGCGCCTCGTCCTCTTCGGCGGCTTCCAGGCGAAGGTCCAAGATCTCGACCACGCCATGCCATGCCTGTTTTTGGCGATAGACAGCTTCCAGCCGATCCAGGGCCTCTTCGTGATGGGCCTCGTATTCGAGTACGGGCGATGCAAATTCGATTGCCCGGTCGAGAGCACCCAATTTTTCGTGGGCCACTTCTGCCATCTCCAAAAGCCGCTCGATGGCCACCGACCGGTCTTGGGCAAGCGGTACCTGAGTGCCCAGCAAGTCGAGCAGATCTTCCCAGCGCTTTTCGCTTCGGTAGAGCTCCCCAAGGGCGCTGACAACGCCGGGGTGATCGTCGCGGATAATGAAGGCCTCCTGATAATCGGCGATGGCCCCGTCGACGTCGCCGGTGGAGTCGTAGCGAAGTTCGGCGCGGGCGATAAATAGCCGCACTCGCTCTTCGCTCTCCTCTTCACCGAGCCCCTGGAGTTCGCTTTCCAGCAACGCTTCGAGTTCGTCCCATGCCTCCAAGCCCGAATAGACCTTCTCCAGGGCGTGCATGACCTCTCGATTACCCGGCTCGAGCTGCAGGGCCTCTTCGAGAACTCTCTTGGCCCGACGGAAATCCTCGAGATGCTCCAGGCAGATCTTACCGATCTGGACCAGCGTATCGTGGCGCAGGACGTCGTCGTCGCGATAGGGGAGCAGCCGTTCTAGGATATCTGAACGCTTTTGCCAGCGCTCGGTCAACTCATAGAGGTGAGCCAGCGTCTCCAGGCGCTCCAGGTCGTCGCCCTCGAGCATCAAGAGCTGTTCGAAGGCGTCGATGGCGCCGTCGTAATCCTGAATTCCAAGGCGCACCGAGGCCAATTCGGTATAAAGAGCGATCTGCTCGGCGTCGTCGAAGGTCGATTGCACTTTGGCAGCCAGCACGGCGGCCAGGCTCTCATCGTCTCCTTCTTCACGGGCGACCCGCTCCAGTACCTCCAGGGCCACCTCGTGCTCGGGCTGCACTTCCAGCACCCGTCGATATTGAGCTGCCGCTTTTTGCGTATCCTGCAATTCCTCAAGCGCCCACTGACCGGCGGCCTCGGCGAGCTCGACCTGGCGGACCGGATCGTTGAGGCCGTCGACCACTTTTTCGTAAACGTCGATGAGCTCCGTATAGAACCCGCGCACCTCGGCGATCTGCTCCAGCCGCGCCTGCACCTCACCGTCGTGGGGCTCTTCAATGAGCGCCTGGCACCAATGTTGGAAGGCCCTGTCCACTTCGCCCAACTCATCGAAACTGATCTCCGCGATCTGGCGATGGAGGTCGGCGCGCTCCGAGGCGTGTTCGACGGTCTCGAGCTTTAAGCTGAAGAGATGAGCCAGCTTCACCCAATCCTCTTCTTCGCGATAGGTGGGCTCGAGCAATGCCAGCGCCTCGGCGCGGTAGTCGGGCTCGGCGCAGATTCGTTCCAATCCCTCCACCGAGCCCGGGTGGCCGGGAACTTCCAGAAGCACACGTCGATACAGCTCAAATGCCTCGCCATGCTCGTCGTAGACCACCTCCTTGAGGTAGCCCAACTGGAAAATGGTCTGAAGCTGCTCCTCGCCGGTGACGACGGTCATCTTCGTCTCCAGCACACGGGCCAGATTATCCCAGTCCTGTTGTGCCTGGTAGATGCGATCGAGCCAGGACAGGGCCTGCTCGTCGTATTCATCGATCTCGAGGACCGACTCGAAATGGGGCACGGCGGCCTCCAATTCTTGCATCTCCGCATAGCCCTGCCCGACCACCAGATGGAGAGCTCGCGCCACTTCCAGGTCGTCCACTCCCGATTGCAATGCATCTTCGTAGATGGCGACCAGATCCTCTTCGGCGCCCACCTCTTGTGCCAGCCGCTCCAACTCTTCTCGCACGGCACCGATCTCGGGCACGTGCTGCATGGCGTCGCTCAAGGTGGCGAAGGCCTTGATGGCAAGGCCCAACTGAACTTCCTGCATCTTGGCCAACGCCAGATATTGCTCGGCCACATATTCGGGATCTTCGCTGGCCTCGATTAGACGCTGGTACAGCGCCTCGAGCTCGTCCCATTCCTGGTCGGCGCGATAGGCCTCGGTGAGCACCTCGGCGGCGGCGCGCTGAATCGACTCCTCGCCGAGCAGGCGGAATAAGGCGCCTCGAGCCATATAATTCTGACCGTCCTCCTCCAGGACCGTGCGATAATGATGGAAGGCCCCTTCCGGGTCTTGTGCCTCGTCGAGGAGAATATCGCCCATGGCCAGCGAGACCTCGTGGGCTTCCTCGGTGCTCTGGGCCTCGTCGCGTAGACTTCCCATCACGTCGAGCAGCTCCGGCCAGCGCTGTTCCTGGCGATAGAGCTCGATAAGCGCTTCCAGGGCCTCCACGTCGCCGGGGGTGATCTCCAGAGCGTCGTGGAAACACATGATGGCGTCGTCGATACGATCCAGGTGATCGCGGCGAACGGCGGCCAATTTCTTCAAGGTCTGGGCCCGCAGCGCCGGGGCGTCGACGATCTGGAGCTTATCGAGCAATAGCTCTTCGAGGGCCTCAAACTCACCGACGTCGTCATAGAGTCGCTCCATGACCACCAGGTGAGAGAGCTCGGTGGGCTCCTCACGGCGAATCTCCTGAAATAGCCGCAGCGCCTCCTGGGATCGGCCCAGCACTTCGTCGTAGATACGGGCGATGCGCTTTCGCAGATGCTGCTGCTGGTCCGGATCGAAGATGGCCTCCAGGCGGCGCTCCAAGATCGCCACCAGGGGCTCCCACTTCTCCATCGCCCCGTAGAGCTCCTGGAGTTTTTCCAGGGCCAGCTCGCTTTCGGCCGAGATCTCCACCGATTGCTGATAGGCGGCCACCGCCGATTCCTTATCGCCGATGTGGACCTCATAGATCTTGGCCACTGCCGCCAGAATCAGCCCCTGGCGGTCGACGTCGTCGGTCTCTCCCAGAGCGTCGAGGAAGATGGGAATGACCCGCTCCCAGCCGTCGAGATCGTCGGCCAATACATCGATGAGGTCGTCGATCTCCTCGTTGCTCGGGTCCAGACAATAGGCGCGAGCAAGAGTGGTCAGGGCGTGGACCCGTTCGATATCGTCGCTGGTGGCGCGAAGCAGGATCTGCGCCTTCTCCACCAGCAGATCCACCTGTTCGCTCGGATCGTCGACGAGCTGCACCAACTGGTCCAGAAGATCGTCGAC
>SLJM01000371.1 GCA_007135085.1 Myxococcales bacterium
CCGAGCCCATCGTAGAGCACCCGCTGGAGGGCGGCGCGGTGAATCATCCGTGGTGGAGCGGGAAGTTGGTCGACATCGATGCTGACCAGATTGGCCAGCACTTTCCCCTGGATGTTCTCGACGCTTCCTCGAAGGAGGGGAGCGCTGACGGCGTCCAATTGGTCGCCCAGATCAAGTCTGTTGTAGTGCACGTTCGAGGCGTTGGGTGCGAGCAAGATCCCCGCTCCTACTTCCCGAACCTCGTCAAAACGCTCGACAAGTTGGACGGAGAAGCCGGCGCGCTCAAGGCATAGCCCGGCGGTCAGCCCGCCGATGCCGGCGCCGACGATGACGATGCGATCTTGTTGGCTCATGGCGACATCTCCCGGTGAAAGAATGCGACCACAGTAGGTGTGCTCGTTCTCTGGGGCAATGGGACAAATCGCCGCGCAGGGAGAGGGCGATGAGATTTTGAGGGTGACGTTTGGTGATCAACTTAGGCCTGTCATTTTTGGGGGGAGGAGCGCAACCTCATAACCAGTTGTCACGACGGGGATGTCATGAAGAAATCAGAGAGACGAGAGCAGGAAGAATTGGACGAAGCCACCAACGTGTCGCCCTATACGTCGGTCTTCGAGGAAGACGTGGAAGAGATCTCAGCCAGAGCCGAGGAGTCGGGGCGCTTCGAGCAATTCGAGCCCGACTGCCGTCACCACTACGGGGTGACCTACGCCAACGAGGCCGACGCCGCCGAATTCGAGGAGTATTCCATCGCCTACCGCTACGGGATGGGGCTCGCCGAGCAGAAATCACTGCGAAATGACAACTGGTCTGATATCGAACATCAGGTGCGAGAGGGCTGGGAGTCCCGCGAGGAGGGGACCTGGGAGAGGTTCCAGGAGGCCGTCTACTACGGGTGGAATAGTATCCGCGGAGACCATGATCTGCAGAGACCGGAGAGCAGGCAATAGGGGAGCCTATTCGCCGTAGTCGACCATGGCGAATTCCCAGCCCTCCTTGGACCATTGGTCGAAGCCAAAGACGGCGGAGAAGGTGGCGTGGCCCGGTCCCCAGATCAGCGCTGCCCAGCCATCGGTCACCTGGCGGATTCCCAGGGTGACGAAGACGATATTTTCGGCGTGAACGTCTTTTTCGTGGACCAGCTTGGCTTTGACGACGATCCAACCGTCGCCGTATCGCCAGGTGGCTTCGCCGCTGGCGTTCCAGATGCCCACTTCGGGAAAGGTCTTAAAATATTCGACCAGCGCCTGTGGGTGGGAGAGGACCTCCGAATCGTCCTGGAGGGGGCTGTCTTTGAGCCGGTGCAGCGAATAAGTAGCCTCGCCCCGTTCCGGGTTGGCGAGGTCCTGAAAACTATAGGAGGTTTCGACCTTCGAGGAGTGAGGTGCGAATTCCCGGACCGGTTCTGACACTTCGTCGGAAAGTGCCTGGAGCATATCGTCAAATGATCGCTGTCGAACCTGCATGATTTCCTTGCTTTCAGAGGAGGCAAATTGGTTTGAGAGATTCACGAGCCCAATGAATCATCGTGGCGAGGATAATCCCCTTGAAGGCAGAGAAAAGGGATATAGGTCTGGGGCGAGTTGTAGAATTGTATGGAGTTGATTAGATCAGGGGTCTTCAGCTCCTGAGAGTCCCGAACCAAAAGATAAAGATATGCCGATCAAAGCCGATACCGATTCGCGCCTGATTCTGCCTGAGTCGGAGCAGGCCGCCTTCGCAAGAGAGCTCGTCGTGGGTCTGCAACATCGACTGGTGGAGGGGCTCGAGGAGGTGGCCCGTAGCTATGGTGATGGGGGATTTTCGCCGGTGGACTGGCTTCGCGACGGCGGTCGCCACGGCGGCGGTCGCCGCTATGCCACGGCGAACTCGCCGGTGTTTAACCGGGCATCGGTCAACGTCTCTACCGTTCATTACGACGATTTGCCCGACAAACGGCTCAGCTCGGCCACCGCGCTGTCGACGATCATCCACCCCGACAACCCCCACGGGCCGTCGATGCATATGCATATTAGCTGGACTGAGCTTCGCGACGGCCAGAGCTACTGGCGGCTTATGGCCGATCTGAACCCATCGCTGCCGGCAGAAGAGGAGAAAAAGAGGTTCGACGAGATGCTCGAAGAGGCCGCCGGCGAGCATTTTGAAGAGGGCGAAGCCAACGGGGAGCGCTATTTTTATATCCCCGCCCTGGAGCGCCATCGTGGGGTCTCTCATTTTTATCTCGAGGGCCATAGGAGCGATGATTTCGTCGCCGACAGGGAGTTTGCCCGGAGGTTTGGCGAGGCGGTTATCGATTGTTATGTGGCCATATTGGAAGAGGCACTGCGCGAAAGTGGCGAGCCCGGCGACGAGGAAAACGCCGCGCAGTTGGCCTATCATACGGCCTATTTCTTTCAGGTATTGACCCTCGATCGGGGCACGACCTCGGGGATTTTAGTGCACGACCAGAATGATGTGGGGATTCTGGCGTCCCTGCCCTCGCGGGTGGATCGCCAGTTGCTGGCGTCCTGGGAGGGGCGAATGGAGTCGCCGCAAGACGAGCTGTTGCGCAACCTCGTGGCTGCTCTGCCCGATGAGTCGCCCTGCGAGGTCACCGACGAGGTGCGGGCGAAGCTAGCCCAGGTGGTGCGCGAGCATTATCGGGCCCATCCGGAGGCGCTGCATATGCAGGCATCGGGAAAGGTGGTGCCGCCCACGGTGGCCAACCACGAGTAGGTCAGGTTGGGAGCGCGGCCAGCCTGGCCGCAAAGCGGACTGGCAGTCCGCGCCCCAGAATATCAGGTTGGGGGGCTCATTGTTTTGGGTTTTCCGGTTGGTGATCAACTTACGCCTGTGACATCGACAGCGCTGCGCCCGATATCTGTGCCCGAAACCGCAAACCCATGAGGTTCGACGATGGGACGAGGAGACGAACAATCCCGAGATATTCCAGTGGTCAAAGAAGAGCTGGATATAAAGAAGCGACAAGTGGAGACGGGGAGGGTGCGGGTGCGCAAAGTGGTGCGTGAATACGAAGCGGTCATCGACGAGCCCTTAGAAGATACCCAGGTGGAGGTGGAACGGGTGGCCGTCAATACCTATGTGGAGGAGCCGGCCCCGGCCCGGCGAGAAGGTGATACGACGATTATACCAATTCATGAAGAAGTGACGGTGGTGGAGAAGAGGCTGGTTTTAAAAGAAGAAATTCATATCACGCGCACCCATACGACGCGGGATGAACCGAAGACGGTCACCCTTCGAAGAGAAGAGGCCGTCATCGAGCGTGACGAAGAGAACGACGAGAATCGCAACCAGACCTAGCCACGACGAGGAAGTCATGAAGAAATTGGTCACCGGAATCTACGACGAATCGAGGGAAGCCAATAAGGCGATCGACAAACTCAAAGATGAGGGCATCGATAGCTCCAATATCGAGCTCATCGAGTACTCGGAGAAAAAGGAGGAGCACGGATTTTTCAAGTCGCTATTCAACGTGGGAGGCGGCAAAAATCTGGAGCAAAAAGATCTGGCCAAGATGGGCATCCCGCGAGAGGACACGAAATTCTATACCCAGGCCGTGCGGGATGGTTGCTCTCTTGTGATCGTCAAATGCGACGACTCCCAGAGCGATCATGTGCACTCCATATTGTCGAGCTTTAACCTGAGCAATATCGGCAAAGCGCCGTCGAAGCGGGGCACCGGCAGAGGTCGGGTAGCCACCGGAGCCGAAGGACTTCACGGCAAGGGTCGGGAGCGCCATGGCGAAGGCGCTCAGATGGGCGGAAAATACGAGGAGATCGAAGAGGAGCTCCACGTGGGTAAGGAGAAGGTCGAAACCGGAAGGGTGTCGGTCTCCACGTCGGTCTCCGAAGAGGACGTCGAAGAAGACGTGCGGCTTCGCGAAGAGCATATCGACGTGGAGCGTCGCCCCGTCGATCGACCCGCTGAATCGGGGGAGGCGAGCTTCCAGGAAGAGGAGATGGAGTTTACCGAGACCCGAGAAGAGCCAGTAGCCGAAAAGCAGGCCAGGGTCACCGAGGAGGTCCAGGTCGGAAGAGAGACCGACGAGAGGACCGAGACGGTCTCTGCGACCCTGCGTCATCAAGAGGTCAACGTCGAAGATCTATCGACGTCGGCCCGGGAGTCGGGGCGCTATGACCAATTTGAGCCCGATCTTCGTCACCATTATGGCGAGACCTACGGCAAAGGCGAAGGCGGGGAGTTCGAAGATTACTCCATTGCCTACCGCTACGGCATGGGTTTAGCGCAGCACGATTCTCTGCGCGACGAAAATTGGTCCGACGTCGAGGCCCAGGCGCGCCGAGGCTGGGAGTCACACAACGAGGGCACCTGGTCGAAATATAAAGATGCCATTCACTACGGATGGAACCGTATTCGCGGCGAAGAGGAGCGAGAGCGTCCCGGCGCCCGCTAAGGATTCGCCGACGAGCAAAGCGTGCTTATTCTGGGACTGTCGGCCTGTTGTCTTTGATGGCCCGGCCATCGAAAAATGACATGAGCTAAATGACATAGTCCCGGGGGGGAGAATAATGCACTGCTTTGCTCGACCTGTTGTGTTGATGCTGTTGAGTCTGGGTCTGTTGGCCTGCAATACGAAAGATCCGCAAGGGGCCGATGATGAGTATGAGGCCGACGCCGGCGGTGACGACGTCGTTGTCGACCACAGGGCGCCCACCGTGGTCAGCCATATACCAGAAGATGGGGCTGACAACGTCGCCATAGGGGCGCCGATCGAGATCGAATTTTCAAAGCCTATCGATCCCACCACGGTCAGTGATCGGTCGGTAGTACTCGAAGATGATCTGGGCAGGAAGATTCAGGCCGAGCGATACCTCTCTTCCGACGGCAAGACGCTAACCCTGGGGATTACGGATTGGTTGATACCGCCGCGGGTGCTGACCCTGGAGTTGACCCCGGAGCTCACCGATCTGATAGGCAACGAGTTGGAGGGGCAGTCCCGGAGCTGGGAAGTCCCGGTGTGGATCGAATACGGCCGGCAACTCAATTCGGAGGGGACGAAGGTAGGCGGCTCGGACTTTGCCTTCGACGCCGAAGGCCGGTTGGTGGCTACTTTTTTCGAGCGTGCCGCCGACGGATTCGGCTATCTCTACGTCGAGCG
>SLJM01000077.1 GCA_007135085.1 Myxococcales bacterium
ACACTGAGGTTTAAAGGCGCCCTCCCACACGGCTAATCTCAATGAACCAGGTCGGTTGTTGATCAAGTCACGTGCTGCTTACCGTGACGGATCGAGACTACCCGGGCCTAAACCTCTGAGCCCTTCGCGCCCTTCGCGGTTTCATTCCACTCGATCTCCACCAACCCCCTATGACTGATCAACGCTTCGACATTGACGCCCGGCTCGCCACTATCCCACACGAGCCGGGCTGTTATCTGATGCGCGACAAGCGGGGGCGCATCATCTATATCGGCAAGGCCAAAGATCTAAAAAATAGGGTGCGCAACTACTTCCAGACCTCCGGTGATTCACGGGCCTTCGTGCGCTGGCTTCCCCGGATTCTGGGCGATATCGAGACGATCATTACGGCCAACGAAAAAGAGGCCCTGATCCTCGAGAATAACCTGATCAAGAAGCACAAGCCCCGCTACAACGTTCAGCTAAAAGACGATAAAAATTTTCTATCCCTTCGCATCGATCCCGATGAGAAGTGGCCGCGCGTGGTCTATCAGCGAAAGAAAAACAAAGGCAAAGGGCGTCATTTCGGGCCCTATCACTCGGCCCGGGCCATCCGGTCGACGATGGACGTGCTCAACAAGCATTTTATGTTGCGCACCTGCCCCGATCATGTGTTGAACAACCGGACCCGGCCCTGCCTGCAATATCAGATCAAGCGCTGCCCGGCGCCCTGTGTCTTCGACGTCGACCACGACGCCTATATCCAGGACGTGGAGCAGGCCATCATGTTCCTCGAGGGCCGCGGCGATGAGCTCGTCGACGGGCTCTACGAGAAAATGCACGAGGCCAGCGACGATCTGGAATTTGAACTCGCCGCCCGCTACCGCGACCAGATTCAGGCCATCGAAAAGGTCCTGGAGCGCCAGCAAGCCGTGGGTCAGCGAGAGATCGACCAGGACGCCTTCGGCTATTATCGACAGGCCGACCGGCTGACCATCCAACTGGTGATGGTCCGCCAGGGTCGGATGATGGGCTCTCGCTCATTTTCCTATAGCGACCAGGAATTTCCCGATGAGGAGATCCTGTCGAGTTTTTTGAACCTCTATTACAACGCGGGAAACGAGATCCCCAAAGAGGTGTTGCTGCCCTTTGCCCTCGACGACGAAGAGACCGAGGGATTCGAGGCATTACTCGGCGAATTGGCGGGACATCGGGTCTACGTCAAAGAGCCCAAACGGGGCGCCCGCCGCGCCCTGGTTAAGACGGCCATGACCAACGCCGAGCACTCCTTTCAGGAAGAGCACGCAAAAGAAGAGCGAATCTTAGATCTCCTCGAAAAACTCCAGCGCCGCCTCAAATTGCGCAACCTGCCCCGACGCATCGAGGGCTACGACGTCTCCAATTTCCAGGGCCGACAGATCGTTGGCTCCCGGGTGGTCTTCTTCGACGCCGAGCCCGATAAATCAGAGTACCGACGCTATAAGATGCGCCTTCAGGAGGGCCAGGACGACTTCGGCAGCATGCGCGAGATGCTCCAGCGGCGCTTCAAAAAGGTCGCCGAGGGCGACGACGATCCCCCCGACCTGGCCGTCATCGACGGCGGCAAAGGACAACTCGCCCAGGCCATCGCCGTCCTCGAAGATCTGGGGATCCACGACGTGGAAGTCGTCTCCCTTGCAAAGTCGCGGGTCGACAAGACGGGCTTTCAGGACCGGGAGGTCACCCGAAGCTCGGAGCGAGTCTTTTTACCGGGCCGAAAAAACCCGGTGGTCCTCAAGAAAAATAGCGCCGAGCTCTATCTGTTGCAGCGACTGCGCGACGAGGCCCACGATTTCGCCATCGGCTACCACAAAAAGCTGCGTCGCAAGCAGGGACTTCGCTCCAGCCTCAACGAGATCCCCGGCGTCGGCCCCCGCACCAAGCGCGATCTCTTGCGCCACTTCGGCAGCCTCAAAAAGATCAAAGGGGCCACCATGGACGACCTCCTCGAGGTCAACGGCGTGGGGCCGGCCACCGCCGAGGCGATCTATGAATTTTTTCAAGGCGGGTAGTGGGTGGTGGGTGGTGGGAACTACTACGACACGGCAACTACTACGACACGGCAACGGCGGGACGACAACGGCAACGGCGGGACGACAACGGCGGGACGGCAACGGCAACGACAGCACAACAGGGCCAGGAGTGTCTTTGCAGTAGCAGTGTAGTGTCGTTGCAGTAGGAGTATAGTGTCGTTGCAGTAGCAGTGTAGTAAGCAGTTTGCAGTTCCCACTACCCACTACCCACCACCCACCACCCACCCCCGTGTTTATATTTTGAAATGTCCCACAGGTGCTGCGCGTTGTCGTCAATTGTGTTAGATCCCCGTCGACGCGTCTTGAAATATTGATGAAGGCTGGTCACGGTGCCTTGAGCTTTATAACCACTGGTGGCGAATGCGCTCACCCAACGAACGGAGTATTTCTATGCAGCGAAAGATTGCGACACTCATCATCGGACTTATGGTGGCCAGTGGTTCGGCCCTGGCAGCCTGCTCTTCCGGCGATCCGATCCCCGACGAAGACCCCGGCGATACCCCGCAATACCAGTCTGCTGAAGACGAGCCTGGAAACGATTCCATGGAGGGATTTTATCAGGGTGAGGACCCCTCCGGACCGGATCCCAGCCTGAGCCCGGCCTCGGTGCCCCAGGCCACGGGACCGGTGGCCACCGTCAATGGCGAGGAGATCAGCGCCGACGAGTTCAACGAGCAGATCGAGCTCATCCAGGCTCAGAATCCCCATATCCCGCCGGAGATGCTCGCCGAGGCCACTGACGATATCGTCGAAGGCCTGGTCCAGCAGCGCCTGGTCGAGGACGCCCTCGACGAAGCCGACGTCGAAGTCAGCGAAGAGGTGGTCGACGAGCGGGTCGCCCAGGTCCGCGAGGAATTTCAGGCTTTCTTGGGCCCCGATATGGATTTTGACGAGTACCTGGCCGCTCAGGGACTTAGCCCCGAGGAATTCCGTGACGAGGTCCGCGATATGATCGCCCTCGAGGAAGTGCTCATCGAAACGGGGGTGGAGATGCCCACCGAAGAAGAGGTGCAGGCCTTCTACGACGACCATCCCGAATTCTTCACCCAGCCCGAGTCGGTGGAAGCTCGCCATATCGTCATCGCCGCCGAAACGGCCACCGAAGAGGGCTTTGAGGCCGCCGAAGCACGGGCCGAAGAGGTCTATGAGCAACTGACCGAAGAAGACGCCGACTTCGAGGCCATCGCCGCCGAGCATTCCGATGCCCCGTCGGCTCAGATGGGCGGAAACCTGGGACGGGTCTCGCGCTTTGAAGTGCCCCCGGAATTCGAAGCGACCGCCTTCGATCTGGAAGCCGGTGAGATCTCGGAGCCCGTCCGCACCGCCGACGGCTACGAGATCATCCAAGTCCTGGAGCATTTCGAGGAGGAAACTCAGGAATTTGCGGAAGTGCGCGATCAGATCGAGAGCCAGCTTCGAAATGAAGCCCTCCAGGAAGCGATTCCCCAATTTTTGGCCGATCTTCGCGATGACGCCGCCGTCGAGATCCACCGTGAGAATATCGAGTAACGGCGTTTCCTGATTCAAGTCGCAAAAAAAAGAGGCCGGTGGATACGCCACGTATCCGCCGGCCTCTTTGGATCTAACTCAATGAGGCTCGACTTGACTCTGGGCGGTGCAGATCTTACCCACTTGGCGTTGTCTGAGTGTTTTATAAATCAGCGATGATCACCACCCCCTTCGAGGAGCACCTCATGACCTCTCCCGTCCGAATTGCAGTGACCGGCGCCGCCGGGTCGATCGACTACTCCCTTCTGTTTCGCATCGCCGCCGGCGAGGTATTCGGCAAGGATACGCCGGTGGCTCTCCAGCTCATCGAGATTCCCCAGGCCATGAGCGCCCTGGAAGGGGTGGCCATGGAGATCGACGACTGCGCCTTCCCCCTCCTGGAAGAGATGGTGCTCACCGACGACCCGAAAGTGGGCTTCGACGGCGCCAACGTGGCCTTTTTGGTCGGCGGCATGCCCCGCAAAGCGGGCATGCAGCGCGCTGACCTCATCCGCGCCAACGGCCCGATCTTCGTGGGCACCGGCGAGGCCCTCAACGAGGTGGCCGCCGACGATATTCGCGTCGTCGTCGTGGCCAACCCCTGCAATACGAACGCCCTGATCACCATGGCCAACGCTCCCGACATCCCCAACGAGCGCTTCACCGCCATGACCCGCCTCGACGAAAACCGCGCCAAGAGCCAGTTGGCCACCAAAGCAGGCGTGCCCGTCAAGTCGATCACCAATCTGGGCATCTGGGGCAACCACTCCAATACGATGTACCCCGACTTCTTCAACGCCAAGATCGACGGCAAGCCCGTCACGGACGTCATCGACGACCACTCCTGGCTCAAAGAGGAGTTCATCTCCACCGTTCAGGGCCGGGGCTCGGCGATCATCGAAGCCCGCGGCGCCTCCTCCGCTGCCAGCGCCGCCAACGCCGCCATCGACCACGTGCGCGACTGGTTCACCGAGACTCCCGAGAACGACTGGCACGCCATGGCCGTTCCCTCCAACGGAGCCTACGGCATCGAAGAAGGGCTGATCTTCTCCTTCCCCGTGCGCTGCGACGGCAAGGGCAACTACGAGATCGTCGAAGGTCTCGAGATCAACGATTTCGCCCGTGAAAAGATCGAGACCACCAAGAGCCAGCTCCTCGAAGAGCGCTCGGTGGTCGAGGAATTGCTCGGCTAATCTCGAGCCCGCACCACTGACCAACCCAAAAGCCCTCTCCCCTCATCTGGGAGAGGGCTTTTTTGGTCTGTCCGTTGGTCATCGACGACATCGCTCCTAATTTGTAAAGAACTGCACTTTTCACATCGAGACCAGGGGGCCGGATATGATCACCTCGGAGACACGTTCGCAGGCATTCACCGAGCTCGAAGCGACGCCGCGAGGCAAATGGGAGCTGCGCCACACGGCGATCACCGACGTGGGCCGGCGCCGCCAGGTCAACGAGGATTTTTACCTCATCCATCCCGAGCGAGCCCTCTACGTGGTGGCCGACGGCATGGGCGGCCACGCCGCCGGGGAGGTAGCCGCCCGCATGACCTGCGAGA
>SLJM01000063.1 GCA_007135085.1 Myxococcales bacterium
ACATCTTATTGGCGAGCGCCCTGATCATGGTCTACGTCGGCTGCGGCGGCGATTATGGCTACGACCATATGGGCGGCGACCCCTATCATGCCGGCGGTTATTATAACGACGACAACGAGCACAACGGCGTCGACATCGACGACTTCGAGGAGTTTAAGGAAAACGAATTCATCGACACCGCCGAAGAGGACACGTCGACCTTCTCCATCGACGTCAACACCGCCTCCTATACGATTATGCGCCGCGACCTGCGAAATGGTCACCTGCCCTCCCCGGCCAGCGTGCGCGTCGAAGAATATATCAATTTCTTCCGCTTTGCTTATCCCGAGCCCATCGACGATCCCTTCTCGATAAATATGGAGATCGCTCCCAGCCACTTCGGCAGCACTGAGGATCAGGAGCGCCACCTGCTGCGCATCGGCATGAAGGGCCGCGACGTGAGCATCGAGGAGATGAAGCCCACGAACCTGATCTTTTTGGTCGACGTCTCCGGGTCGATGAGCCCCGAGGTTCGGCTGCCCCTGGCCCAGCAGGCCCTGCATATCATGCTCGAATATTTGCGCCCCACCGACACCGTCGGCATTCAGACCTACGCCAGCGGCAGCGACACCGTGCTGGAACCGACGCCCGTATCCAACCGCCAGCAGATCGAGGCCGCCATTGACTCCCTGGTCGCCCATGGCTCCACCTGGGGAGAAGGGGGCATCATCGACGCCTATAATATGGCCGAAGATGCCTTTATCGAGGGCGGCAACAACCGGGTGGTCATCCTCACCGACGGCGACTTCAACGTGGGCAAGACCGGCGACGATCTGGTGGAGCTGGTCAAGAGCTACCGCGACCGCCAGATCAGCCTGACCTCGGTAGGCTTCGGCCACGGCGGCTACGGCGACGCCACCATGGAGAAACTGGCCCGCAAAGGTAACGGCAACTACTTCTATATTGACACTATCGAAGAGGCCTATCGCATCTTCGGCTCCGAATTGCCCTCCACCGTAGAGGTCATCGCCCACGACGTGCGAAACCAGGTCCAGTTCAACGCCGATGCCGTCGATCGCTACCGATTGGTGGGCTATGAAAAGCGGGTCATGGACAACGAGGACTTCGACAAAGAGGACACCAACGCCGGCGAAATCGGCCCGGGCCATACGGTGACCGCTTTCTACGAAATCGAGCTCCACGAAGACGCCGACCAGGCCGACTTTCTGGCCGAAGTTCGCGTTCGCTACAAAGAGCAATACGAGGACGAGACCGAGCTCATCGAGCGGCAGATCAAATTCGGCGAGATCCTCGACGACTTCAACGACGCCTCCGACGGCTTCCGCTTCGCGGCGGCCGTGGCCCAATACGCGGGCATTCTGCGGGGCAGCCAATACGTGGACGAAGCCAACTTCGACGAGGTCCGCGACATCGCCGAAGGAGCGATGTACGAGGGCTACGACGACCAGGCCGAATTCCTAGAGCTCGTCGATATCGCCAACGGGTTGTGGGGCGAGTGACAATGCGCCCCGCTGGGGCGCATTGAGAGCGGAGATCGGAGAGCTAACTGCGGTGCGGTCAACCGCACCTCTCCGGTCTCCGCTCTTCGAGTGGAAGTTGAGGTTGATCTGGCGCGGAACCACAGCGTGCGTTCAAACTTCGTGAAGAGTGATTCTCTTCTCGCCAAAGACGACCTGCACTTCAAGTTCTCCCCCAAGGGCCTCAACATAGCGGCGAAGGGTTGCAAGGAGCGGATTTTTGCCTCGCTCCACACGAGATAACTCCGGCTGAGATAAATTCATCACCTCTGCTAGCTCTTCTTGCGTGAGCCCCAACTCTTTGCGGATTTCCTGAAGAGTCATCCTGGCAAGCTCGACTTCTACTCGTCGGTCGACCTTTTCGATCTGCTCATCTGTCAGAACTTCTTCTTTGAGGTCTTTCCATGTTTTCATTGCACAACTCCTTCGACTTGCCTTCGGTCAGGGATGCTCTGTAATTATCCCGAGAAATTCTCGTCGATATATTCCTGCCAGATTGATTCAGACTTCGAGATCATTTCTCTGTAGAACCGCTTATTGCCAGCCTTGCTTCCACCGATTAGCAGGACCGCGTCACGGGCGGGGTCAAATGCATAGAATACTCTTAGAGGACGGCTGGCACTGCTGATTCGCAATTCTCTAAGAGCTATATTCGAGCCCTCGATAGCCGATGAATAGGGAAACCCGAGTTTAACTCCTCGGCGTTCCAACAACTCCACGACAAAACCCACGTCCTCAAGGGCTCGTTCGTCAAGTTCTCTATACCATTCGATGAACTGGTCAGTGACGATGACTTCCAAACAAGCCTCTCCTCATTCAAGAAACGAATACTGGAAAGAATATAATCCACAACAAATATCTGTCGAGTCAAATATTCTAATTTACGGAAGTATGGCTCAGTTTGAGAGTCCTGCTCGAGAAAGAGACCATTCGTGGTTCACCGCACCTCGACGAGCACCGTCGCCGAGCCACCGCGGTCGTCGCTGACCACGAATTCATGCGTCCCCCGCTCGGGCTCCCACCACAATCTCTCGCCATTTTCCACACGCCCCAGAAACCGGCCGTCGACGAACCAATCGAGTTCGCCCCGGCCGGTGATCGTCGCCTCCAACGGTATCTTCTGTGCGCTCGTGGGCATCCCGCCCATCAACGAGATCACTCGTCCATCCGGGGGAGAGCTGACGTAGGGCCCGGCGCCGCGGCGTCGCACGCGACACTCCGGTGCATAGGGCGGGGCCTGTCTCTCTGCGCGGCGGTCCATATCGAAATAGCGCTGCGCCTCGGCGGGAAGCTGCACGAAAGTCCTGGTCTCCACCTCCCTGTCGCCGCGACAGGCGGGCGTGACCGACTCGCCGGTGTCCAAATCGACGTCGACGTGGACGTGATAGGGACAAGGCGCGGTGGGCACGCTCTTCTTTGGCAGATCGACCTCTGTCGTATGCTCGCAGGCCCCGGTGGGAAGATGCCCGGAGAAGGCGCAGACCTCGACCTTGTCCAAGCCCTCCGGCGGTGGCTCGTAGCTGTGCGGGCCGGCCGGATCGATGGCCTCGATGAGGTCGAAGAAGAGCGGCGCCGCCGCCCGCTCTCCCACCAGGTAGCGACCGGGACGATAGCTCAGGTTTCCGGCCCAGATGACCACCACGTAGCGGGGCCCGAAGCCTGCGGTCCAGGCGTCGCGAAAGCCCATGCTGGTCCCCGTCTTCCAGGCGTAGGGCGATTGCCTGTCGCGCAGCATATTGCGGCGCGGGAAATCGGGCCTGTCCCGGCTCTGCAAGACCTGGCGCACAAGCCAGGTCGACTCCTCGCTGAGCGCCCCGGGCAGGGCCGTGGAAGCGGTGCTCATTTCCCCGTCGTGGAGCCGCTTTATGGGCACCGCCCTTCCCCGCCTGGCCAGCGACGAGAATAGGGTGGCCACCTCCATTGGCGAGGCGTCGACGCCGCCGACCACCAAGGACAGGCCCGAATCTTCGGGGACCCCGTCGGGATAGGGCGCCCCCAACCGGTTGAGGGTCATCAAAAAATCGTCGACGCCGACCTGATTCAACAGATTGACGAAGGGGATATTCAGCGACCGCGCCAGGGCGTCGTCGAGGCGCACCAACCCCTCGAATTCACCGTCGAAATTTTCGGGGCGATAGCCGCCGTAATCGACAGGCGCGTCCACCACCCGATGGGACGGTCCGGCCACCCCTTTATCGATAGCCCGGGCCAGCAAAAATGGCTTGAGCAGCGACCCCGTCGACCGGCGCACGTCAAAGCCGGCCATGGCCTGACCGGGCTCATTTGAGAAGAAGTCGAAATTGCCCACCGCCCCCTTGAGCTCGCCAGTATGGTGGTCGACGATGACCGCCGAGACATGGTCACCGCCGAGGCTCTTTATATTGGGCTCGTGGCGCTCCACCATGCCCTCGGCGAGGCGCTGGGTGGTCCGATCCACGGTGGTCGTCAACCTGGGCGCCTTCGGATAATCGCGGCGCAGCCGATAGGCCAGGTGGGGGATCTCCCGCGGCATGGTCCGAACTTCACCAGGCACGGGTGTGGCCTCGATGGCCTCCATCGCCTCCTCCACGGTGAGCCGGTCGGAGCGCATCCCTCTGGGCAAGGCGTCGCGGTCGAGCAAGAACCGGGCGATATCATTTCGGGCCCACTGAAGGCGCGCCTCGTTTTGTGGCGAGGGATAGCGAATACTCGGCGCCTGGGGTACGGCCAATAAAGTGGCGATCTGCGCCGGCGTCAGCCTCGAGGCGTCGTGGCCGAAATAGGCCAGTGACGCCGTCTCCAACCCCTCGTAATTATAGCCGTAGGGGAGGAGCGACAGATAGCTATTCAAGATCTCCTCTTTCGAGTGATGGCGCTCCAACTGAATGGCCCGAAATGCCTCTACCGCCTTGGAACGAAAGGTGCGCGGACGGGGCTCGCTCATCCGCACGACCTGCATGGTGACCGTCGACGCCCCGGAGACCACCCCGCCGCTGGTGATATTCGACAGGGCCGCCCGCACCACAGCGATGGGATCGACGCCGGGATGATCCCAGAACCGCTTATCCTCCAGCGCCAGCAATGCCTCGATATAGTCCGGATCCACCTGGTCATACCGCGCCGCGATGCGCCACCTGTCGTCGTCGGCCAAAAAGACGTGGGCCGTCGTCCCATCGGCGTAGTGAATAGTGTGCGACACCGGCGGATCGAAGCGCTCCGGCAGGGGCACCAGCCAGATGGCCAGCCAGAAGGCGGCCATCATCAGGGCAACTCCGTAGATTGTATATTTCAAGTACTTCATCGTTCCGATCCCTCTCTCGAATTTAAGCACCATGCCATCCCGCAGTTGCCGTGTCGTTTGCGGTTGCCGTCCCCACCACCCACTACCCACCACCTACCACCCACCACCCGCCTCTAATCCACCAACTCCCGAGGATCGACTATCCGCACCACCTCTCCTTTTGCGCGAGCCCACACCTCGGGCTCATACATCCCCTCTACTTCCAGTGAAGGAGCGTGGAATTTACCGGAGAGAGTGGCCCGCGTGGCGTAGACGAAGGTC
>SLJM01000329.1 GCA_007135085.1 Myxococcales bacterium
ACCACCTCACCGTCGACCATTGCCGTGGCTCCCCGCAGCCGCTCCTCCGTCAAAGCCCCCTGGCCTCGCAACGTGGCCGGCCCCAAACCGCCGGCGGCGTAAATCGGCTCCAGATAGACCTCGGTGTTGATCCCCGCACGGTTGAGGCGCTTCTGATAGATCTCCAGCAGGGCCCGAGGTTCCAGATCGGAGTCACCCACGGCAAATTTGATCTCGTTGCCGTTGTAGTCATAGCGCCGCGGCTGGAGCCCCGACTCCTCCATGACCCGACCGAAATCCCCATGCTCCACCACGCTGACCGGATGCAGGTCGAAGAGATCGGCCTGCACCTGAGCGACGTCGCCGTCGGCAGAGATCACCAGCACCACCAATGCGGCGGCGCAGATCGCTGCACCGGCGGCGATTAGCCTCAGGAAATTGTGGGTCGTGGCTCGAAATGACACGGGGCGCTCCAAAAAAGATTGTCATCCACACAAAAATAACAAGGGATCCACGCTCAGGGACAGGAGCCGATATCACCGACTCCATCACCGACGTGGTTGTGACCGAAGACGATAGTATCTCTGAACCCGTCTTCCGTTCCGATCTCCATTCGCGACAAACCGACGGCGGCGAGCCGATTGACCGGCTGGGTGGGCGCAGAGGCCACGTAATGAGTCAGGGTTTCTGCTTGATATAGCCGGGCTTCATCGCTGGACCCGAAGGTCGACTCGTCGATCCCGCTCACCGTGCCGTAGCGAATCCCCGCCGCCAGGCCGGGACGAGTCCCAGTGGCGTTGAGGATAAGGCTGGCCAGCCCCCAGATATTGTCATAGCTCATGTCGCTGGCGTTGATCATGTCATTCATCAGGTTATATCCGAAGCCGGGATTGCACATGACCTGATCGAGCATCTGCTGGGGCTCGGGCTCGACGTTGATCGTGGGGATCAGATTGGCCGCCCCGGTCTTGATTCCGCTGTCGGCATAGATCCCGGTGCCGGCCGTAATCGTATCGAGAATATTGTAGATCGTCGCCGAATCTCCGATATCACTATAATATGAGCTCGCCGTATTGGCCCCTGCCAGGGGCACCATCTCATTACGCATGCCGCCGGTCTGGTAGTCCACGGCGTCTTCCCACAGATTGGCCGAGGCTCGTTGTTCGCTGAGCAGCACTCCCTGCTGCACCTCGGCGACGTTGATGATGCCCACCATGAGCAGAAAAAATACGGGCAAGGTGATCGCAAATTCGGTCATCGTCGCCCCCGATTGGCACCGGTGCAACCGATCTGAGAGCTCGCCGACGAGTTTTTGAACCTTGCTCATTATCATTGTTCGAACCCGTCGAGGCGGTCACTGGTGAAGCTGCTCGAGGCGGCGTACATAAAATACATATCGGACAGAACAGTGCTCACGTCGAAGTCGTCGTCCACGACGCTGACCATCAACTTGCTCGCCGCCAGATAGGGCAAGGTGTCGACGTAGACCGCTCCCAGACCCACGTCTTCGCCGCTATGGGTCGTCCCCAGATGTTCGCCCGGCAGATAAACCGGCCGAAGCCGGGCGGTCCACCGGGGACTCCACATATGAGGGTTGCCCCGCATATACACCACGGGACCGGCCAGGTAGTCCGAGCTACCGCTGAACATGCTGGCGGCCAGGCTTCCCACGACCGGGATATCGCTTAAGAAATTATTGGATGATGGTTCGCCGAAGACCACTTCACTACGGGCCACCGACCAGGTCCCGCTGGTCTGGTAGAGCGGTGATTCATTATGGTCGCCCAGGATCCCCGAATATTTCTCGCGGCTCAGCCCCGCACGTTGGCTATTGCGATAGGCTAAAGTGATATTGGACGTGCGCTGCATCCAGTCGTTTCTATCGAGTTCATCTGGCTCAAATCCCCCTTCGTCCACCCGGTAATCCATGACCTTTTGAGCAAACTCCATATCACCGAGGGAGTGCCCTCTGATCATGACCGTCATATAATCAAATGCCTCCCGGCAATCGGCGATGGGCAGGATCGTACCGATCACAAATAACGCCATTGTCTGACCGTCGGTGGAGATCCCGTCGGAGTCGTTGCCATCGCTGCTGATGATATGTTCAACGGCCAACAGGATATGCTCCAGACTCAGGGCCAGCTCCGAGCAATAGTCGAGGCCATCGCCGAAATGAAAATCAAAATAACCGTCGTCGGCCACCTGTCGCTGCTGAATCGGCAGCCTGTCAAACCGGTCCGTGTGTTCTGGAATATAGCCGCTAAAACTGGTGTCGTAATCGTCGTCAAACTCCTGGACCTTCTCGGTAAATTGATTGGCCCACACCGGCAATGACCCCTCTGGAACCGGCCAGGCCGTGGTGATCGTGGCCCCGTTTTGGGTCCCCCTCATCAGATTCTCTGCATACCCCCACCAGGGGGTGATCCCATCGAGATAGGCCTGAAAATCATCGAGGGTCTCAATCTCATCGGCCGCGCGCTCGCCGGCGGATTGAACGTTGTCGAGCAAATTGGGAAGCTCCGCTCCCACGAGCTGGCCTATTCCTACGACTGCGCGCTCACAGGATTCGGTATCGCTGCCATAACTGGCGATACACCTGACCAGATAGATAATAGTGCTCGCAACCAGGGCGTTTTTTCCGGTCATATGGACGACGAAATAACTAAATAGAGTGCGCTTGGCCGTATTGGCATAGCTGATCATATTCATGGAGCGAGCCTTCACCACGGATTGGCTGAAGGCAGCACTGTCGGCCGCGGTTTGTAACTGCATCTCATCCTGGGCCGCCGTCCCGGCATCATACATCGCCAATGAGGTCAGAAGGATGATCAACATCCCGGCCAGGACGAGCAATAATATCGCTCCCTGACAGGATTGATCGAGGCTGCGGACCCGCCCCGCCAGCGCTCTGGCGACCCTATTGAAAAATCTACTCATCAAAACGTCGATCCTCCCGGAGGCTCGTCCATGGGCACGATCTGATGGGTCGTGCGGTGATCGCGCTCGATGGTGGCATAAAACCCCTGCCTCCCGGCCACCGTGGCCGGCTCCCCAAATACGAGGGACACCACAGGCATCGCTATCTGCTGCTGATATTGTATTCGCGTCAAAACTTCGTGGCCGCTGACCACATATTCGACGGTGGTCGCACAATGAGCGAAGAGAAGTTTGGTCTGGCCCCGGGTGGCAAAATCGGACTGATCAAACGCTGTGGCCAGCGACAGATTCTCCGGCGTGGCCTGGCCATATGCCGAAGCTGGTGAAGTATCATGCCCAAGGTCTCCCAGGGCCTCCAGCTTGGCGTCCAGGGAGTCGCTGGCCGCGCAATCGCCGGCGCTGAATACGAAATCGGCGGGCGCCACGGGCGCCACCGACGAGGCGGCGGCCAGCCGTGCCTTCTCCTCGACCAGAGCGAGATCGACTCCGTTTCGCCCCTCCAGGGCCTCGGGATACCAGATGGCGACCACACGGCCGGCCTTAAAGGCTCCCAATGTAGTCAGAAACCCCGCCGTATTGAGCAGCGCCAGCTGAACCAACCCCAGCGTGATCAGCAAAAAGACGGGAAAGACGATGATCGTCTCCACGATCACCGTGCCTCGAGCTCGCACCAGCCTCGGCGTCTTCTCTTCGCTCGCCGTGGTCAACAACTTCCAGGCGATAAAGAGGAGCGCCCATAAGCAGGCGCTGATCCCGGCGTGCAACAGGACCTCCTGGGGATGTTCACTGAACACTCCGAGGGAATAGGCCTGGGCGATCGCCGGATGGGCCTCTCCGGGAAGAATCCACCACCCGAAGAGGCAGAAGATCACGGCCACCCCAAGCAGATGAAGAGCTGACGCCGCGGCCAACCGACCGTAATATCCAATCGATAATTTTTTTCGCCAGAACATCAAAATAATTGCTCCCATGGCTCCCGGATTCTTTACGGGAGTGCTGGTGTTCAGCCCCGGCGCTTCGATTCCAGGTTGAAAACTCAGGGATCTATCAGGGTAATGAAGTGATGTCACCAATACAAGCAAAGCCGCCCGCCGAGGCTTCGGCGGGCGGCTCGATGACGTCGAGGCTCCTCTAAGTCATCTCTGGGTCATTGCATTTTAGTATTTAGTAATCGTCCTTGTCCTTTTTGTCATCCTTGTCCTTTTTGTCATCCTTGTCCTTTTTGTCGTCTTTGTCCTTTTTGTCGTCTTTGTCCTTTTTGTCGTCTTTGTCGTCCTTGTCCTTCTTTTCGTCCTTATCATCTTTGTCTTTCTTATCATCCTCGTCTTTTTTCGGAGGCTTAGGAGGTTTGGGCTCCTTCGGCGGAATCGTGGGAGCGACGATGGTGCAGAGCAATTCTACCTCGGCGTTGTCCGACTGATCCGTCTCGACGATGGTAGCCACGTTCTCCCAGGGGCCAATATCGTCGGGGCAGAAGAAATCCCGGCTGTACTCAAATTCGCAGGGCGCGTCTTTAGCCTTACAAGTTCCCAGAAGATCTGGATCTTCGCCTTCCAGTTGGTCGACCACCAGTTGGTCGACGACGGTCACCTTGGAGAACATGGCGTCCGTGTCACCGAAGTCGAAGGTTTCAATCGCCTGTCCACCGTCGACCATGCTCTCGTCGGTCACAATCACTGTGGCCGTATTGGTATCCTCCGTACCGGTCAATCGAGTGGCCACATACTCACATTCCAGAGTCTCACCGGCCTCGAGCAGGTAATAGGACTCGAAGGAGACGTCACAATCGACGACGGCACCAACGCCGTTGACCACGTCGGTCACCTCGGCGATCTGAGCATCGGCGTCGGTCTCATTCTCAATGGTGATGGTTCCGAAGACGGAAAATTCTTCGCTAAAGCCGACGACGTCCACCTCTACGAGGTAGTTGAAGGTGGCCGTCTCGTCCCACTCCTCCCCCTCTTCGATGCTAATCTCGATGAAATCGGGACCGACCACGCTCTTTTCGATTTCCCACAGGTAGGTGCCCTCGGCGGTGGTGTGGACCGTCTTGGACACCGTCAACTCACGCTCTACGGGCGGAGGATCGGGCTCGACGGGCTCGCCGATACAAAACG
>SLJM01000092.1 GCA_007135085.1 Myxococcales bacterium
ATCCCAGGATCATATGCAGCTCGCAACCCTCTTCGGTGGCGCGCCAGCCCGGGGGAATGAGCCAGGCGCGGCCATCCTCGGCGAGGTGGCGGGCCAGGCGGCCTTGCATCATCTCGTTATCGGGGTCGAACTCCCAGCGCACGCCCTCGGGAATCTCGCT
This sequence comes from Myxococcales bacterium, assembly GCA_007135085.1. Taxonomy (GTDB): domain Bacteria; phylum Myxococcota_A; class Bradymonadia; order Bradymonadales; family Bradymonadaceae; genus SLJM01. The sequence continues at coordinate 161 of SLJM01000092.1, forward strand.
CTCGCCGAATACATCGGCGCCCCGTGCCATCTTCAACAATCGGTCACGGGGGGGCAATTCCAGGCGATAGACGAAACTATCCTCCGGGTAGGTATGCACCGCCGGGCGGTGGATGAGCATCTCCATGGCGCCAAAGCGCACGTGGACCCGGATGGCCGGGTTCTGGAATTGGGTCACCCCGATCTGGGAGCGGGCTCCGTAGATGGCCATGGCCAGCGCCTTGGTGCGGGTGGCGATGCCGTGACCCACCAGGTGGCTGTGGAGGGAAAATCCGCTGATGCAATCTTGCTCTACCGTGGGCGAGCCGCAATATTCGGAGACCGGCACAAACCCGTCGTAATCGACGTCGACGTCGAGCTTGTCCAGGATATCGTCGGGGGTGCGCTCCACGGGCAGCATAAACCCGGCCACCGCCGAGGGCAGGATCGCGCAGTCGAGCAGCACCCACAGGGGCATGCCCATCGACTCGGCGCCCCCGAAGGCGATCTGGTTGGAGCGATTCAAAATGGAGCAAAACTCGGCGTTGTCCGTATCCTCCACACAGAACACTTCCAGCTCGTCACCGAGATCGTGATCCAATTCTAAAAATGGAAGATTTCGCCGCGTCGTCAGCACATAGGGCACGAGGTGGCGGTCGAGCTGGTCTTCGTTCATTCACTTGCTCCAGATGGTACGCCTGGTCGACACTTTTGTCGTCGGCCTAATATAGTAACCAACAGCGAACCATAAGGGACGAGATCGATCAACCGATGATAGACCGAAAAACCACGATCGTCGCCGCCGTCTTCGCTCTTCGCTCTTCGCTGTAGGGTTGGCTTCCTTATTGGTATAGGATTGGTTCCGTGTTGTTCCCCAGGTGGTGTGGCGAGGAGAAATCGTGCGAAATGTGGCTCTCGTAATTCCCTATCTCACAAAGAATACCCTGTCCTATGTGCAGGCCCTCTGCAGTCTGGAGGGGGTGCGGCCGGCGCTGATCTCCAGTCATGGACGGGATATCTTGCCCCGCTCATTGAGCGAGAGGTTGATGGCCTTCGAGACGGTGGAGAGCTGCATGGACGCCGATCAGTTGAGCCAGGCCACGAAGGTGATTGCCGGGGAGTTGGGAGCGGTGGACCGCCTATTCGGGGTTTTAGAGCAGATTCAACTGCCCATCGCCGAGGCCCGCGACAAGGCCGGGATACCGGGGATGGGGGCCGAGGTGGTGCGCCGATTTCGAGATAAATCGGCGATGAAGGAGGCTCTCAGGAGCGCCGACGTGCCCTGCGCTCGATATGCTCGGATCACCGGCGTCGACGATGCGCGAAGATTTGTCGACGAGGTTGGGTTTCCAGTGATCATCAAGCCCGTCGACGGGCTGGGCACGCGCGCTACCTGGCGCCTAAACGACGAAGAGGAGTTGGCGGAGGCTCTGGCCAAATTGGCCCCATCTGCGGCCAACCCCTGGCAATGCGAGGAGTTTTTGGTGGGCAGCGAGCATAGCTTCGAGACCGTGACCATCGACGGCCGCCACGTCTGGTCGAGCTCCACCGACTATATCCCCGGTCCCCTGGAGGCGATGAATACGCCGTGGATTCAATATTGCGTGGTCCTTCCCCGGGAGACGGACTCGTTGGATCGGTTTCGCGAGGTCAACCAGGCGGCCCTGGACGCGCTGGGTATGAAGACCGGGCTCTCTCATATGGAGTGGTTTGCCCGCCAGGACGGGACGGTGGCGGTCAACGAAGTGGGCGCCCGCCCACCGGGGGTCAATATCATGCCCTTGATGAACGCCGCCCATAACGTCGATTTTGTGAAGGCCTGGGTGCGGTTGATGGCCCTCGACCAATTCGATCCGCCGACGCGGGTGCGCGCTGCGGGGTCGGCCTTTTTGAGAGGCCAGGGCGCGGGCGACCGGGTGATCGCCGTGGAGGGGCTTGAGGAGGCGCTGCGCGATCTGGGCGATACGGTCGTCGAGGTCTCGGCGCCCCGCATCGGCGGCCCCCGGGCCAGCGGCTACGAAGGGGAGGGCTACGTCATCGTCGCCGCCACCACCACGGACGAGGTGATGCAGGCCCTGGCCCGAGTTATTCGAAATGTGCGGGTCCGTCTCGGCTGATTGGGAGCAGATTAGCCGTAGTGAATCTGGATAGTCTGGATAAGAGTCTTGAGCGCCTCTTTTACAACCTCCGTCGAGGGGTCGCGCAAGATCACATAGCCCTCGCCCTCATAGCTATCAGCTCGGGGCGTGCCCACTCGCGGAAGTCGTGATTCCACCACCAGATGACTCACCTTGCGATTGGCTTCGGCCACGCCGGTCACGGCCATCACACGGCCCCGTCCGATGCCCCGAAGAAAGGCTACGCCCACCGAATATTTGCGCTCATAGGGGCCATCAAAGGCGTCGTCGACCACCGCTCGGGCCCAGGCGCGATAGAAGTCGGCGTCGTGGACGTAATTATTGCCGGGGACGATCTGAGCCCCCGGCGGCCGGGCCGCCACCTCACCGATGGCGAGGCTGCCGTCGGGGCGGCGAAACCACTCCATATGGGTAAATCCCGTGGTCAGCCCCAGGGCTTTGACGGCCTTGATGCCCATCTCTTTGGCGTCGTCGAATTCGGGTCCGCTGATCTCTCGGGGATGCAATACGGCCCATTTGATCCATGGGTTCTCGATGGCCTCCAGGGGGGTGGGATAATAGCGGGAGAAGGAGGTAAAGCGCACCTCTCCGTCGACGGTGATGGTCTCGAAGCTATATTCTTGGCCCGTTAAGAATTCCTCGGCGATGGCCGGGTTTTTCGGCGATGTATTCAGGGCCTTTAGAGCCTGCTTGAATTCGTCGGTGTCGTTGATGCGCCACGTCGCTTTTGCGCCCATTCCCGCCGGCGGTTTGACGACGATTGGAAAGCCAACTTCGTCGACGAAGTCCTCGGCGTCTGCCCAGGTAGCGATCATGCGATGGCGAGCACAGGGCAGGCCGTGGCGACGAAGCTCATCTTTCATGCGGCCCTTGTCGCGAAAGACCTGGGCCACCTGCAGGGAGGGGCCGTCGACGCCCAACTCTTCTCGGGCCTGTGCGATTGCTTCCTGGATTGGCTCCAGGATTCCGACGATGCGCTCGATTCGGCCGTGCCGCTTTTGCAGTAATTTCGCGGCCTCGATGAGTTGCTCTGTGCTCAGGGCATCTTCTACGGTGGCCATATCGGCGAAGAGATCGGCGTTGGCCCCCGAGGGAGGGACGGCGACGATACCCAGCAGGCGTATATCCTCCAGATCGCGAACCGCCCTGGCGAAGCGATAGGTGGTCTCCGCCGGAAAGGGGGCTGCGAAGATGATATTTCTCACGATATACTCCTGCGATCTCGTCAGTTATTCTGATGCGTGACTTCTGGAAATAGAATAAATTTGTCTCAGACACAATCGAGTGACGAGGAGAGCGAGCGTGAACGTCCTATTTTTATCGCCTCATTATCCGGCGGAGATGCAGCAATATACGAGGGGGTTGGCCGAGGTAGGGGCCAGGGTCTTCGGTGTGGGCGATACCCCGGCGGCTCATCTTCCCCCTTCGGTTAAATACCACCTGTCGGATTACCTACAGGTCCCTCGCATCCTGGACGAAGACGACGTGATCCGCCGGGTTCATAATTGGGTTCGGGGCCGAGAGATCGACCGGGTGCTGGCCAATTGGGAGGTTCTCGTGATGACCGCCGCCAGGCTTCGCGAGCGCTTCGGCGTACCTGGCATGTCCGTCGATACGGTTCGGGGATTTCGGGACAAGCAATTGATGAAGGAGCGGGTCAAAGCAGCCGGTCTGCGGGTGCCCAAATCGAGGCGGGTGCGCACCGCTGACGAGGCAAGAGAGGCCGCCGAAGAGATCGGCTATCCCCTCATCTTAAAGCCCATCGCCGGCGCCGGCAGCGCCGACACCTACCGCGTCGATGACGACCAAGAGTTGTCCCAGGTGCTCGCCGCCATGGGCCACGTCCAGGAGGCCAGCTGCGAGGAGTTTATCGAAGGTGAGGAGTTTACCTTCGATACGGTCTGCGTCGACGGCGAACCGGTCTATATGAACGTGGCCCAATATCTTCCGCCACCGCTCATCGCCCGCAGCCAGGAGTCGGTCAGCCCCATCATCATCACCGTCCGCGACCTCTCTCAGCCAAAACTCGCTGGCGGCATCGAGCTCGGCAAGAACGTCCTTAAGGCCCTGAATATGGGTGATGGCTTTACCCATATGGAGTGGTTTTTGACCTCTAAGGGTGAGGCTGTATTTGGCGAGATCGGGTGTCGTCCGGGAGGGGCCCACCTGGTGGACCAGATGAATTATACGAATGACGTCGACTTATTTCGCGAGTGGGCCCGGGCGAGCTGCTGGAAAGATTGCCGGGCTTCTCCAAAGCGCAAATACAACACGGCGATCATCTTCAAGCGCGCCAAAGGTCAGGGAAGAATCACGGCCCACGAAGGGGTCCGGGAGTTTATGGCCAGATACGGCGACCACGTCGTCGAAAATACCCTCCTCCCCGTGGGCGCCCACCGGCGCAACTGGAAGCAGACCCTGGTCTCCGACGGATTCATCATCCTCCGCCATCCCGACTGGGAGGTGACCAGACAGATGGCCCAGGCCGCGGCCGAGGGGATCACGCTCTACGCGCAGTGACATTGTGCACTTGGTCCCCAGGCCATCCCTGGCCTGGCAGTAGCAGTGTCTCTTGGTCCCCAGGCCATACCTGGCCTGGCAATAGCAGTTGGAGATTTGGTAGCGGCCGGCGACTCGATACCAGGGATGGCATCGGGACCATGGTGGAACTGGGTAGTTCGCCGAAAGGTCGAGCTTAAACCCGCCATGGTCGATCACACCTCCCCCAAAATTGTAGTCTGGTTC